>JAJYYF010000006.1 GCA_021801225.1 Microcaldota archaeon | reverse complement strand
TGCAAGTTCATTTGAAACAGTAAGCTTACCTACCGCAGGAGGGCCATATATTATTATTAAGTTCATGATTATAATACGTACATTAAATTTATTAATTTTCTAATTAATAATAGGTTATTAGTATGTCAAAAAAAGAAGCAGGTAATATATATAAGCATCACTTTAACGCTTTTCGGATTATAGAAAAGGAATTTGTTAAGGTTATTGAGGATAATAGAAAATACTTGAGTGGAAATAAAGGAGTAGATTTAGGTGCTGGAGGTGGTTCATTTGCAAAGCTCATTAGTACAAACGTAAAAACATTATATTGCGTAGATGTTTCTGAAGAGGCAATAAGTGCAATGCAGAAAAATTTATCTGATATGAAAAATATTGAAGTGACTAAAGTTTCTAGCAATTCTTTGCCGTTTGAAAATAATACTATGAATTTTGTATTTACTGCAAACTCATTTCATGATCTCCCGATAGGATATGAAAGTGAAATAAAAAGAGTTTTGAAAGATGGAGGGTATTATATTGATTTGGATTGGAAAAAAGAAAATACCGTATCTGGTCCACCTTTGTCGATTAGACTGTTAGAAGAAGATGTAATTAGTAAATTCAAAAGGCAAGGTCTTGCACTTATTAAACAACAAACTATTGATACCCATTATGTACTTGTCTTTCAAAAAAATTAGCAATAAAACGGTTTGTTGTTTTTGAAATAGGTGCAGTTCTAGCTGTAACCGCGCCTAGAGTTTTTGATGAACCTTTTCCTAAAAAGGTTACGCACCCAGACTTTTTGATAAAACTTTTCGTAAAAAGTTTTTATTAGTCATTTCTTAGTTAAAAGCCATTCCCACAATGGAATGCATTCTATACTCTTCTTATCAATTTTGATTATACCCTTATAATCCCACGTAATTATTATAAGATTCTTGCAATTTAAAACTTCAGCACCATGAAGCAATGCATTTATTTCTCTTTTGTCTATCTCATCCAAGGAAACTGCATGTGTTACTTGTATGAGTGCTTTAATTCTGTCGGACTCCTTTAGCACAAAGTCAATTTCCAATTGTGAAGTATCTTTCCAGTAGAAGAGCCTCAAAAATGGGAGTTTATTTGTCTGTCGCATCAATTCAAGAAATATACAGTTCTCCATAAGCTTGCCGATATCGCTTGAGAACTTTACGGCTTTAGTCAAGCCAGTATCGCACACATATACTTTTTTGGGCCAACTCTCTCTTGTCCTAGCTTTGACTGACAGTCGATTAAGAAAGAAAATAGCAACAGAATCCTGTGTCTTATCTACATATTCGTATGTGGTGTCTTTGCTTAGGCTTATTCCTTCCGCTTTTTTCATTATGCTATTTACGCTGATTTCTTTTGAAAAATTTTGTAGCATTTGCTCAAGCAAAAATCTGGCCAAAGATATGTTCTTCATTGAATTTCTTTCAATTATATCTTTGAATAATATAAGGTCGTAATATTCTTTAAGAATAAGCTCTCTGTTTTTATTTTCGATGACAACTTCTGGAAAGCCACCCCATTCCAGATATTCTTTAAGATTGTTCCTTATTTTTGCCGCATTGTCTCGCGTTATCTCAATGCCACCGCTTACTTTTTTAGCTTTTAGATATTCGGAAAAACTAAAAGGAAGCATCAAGTAAATCAGCGCTCTGCCCCTTAACTGTGTGGCTATCTCTTTGCTAAGCATCTTAGATGAAGATCCAGTAATAAATATTGTATGCTCTTTAAGATCTAGGAGTTCTCTTGTGGCTATTTCCCATTTATCCATATTCTGTATCTCGTCTAATAATAGAGTTCTTGGTTTCTTTCCAGTAAGCTCTATGAATAACCGTATTATTTCTCTAATCTCTGTAAAACGTAGGTTACGTAATCGAGTATCCTCAAAGTTTAGATACAGGACGTCTTCCCGTTTGTTTTTTTGGGCTATTTGATATAAAAAATAGGTTTTGCCTGCCCTCCTAGGTCCCACAATTACGGTGGCTCTACTACTGATATTTGATACAATCAGATCTCTCTCTACGCCTTCTTCAAGTGTTTTGCTTAGCCACTCTAGAATGTAGTCTTTTACTAAAGCAGAATCCATATGTGTATTATAAAGGATAATATATTTAAATATTTTCCTTTTATGAAGGATATTATAATAATACCTACTTCTAATAAACTTAATTGTCTCAGTAATATTCAGGATCAGCTTGCGGATTTGTCACCGAAATTTTCTTCAGCTTCTTGATAAAACTTCTTTTTAAGAAGTTTTATGGACTTGGTTTAATTCACACCGACAACCTTATCGTATCTCGGAGTTTTTGGTGATTTCTTTAAAGATTTGCCTTAGACAATGCATACCCACTACATCGCCATCAATAGCAAGATATTTAAATGTATAAATGTATATTATTACATAAAATTGTAATGAAAAGTAGTTATGATTATATGAATATAAGGGATCATACACAGATAGAAAAAGCAAAATTAGAGGATATTCTAGTAGAACTCTTGTATAGCAGATACAACAACTTGGTATTTCACGGTGGCACTTCGATATGGAGATGTCATGGTGGAAATAGATTCTCTAGAGACATGGACTTCTATCTCGATGCGAAAACTACTGAAGAAAAAATGCAGCACTACAAAAAGCTTTCAGAATTCTTGAAAGATTCTGGATTTTTGATAAAAGAAAAAGGATATGAAAATGCAACAGACACAATGCATTTTTTAGTAGAATCCAACACAAAAATGAAAATTGATATCAACTTCAAATACAAAAATGGAAAAGAATTTGATTACACAAAAATTGATGGTAGCAAAATTGTTGTTCTATCTCTGAGCCCATTAGAACTGCTTAATGAAAAGATAGATGCCTATGAAAATAAATTGAGTAGTTTAGAAAAAATTAAGCAAACTGAAGTACAAGATTTATATGATATCTACTATCTTATTTCTCTTGTTGGTAAAGGTAATGCGAATACAGTCAAACGGCTAAAAAAATTAATTGAGAAGATAGACGGAAATCCCCCACCAAATATAAACAGTTTAGGACATCTAATAATCGCGGGTCTGCCTCCAACATTTGATATGATGGTAAATACAATAAAGAAGTGGTTGAATGACAATAGTAAAAGAGATAATTAATCATTTTTCAAACTACCCTGTGTTCACACATAGGGACATTAAGTTATATTTTAAAAACAAAAAGCTGAAAACGACAAATCTTACAAGAATCATTGCATATATGAAGAGAAGTGGAAAGCTGTACGCAATTAAAAAAGGTGCATATACATTCAAAAATGATAGTATGGTGGTAGGTTTTGCATACAGTCCATTTTACTATGGACTGCTGTCTGCACTGACTATAAGAGAGCTTTGGACACAAAATTCTAGACCAGATATTATTACCATTAAGAATGTCCGTGTCTCCTCTAGATATATATTTGGCGATATGAAGGAAACTATCTTTGTTCATCACATCCCAGCTAAGTATTTCTTTGGATTTGACATAGTCAAATATGGTACATTAGAAGTGCCTGTATCGGACCCGGAAAAGACGCTCATAGATTTATTCTACTATAAAGTGAAGTTGCCACTTCAGGATTACAACGAGCTACTAAAGAGAATAAATAAGAAAAAACTCCGCAAATACCTAGAAAGATACGACAAGCATACTACCATAGTCGTTCTGAATTTCATAAAAAGGTACAAGAAATCTGCAGACACAGGCAAACTTGGAGATCCGTATTAGTTGACTTAGGGATATGTACACCTAAGTGAAGATTAGAAAACTTATTTTATATATGTACTTGGTCATGCTTTCTTTGTTTTTTGTATTTGAGCCGTAATAAATATAGAAAGTAATCTTTCTGAACAACCTTTTCATTAAGTATAGTTTAATACAAATATAGTTATCTTAGATGCTCAAGAGCTTCTTGATAAAACTTCTTAAGAAGAAGTTTTATGGACTTGGCGGGATTCGAACCCGCGACCTTCCGCTTTTTTGGTTTTGATAAAACTTTTTCTAAAAGTTTTTCTTGCAAAGCGGGCGCGCTGCCGCTGCGCCACAAGCCCGTATTCATTTATTTTACTTTCAATAATTATATAGTTTGTGCTTTTTATATCTTTGTTGATGTTTTATGTTTTTTAAAACTTTTTTGTATGAATTTTTGTAAAGAATAAAATACAATAGGTTTAAATAGTTTGTTTATAATACCTATTGAATAGTACGGTGATTATATGGTAATGAAGTACCCTATAGCTAAAAAGCAGTTAGCAGACGACTCAGACGACGATGACTGGGACGACGAAGACGAAGATGACTCAGACGAAGACTGGGAAGAAGACGAAGATGATGAAGAGTAATCTTTAGAATTTTTATTTCTTGCCTCGTAAACGTTTGTTTATTCCCTTTGAATTTTTATTTGATTTATTAACTCTTCTTTTATGAGATCTTTTCCTTAAAATTATTGAGAGGACGACTATTGTAATTATAGATAGTACCCCTAATAAACTTAAATCTCCATATGAAAGCTCAAATAATCCTATTTGTGCCAACGTTATAGTTTGATTTGGCATCCATGAATAATTATAAACACTAAAAGTAACATATTGTGTCGAAGAAGGATTAGCTGCATTTGGTAGGTAAGACTGTTGTGCCAATGTAGGTTCTGGGCTAGGATAACCATAATACTCTGCAGTTATTTGGACTTGTGATATTCCACATGCAGTTGTTGTGTATGAGAACTGGCCGTTATTATTAGTTTTTGCTACATCCATCAGTCCTAACTGACTAGTACATATTCCATTTCCAGTTGTTGAGATCGGCTCACAGTATTGAGTTTGGCCTTGGGAACCGGTAGGACATATTGCGTTTGTGTAGATATTACAATTTGATTGTTGTATGTTGATTATGCTTTGTTGTGCTGTAGGGCACTGGCCATTACTCATAAATTGAGGGCTGTATGTTATTATATCACCGTAATTTTGCTGAGACGGATCAAGTGGATCTGCAAGTGAACATTGTGAAGGATACCCAGGAGAACCAGGAGTTCCAAAAGCACAAAGTTCTGTTTGGTATAGACTATCAGGCCCTGATGTTAATTTTGAGTTTATGCCATTATAATTTATGTTTTGACCATAATACAAATAGACATTGCCATTTGTTAATGGATAGAAGTTGTTACCAAGAGCATTTACAGAGTAATAACCAGCAATACCATTTATTGTAAGTGTTGTTTCATTGGCATTTGCTGGATCTACAACAGGAGTTACATTCAAGTTAATTGTAGTTAATCTAGCTATATCTGCATCTATCGGAGCGTATATAGTATTGTTAAATCTATCTTTAAATACATAAATTAATCTGTGATAACCATATGGTATGTTGCCATAGGAACCATTCAGATAAAGTTGTATAGGACTATCATAAACTATTTGTTGATACCAATTGAATAAGTTAATAGTGCCAAAACCTGGAGGCGGAACTAATAATGGAGTATAACTTAAACCTACATTTATAGGTACATTATTTGTATATGGAAGATTTGATGCAGACGGAGTTGTTAATGAAACAACCTTTGATGTGATAGTTTCTAAAGCCATATTACTTCCTATTTTATTGAAGTTTATTATAAAGTTTAATTGTTGAGTTGCATTGAGGATATATTGCTTATTTGTATTTGGAGATTCTGTTGCATTTACATACAGACTAGAGAACAATCTGTTGCTGCTTACATTTAAGAAGATTTCTGGAGATAAATAAACGCCTATGTCAGAAAGATTTGGTACGTAATACCCAGATTGATATGCGTTTTCATAAGAAAGATAACTTTTTCCACCTTCTATTGGTGCAGCTAATGCAGATGATGTTTCTTGTGCTGTAGGTATATATCCATAATTCACCTTTGTCTCTTGATAATATATAGGAGGTAATGAGTCCGGACAGTATGGCAATCCTCCTATTAACTGGAAGTTTGTCCAACTTTCTTTCATTGTTGTTTGATATGCGTATGGAACTATACTAAAACCGCTTATACTACTTTCAAGAACTGGAACAGATGGAGGAATTGGATTTGAAACACTAACAGAGGTTATTCCACTAGTTATGCTAGTTAATGGAAGTGAGGTAGGATAACCATTCACACAGTTGGTAGGAGTAAGGCCATTAGTGACCTCATTTATACATTGTTGATTATAATTACTGCTCTCGACTGCAGAAGGACTGCCCTTTCCGCTAGTATATGTTGAGTATAAATTATTTGCATACTGGAATACCTTTTGAGCGCCTAATGACTCATAATAATTAAATGGATTATTTTCTAGATATATAGGCGGACTCAAGATAGGTAGACCCGGCGCTTTTCCACCAAATAATTGAGGATCTATTTGGCAAGGACCAACGCCACTAGCTAACGATATAGGAATACCTGAGTAACATACAAAGTTAACTCCGCCTCCTACATTTGTATAATTGAATATATTAAATCTTGAGATTATTAACTCTCCATAATTCAAATTTGCTATTGATCCGGAAGGATTTCCAGTTCCTCCATCAGCTAGTATAGCTATTGTGTTGTTGTAATTTATTGAAAAACCTACTCCTTCTAATTGTGGTACTACGCAGGAATTAGAGGTAAAACCTGATTTACACTCTAGAGGCGGCATCTCTGGACCTATAGGATAGTACCCTTCTTCAGATGAGTAACCAGATAGAAGCCATTTTTGTGTTGATGTAAGGTAGTACTGTGAAGCTCCGAATAATGAAAGTGAATCATGAGTATTACCGCCATTATATCCAGAAACAACCGCACTCAGTATCCAACCGTATGGAGGGAATGTGTTTGATGGATATAATGAAGATGATGCCGTTTGATAATATGTAGGGGACAGTGTACCTGATGAAACACATTGGAATTGATACTGACTTTGTTGACTAAAAATTGAGCCGGGTGTACAGTACAGTCTACTTCCTAATGAAGTAACGGGTACAGGTATACAAGAAGTGCCACTGTTCTGAGCCGCTTGTGTACAGTAACTGCTAGGTGGAACATTTGCATAACAGGTACTTGATTCTGAAGGATTAGCTATAGCGCATGTGTCTTGTTGGAACATATCGTTAAAGTTAGTTGGTTGTATTGGTACATCATAGCCTGTTGAGTTTATTACACGGAGCATTAACATGTTAAAGTAAATTCCTTGAGCTGCTGATGAAAATATACTAGAGTATGTAGTACTCCCTTGTGTAGGATAGCCAATAATACCTGCCCAGTTATCAAGTACATAAAGATATCCGTTTATATCTCGTATCGCTAGAGGTCTATGGAATGCATTTTTATCCAAATCATATGTAGGTTGGAAGTTATAATTACTTAGCCAGCTAGGCGTTTGTCCGTAAAGTCCTCCGTTGTCTAACCAGTAATAAATATTTAATGTTGCTAGTGCTGGAGTACTTGAATCTGAAGATGTTGATGTGCTAGGAGGAGCACCTGAAGAGTCTTTATAGAAACCTAAGTTTATAGTGCTATCGTATGATAGATCATTTCCACTGAATACATATATAGCACCTATTGATGGGGAAGCAAGATAAACCTGAGCACCATTTGGAGAAACTGCAATCTCATTTAACTGGCCGTTGTTTATAGTATCTTCATAATTAAATGATGGAATTAAACATATTATAGAGGCGCAGTAAAGAGTATTTAAAGTGCCAGCTGTTGGAGAGACTTGATTTTTATTTACATACTTCATTATTAAAGAGGAGGTTTGACCTTGATAAGTCTCTGTACTTGCTATGAATATATCTCCTTGATAATCTAATGAAATATTATACAAATTAAATGCACGATAATCAGATGTTGGATTAACTATGTCATTTATATTTAGAGGAATGTTCCCTACTTGTTTTATATTTCCACCACCTTTATCTATTATTGTTGACCAGTAATTATTCCATTCTGTATTCCAAGTACTTTGACAACTTGACTCTGAACTACAAGAGATATCGTTGCTTGGTAAAGGTATAGTAGCGTTGAAATAAGTGTTATTGATAACCCTGAAAACAGCTATTTCATAAGTTCCTAATGATTTTTCTTTTGTACTTGAAGCACTTATTTGTATATTTACCCTATTGCTTGCGGTTCCTGTATATGAATTTATAGCAGTAATTGATGCAATATATGAATTTGAGGACACATAAACAGGAAGTGTTGCTGTTATGCTTCCAGTTTTAGAGGATATTACTTTTGTATTTGCATAAATGTGAGGTGCACCGGGTAAGAATCCACCAGAAGAGGAGGTAGATAAAATTTCATAACTTAATGATACTGCATTGTTAGGAGCGAAATTTGTCCCTGTTACAGAAATGGTATTTTGCTGGGCGTTGTATTGAGCAGATATAGTAGGGGTAGGAGTTATTAATGCATAATTTGTGAAGTAATTTACTAAATTTCCTTGTGAATTAAAGTTAGAAGAGCTAGGCACATCTCGTATTAAAAGAACATATGGATAATTAGTTAATGAAGGTTTTAATGATATTTGTGCATTGATATTTCCTTGGGAGTTTACTGAGCTTGATGAGATAGTGCCTGATTGTACTGGAGTTATTCCTCCAAAAGATACTACTCCTACTGATGACTCTTGACTTTGCACACCCCAAGCTGAAGATGGTGATGGAACTCCTCCATTATTTTGGTATATATCTTTGTAATTAAATATATCATATTGAATAGAGTAGGAGTTAGGTATAAAATCTGTTCCAGATATTGTTGCTACATTTGTTGATGGTGAAATAGAAACTGAGTTTATATTCGGAGATAATGAAGAAGGTATATTTGAGTTTATTGTTATTGTAACTCTGTTGCTCGAACTCCCAGTATATTTATCAATTCCATAAATTATTGCGTTATATGATTCAAGAGGTAGACTATACACAGGAAGTGATCCTTGAATACCTCCTGTACTGTCAGACTCAACTGTTGTTGTTCCGTAAGTATCTGGAACTCCAGGAATAAATCCGCCGCTGCTTGTAGTAGAGGTTATCTCATATTGCAGAGTTACTGCATTATTTGGAGTGAAGCCTTGACCTTGAACATTAAATATACTTGAACCGCTAGAGTAGGATACAACTATTGATGGAGAGGAGGATATTACTTGATAATTTGAATAATAATAGTTTGAACTTAAGCCACCATTTATATTTTCTTCAATAAAGATTGCATATGGATAATTAGTAAGAGAACTTTGCAATGTTATTTGCTTTGTAAATGTTCCAGAACTTCCTATGTTGTCAGCTGCGGTTCCTGTTTGGACAATTTGTTCACCATTTGCCATATAAACACTCGGTGATGGAAGTGATCCGACATCTGGAACTATATAATAAATAATATATCCGGTTTGTGTAGGGATAAATCCTGTTCCTTGAATAAGTATCTGTCTTGTTGCTGGATTAAATGTTGCAGTTATTGTAGGAGTTGAGCCTTGTAAGGATATTGATTGTTTAGAGGTATTAATAGTTGAGGTATTCGTTAGATTGGAGTTTGTTAAGTTAGCATAGTTGTTGTCATAATTTCCTTGTTGTGAAATTAATGATAAATTTCCTGCCTTAGATTTATTCAGGTATAACACGTAGATATAATCGTTTGGAAGTGAAGCTATTGAGATCATTTGATCGTTAGATGACATAAATGGATATGCATCTTGTGTGTTAGTGTTTATTCCTTCTCCGGTTCTATTGAATTCATAACTGCCATAGGGTGCAGTTCCTAATGAGTTGTATGCAGCAATGAATGTTCCTTGCAGTGTAATTGGGAATGGCTCTAAAGTATTTTGTGGTGTGGAGTAATGGAATGGAGAGATTAAAGGATATCTGAAATTAGTAAGGTTTGGTTCTGCATTTCCATTTTGATTTTTTAAGGATATGTTAAAATTAAAGGTAAGATCAGGCAGTATAGGAGTTCCGATATTAGTTACTTCTCCATTTTTGCCCAAAAACTCAAATGGTATATCTATGTTTTTTATCCAATTTAATGTGGTAGTGACTGAGTAGGTGAATTGATAGTTACAGACAATTAGAGGAAGAAATTGGTATGCGTTGGTATATGTTGCTGATGTTGATTTTGCATTGGCAAAGTTAGGATAGGGAGTACTCCAGGTCCATAATGCATGTTGTGCAAATGATGGAACATCTTGAAAGATATAAGATTGGGTTGAAAAACCATTAGATAACTCACCATCAACCTCAGGAGTATAAGAGATAACATCAGATAAAGTAAAACCAGGATTTGTTATTGTAATTCCACCTACAGAGGAGTAAGGCACAAAAAATCTATCATGAACATATGTCGTTATTTGAAGTTGTGATGTTAATGAATTTACAGGATTTATACATTGATTTCCTCCCACAAATGAACCAGTATTTGTAAATAGATCTGTTGAAGGACCGTTTAGAGCAGTAGTAGGACATACAAGATATGTTTGAGAATTTTTAATGTTATCAGAGTATATGGTATCTATAGGAGAACTCTGATAAGTAGAACTTGTGGTTTGGGTTATTTTATCGTTTTGTGCTCCAGCATAATTTGTTGTAAAGGACTCACCTAATGGAAAGTTGCCCGTAGCTAATACGCCCCAAATCGAAAGCCAACTAGTTGAAAGTAGTGAGGTAGCCATTGAAGATGAAGAACCTTGGAAGTACGAGGAGTAATCGGAGTATGCATTATAAACAGTTGATGCTACCTGTATTGCTTGTGCGGCATTATTACCCAGTAAGGATTGCAAAGAGCTAGACAACTCACCGGATAAATATGATGAAAGTCCGTTTGATAAATATGTACTTAGAGATTGCTGAATTGTACCTGAAAGAGAACTTATATAATTAGTTACACCTGATTGAAGATTTGTTGATAAAGATGAGGTCATAGCTGAGGCTGTGCTTGTGCCGGAGTTTGACCAAACTGAACCGAATGTACCGCTAAGAGAGGATACTACAGCTGAAGAAAGTGATTGGCCTATAGACTGACCTAGAGAACTCCCTAGAGAACCAGGAAGATAATTTGACAACTCGCTGGATAATGCAGAGGATAATGCAGACGGTACTGCCTGGCTTATAGAAAGAGAGATTCCATTTGATATTGAGGTTATAGTTGTAGAAGAAAATGTTGCTGAACCTATGCCATTTCCTATACCATTAACAATATTGTCTATATTGCTCGTTATTGCTTGCGAAGCGATATATGAAATAGAGTTAGGAAGAATGCCAGATATAGATTGGGATAATGCAGAGCTTATTGATGAACTTATGCTTGATAAAATACTCGATGATATTGAGTTACCCAGATATGTTTCCAATGTTGATGGTAGCTGTGTTGTTAGACCGTTTGCAAAACCATTGTAGATTGAGTTTTGAAGAGCTCCTGAAAGAGAAGAATCAATCGATGAAGCCAATGATGGACCAATACTAGAGGATATTGCAGGACCTATGTAGGATGTTATTCCAGATGTTAATGATGATGAAATAGCTGAAGGCAGTTCTGTTGAAAATGTAGAGTATAAACTTGAACTTAATGATTGACCTAATGATTGTCCAATTGACTGTGACAGACCACCGCTTAAACCATTTTGTAATGATTGTGAAAGTGATTGCGAAAGAGACTGTGAAAGAGATTGTGTTAATGAAGATGTTATTGCAGATCCTAAGTTTTGTGATAGTGATTGTGAAAGTGTAGAGGATAATGAGTTTTGTAATGAGTTTTGGATTGTTTGAGATACGTCTTGTGATATATAATTTTGTAGGTTACTTTGAAGACTTTGATAAATTGCACTGTTAATTGAAGAGCTTATACTCTGTGGAAGTTGTTGTTGTAAATAATTATTCATATTATTGTAAATGTCCCCTTGTAATTGAGGGTATACGTTATTTTGAATCTGCGAACTTATAGAGTTTTGAATATTTTGTTCAAAACCATTAGTTAAACTTTGTTGTAAGTTTGAAGCAATGCTTTGTTCAATACCTGATTGAATATTGCTTCCAATCTGTGATGCTAAAGATTGCCCAATCAGAGGTGAGAGCTGCTGCTCTATGGAACTTGAGAAAGAGGATGACAACTCTTGAGGAACTACTCCTAATAGCTCTTGCGATAATGATTGTGATAATGATTGTGATAATGACGACGATAAACTTTGACCTAAATTTTGTGTAAGTGTTTGGGAAAATGATTGAGATACAGATTGACTAATCGATTGTGATAATGAAGAGGATAGACTTTGAGATATATCTTGAGAAATTCCTTGAGCTAAGTTCTGCGATAATGATTGTGAAAGAGAGGAACCTAAAGATTGAGATAGTGATTGTGATAATGAAGAGGATAATGAAGATGATAGACTTTGAACCTCTGCTGATGTCAACTCAGAAGGTAGTGTTGAGGGTAAACCAGAAAGGGTGTTTTGTATATTATTTTGAATAATATTTTGAAATTGGCCATTGAAAACACTTTGCAATGAACTTTGCAAGGAGCTGTCCAAGTTTGTTGTTACTGCCGAAGAGATTATTGATGAAAATTGCTGATTTGGAATAATGTTTGGAATTTGTTGAAGTATATTTTGTTCATTTGTAGTTACATAACTTCCAATATATCCAGTGGTGCTTCCTATTATTGAGCTGCTAGCTTCAGAAGAGATTGTATTTAATAATTGAGGGGAGATTACTGACCCCGAGTTTTGGTAAAACGATGGCGTTATTAGATTATTAAGTGATGAATCAATACCAGCAACAACAGAAGGTGTTATTGAGTCTGCTAAGGACTGTACCGCTGAAGAACTCATAGTTGGTTCAAGTGAGTATATTCCTTGATAAACATATGTGTTTACTTGTGATTGTAAGTTAGCTGATATTGTTGTTTGAAGAATTGATGTAAGTTGTGGGATTGTTTGTGATGTTATATTTTGGCCTATTTGATTTGAAAGAGCACTGTATATTTCATTTTCCAAAGCTGTACTCATTTGAGATGAAACATAACCCGACAGTTCAGATCCAAAACCAGATGTTTCCTGTGAACTACCTAAAGTTGATTGCAAAGATGATTGTATATCAGATTGTATGGCGGTTTGCAAATTTGCAGAGGCTTGTTGCATTGCCTCATCAACTGTTGATTGAATAGAAGATTCAAATGCTGTTTGAATTGCGCTACTAACATTCATCTGTTCTGAAATTTGAGGTATATTTATTATCAGCTGTTGACCATTTTTTAAAGGTATAACTAAAGTTTGTTGAGGTATATTTAAAGTTGTAGGAGTTATAGGAATTTGATTTGAGATTGTTGTCGAAGAGGTGTTAGGATATGTCCCGTTTATTGCTTCATTTATTAAATCAGAATAAGCTTGTGAGATTGCCTGAGGATTACCAGTAGTAGAAGAACCATTAATAATAGAGGATATATTATACGCAGATACCAATCCGCTTCCACCTGAAGAGTAATTAGTTTGTATAGGAGGGGTATTAGAAGCTGTAGTTATTAATTGAGAGTCTAATGTTCCGTTCGTATAGTATATCGATAAGGAGCCTGACAATGCTGTATAATTAGTACCACATGGTTCAGTAGATCCTATATTAATAGTATAATTTTGATAGTAATGTACAGTTGAGCCAGTTGTAAAACTACAAACAGCTTGGAAATGCAACATCGTATTATTTGACATATTTATTATTGCAGGAAGTTGATTTTGATAATATGATTTTTCTGATAATATAGTAGAAGTGAATGTAGAAAATACAAATGTATTGAACACCGGAACATTAGATGTGATAGAGTTGCTTACATTATCATTCAGCATTACGGATGGAGTATAAACACTAGATGAAAAAATAAAAGGTACAGAAAAACTAAGAAGTAGAATAATTAATAGAAATAAAAATTTTAATGGCAATTTATTTTTCATTGAGCAATCAACAATTAACTATACAAAAAGTAAGTATTTAAATATATACTATTTGATAATAGAGAATATTTAAAATAGATTTATTGATACGTAACGTATGAACTTTTTAAGTGATTTATACCAACCGCTGCTGTTTCTTTTTACATCTTTTATTAATGCCTTATACTTTTGTTTTTCTTCCGAACTTAATTTACCCTCCTTGACTGTTGTCTGTTTTTTGCCGTCTACAACCTGTGTTTCTGTTTTACTTATTATTTCTTTTCTTATCATAGCATACCATTCATCTAATGTATTTCCATGAGTTTTAATCATTCTTAAGAAATCCTTCATCTTTATTTTTCTTCTTTTTCCAGTCCTATCTTCTTCAGCTGCTGGAATTAGAGCTGCTTTATCGCAAATTTCTTCTATATCTGCTTGTGAAAAACCCATTGTTGCTCTAGCTAATCTACCAAAATTTATTCTAGATAAAGGCATCTTCCTAGTATTATACATAAATGCGTTCTTTCTTGTTTTATAATCAGGAGGGGGTATGTATATTGTTTCACCAAAACGCTTGCTCCTCTTTAGCGCTGGATCAATATCCCAAGGTTGGTTTGTTGCACCTATTACGAAAACCCCTTCTGGATTCTTCTCTACACCGTCCATTTCCTGAAGAAATTGATTAACTGCAGTTCTCATGAAACTTTGTTGTTCTCCTCCACCTTCACGTTTCCCTCCAAGAGCATCGATTTCGTCAAAGAATATAACTACAGGTGTATTTTTTCTTGCCTGATCGAAAATAGCGTGCATATTTTTTTCAGTATTACCAGCGTACATATCGACAATTTCATTAATTGCTGCTATTATGACATTAGAATTTGTTTCACCACCTATTGCATTTACAAAGTAGGTTTTACCACAACCAGGAGGTCCGTAAAAGATTACGCCAAGTCCTAACTTCTTACCATATGCCTTAAGAAGCTCTGGTTTCTTTATTGCAAGTATTATATTTTCATAAATAAGCTTCTTCTCTTTTTTCATGCCTACTACGTCCTTAAAGGTTATGTTTGATTTATGCCACTTTACTTTTTTGATTTGGCCATCAGAAACTTCTGTAGTATTTGATTGGATTGCAGGAGTTGTATTGTCGGAGTTTAAAGTAGATACTTCTGAAATATTTGATGATCTATCTGAATTTGATGCCTTATCTAGTTTGGTTTTTAATTGATCTAGACGTGCTTTTGCTTGCTGATACTCGGGGTTTCTTTTTATAGCTAATTCATACCACTCCTTTGCGCCCGTATAATCTTGCTGATATTCTGAGATTATTCCCATTACATAAGGTGCATCGTAGCTTTCAGGCTCTAGTGATAATACCTTCTCTGCATCGCGGGTGGCTTCTTTGTATTTATTCACTATTGCATAAGAAAGAGCTCTGTTGAAGTATGCACTAGCATAATTAGGATCTGCGTTGATAGCTTTTGTATAAAGGACTATTGATTGTTCAAAATCATTATTTTCAAATGACTTTCCGGCTTCGTCATAGAAATCTTTTGCAGCTTTTATCCTAGTTCCTTCTTTCTTAGGCTCTTCTGACTTTGATGAATCTGCCATAGGTACACGTTTAATATAGGTATTAACTATTAAAAAGTATAAATAGTTTATGTATTGATTTTTTAATTTCAAATGGAATTAAATAAGTAAAACAAATTCAATCTTTACTTTTTTCTATAGAATCTAAAAGCACATTTAATGCATAATCCACTTTTGAGATGTTTTTATTTTCTCTAGGAACATTAAGAAACTTGCAGGACATGAATTTTTTTGATAAATTAATTACTTCTTCTTTTAAAGGGATTAGTTTTAAGGTTTTTACTTTGTACTTTCCATTTAGTTGTTTAATCATCAGTTCACTATCGGAGTAAAGAATTATTGGAAAGCTGTCTTTATCCTCATTTATAAGTTTTTTTAATGCTGCAATAACAGCGATATACTCTGCTTCATTATTTGTTTTAATACCATTGTAAAATGTTTCTAAAGTTTCCTTTTTTCCTTCAATTATTAAGTACCCTGATGCACTTTTACCCGGATTTTCTCTAGAAGCACCGTCAGTATAAATTAAAATTTCATGAGTTAAGATATTCAACATTCACTTCACCAATTTTTTAAGATCTCCTATATTCCCAAAATCAAGAGTTTCGTCTTCACCTATACATAATGCTTCTAACTTATCAATATTAAATATTTCTTTGAATATTGGAGCCATTTTATCTACTCTTTCAAGATTTACACTCAATCCTTCTGCGAAGTAACTCATTGCTGGTATCACTAATATTTTTTGATTTTTATTATTTTTTCCATATAAAAAGCATTTAAGTTTTTCTTTTTTCCCAGTTTCTGATATGAGAAATAATGAGGGGTGCACATGCCCCATTATAATAAATGAAAATGAGTTTGTAAGTGGCAGTTCAGACCCATGAATAAAAGTAAACTCACCTAATTTTGCCTCTTTTGAGTATATTTTAATATGATTTTTATTTATTGAATCAATAAAGTTGTCATGATTACCTTTTATTATTTGAATATTTTCTATTTTAAGTTTTAATTTCACATAGTTTATTAACTCTAAATATTCGTTTAGCTCCTCATTATGTACTTTTGAAAAATCATTTTTTATGTCTCCAGTTATTATTAGTGTCGTAGCTTTCGTTTTTTCTTTTGCGATTGTAAGAAGTTTAAGTATATGGGATAAGTTCCTTTTTGGAAGAAATGTCCCTGAATCTGCAAGAATCCCTTCATATCCTAAATGTAAATCAGAACATACAATTGCAGATAAAGATTTTATGTAAATAATTGGTAAACCTTCAATTATTTTTATATCTTTATTTATTATCATAGATATCCGCTTTTGCTTATTTTCTTTAGCACTTGTTGTCTTAACTCACGTAGATGCCTTCTTCTATCTTTCATTAATATAACATCAGCTTCTCCCATTGTTATCATCATGTGTGAAAATGGAGAAGGTACATCTGTTTTGATTACTTTTGTTATTATTTCATTTTTTCTTATAGAATAGAGGATTTGTTTTGCTCTTGGAAGATCCATTAGGTCCTCAAATATTTCTCGGTATGTTTCTTTTATTATTGGGAAGTTAGGACTTATCTCCTCTGCTGCCTTCAGTATTAATTGTGAGTTTATTTGCTGCTTTCTTACACTGATTTTTTTGCCCTTGTAATTTCTTAATATCATAAAACTTCTAGCTGCATTATATCTAAATCTTCGCCTCATCATCTCTGTTTTTTTGATGTTTGCTTTTAACAAATGAAGAGCGTCTGTTTCTGTTACTTCAGTTATTGTTTCTTCAATGATTTTTTTACTTATTGATTTTTTTGCAGGAAGGCCTATGACAAAACCATTATCGTTTATATTTAGGCCGAGTTCTAACTCTGATTTTTCGCTTAAGACCATTGCAATAATACGTGAGAGTGCATCATTAATTCTTCTTCCGAACAAAGAATGAAAAATTATAACTTCTCTCTCTTCCTCATCATCATAACTCATTTCTATAAGAATTAACTTATCAGTAGGAACATATCCTGAGTAAAAAAGTTGTTCTGCAAAGTAATTGTAAATTGAATTTTTGGCATTTTTATCTATTGGCATTGAGTCGAGTATTTTTTTGCTTTCTTCATTTGGCTTCAACATGTTTTTAGATAACAGCTCTAAAGTTGTTTTTTTACTTTGTTTTTTCCCTTTTACCTTATTAGATAAAATTGCTTTGGAAAGAACATCTCTGAACTTTCCAATTTCGATTGCAAGTTCATACGTTAAAGGTAATTGCTCTGAGTACCAAGGTGGTATTGTAGGGATTGCGCCAGGAGCTGGTGCAACATAACACTTCATTACTTTTGCATACTCAAATCGATATGTTTTACCGCCTAAGGCAAATATATCTCCAGGTTTTAATCGTGAAAGAAACTCTTCCTCTATGCTCCCTATCCATTTATTTTGATTATCCATCACATCTATTGCTACTTCATCAGGTATTGTTCCTAAATTTAAAAAGTATATTAAACGTGTTAATTTGCCTCTTCTCCCGATTGTTTTTTCTTTTTCATCATACCATATTTTGGCATATACTCTTCTGCTCTCTAAACCGACATACATTCCAGACAGGTACTCTAATAAAGATATGAAATCTGCTCTATCTAATGTATTATAAGCATATGATTTCTTAACTACAGCTAAGGCTTCTTCTACCGTCCATTTTTTGTTTTGTGACATTCCAATTAGATGTTGAGCTAGTACATCAAGTGCATTTTTTGGGGTCCTAAATGTATCTATATGGTGTTTTTTTGCAGCGTCTAGCATTACTGAACATTCTACGAGATCATCACGATTAGTAACAATTACCTCTCCTACGGCTACATCATTAAAACTATGTCCACTTCTTCCAAATCTTTGTATAGCTCTTGCTACGCTTTTTGGAGAGCCTATTTGTATTACATTATCTATAGTTCCTATATCTATGCCTAATTCTAAACTTGTTGATGATACAACGCACTTCAAGTTACCTAACTTTAATTGTTCTTCTACACCTAACCTAGTTTCCCTAGATAAAGAGCCGTGGTGCGCAGCTATCTTATTCTCACCATACTTGAATCTTTTTTCCAAGTTATATGAAACACGCTCTGTTCCGCTTCTTGTATTTGTAAAAATCAGTGTTGTTTTATTTTTTTTAATTATATCATTTAATATTGAATAAATATTTTTTTCTATGAGTTCATCTTTTGTATTCATTATATCCTTAACGGGACTCATTGCTACAAACTCCATTTTTTTATCCCAAGTTGCATCTATAATATAACAATCGCGTTCCTTGCCTTTTTCATCGTAACCTACAAGATAACGTGCTGCTTCTTCAAGAGGAGAAAGTGTTGCACCTAATCCTATTCTAATAAAATTATGACCTATTAAATCTGAAAGTCTTTCGATTGATAAAGATAAATGTACACCTCGTTTATTGTTTGCAAGCTCATGAATCTCATCTATTATTAGATATTTAACTGATTTCATATTTTCTAAAAACTTTGGAGAGTTTATTAATATTGCCAAGCTTTCAGGAGTTGTAACTAAAATATTTGGCGGTTTTCTTAGCATTGCTTGTCTGTCTTTTTGAGGAGTATCCCCCGTTCTTATACCGACAGTTATTTTCTTAAGCGGTATTGATAATTTGGAGAATATTTGTTCTAATGGTTCATTTAGATTTCTGAAAATATCATTGTTTAATGCACGCAGAGGAGATATGTAAATACAATAAATTTTATCTTCTAATTTATTTGAAACGGATAAATCCATCAGGTCACTGAGTATTCCGGTAAAGGCAGAAAACGTTTTTCCACTTCCGGTTGGCGCAGTGATTAGTATGTTTTTTTCTTCTTTTATTAGCTTAAATGAATACCTTTGTGGTGGTGTTAATGTTTTGTATTTTGACTCAAACCATTTTCTTATAAATATATTCAAACAGGATAGACTCTCTTCTACAGTATAAGGTTCTTTTTTGAATTCTATCATTTAAAAATCAGCCCATAATATATTATTTCAAAAGAATATTAATAACTTACCAAATAATTTTATGAAAATTAGTAAATTAATAATTATATTAAAATACAAGTTGCTTTTTGTATATTATATATAGGTTAATATTTTATTATCGTTTGGTGAAGTAGTTGTCAAAAAATAATGACAAAAAAATAAAGGCTTTGAGAAGGGCCCAGGAAGTAGAGAATATGCTCAAAATGGGAATGATTGAGAGCGAGGCTTTACAAAGTAGTGGGGATGACAGACCAGTAGATGAATCTCACATAAATGAACTTTTAGAAGATGAAAACAAAGTAGTATATAAAAAAACTTCAAAACGGAGTGGAAAGGTTAAAGCTAAAAAGTTATCAAAAAAGAAAACAAAAAATAAAAAGAGATAGATTATACATTTCTGGGAATGTATGACTGATAAGTGCTATTTATAAAGATACTATAATCAGAAGCTATAAATGTAGAGCCCGTACTTTTGTTTTGAACTGAGGTTATTACAGTATAAACGCCTTGACCATATTTTTTGATTAATGAGTTTAGAACAAAATTTATCTTGAATGTGTTGTTTTTTGTATAATAATAATTTGCAACTATTGTAGTTAAGTTTGGATAGTAGTAATTACTTTTAGGTACTATTCCAGCTACAGTCGTACCGAAACTATAAGGACCTGAAGGAACTGTAGAAGATGTGTAATTTACCAGTTTATCGTATGAAATATAAATAGAGTTTATTAATAGTCCATCAGTTAAGTTACCGAAAAGATAAACTCCATTGGTATTTAGATAAGCTGGAGATCCGTTTGACCAGTTTATATAATTATTAGTGAAGTCTTCAACAAAGTAAACTGTGCTAGAGTTAAATGCTACACCTATATTTACATAATTGTGGTTTGGATTTAATATATTGTCTCTGTGCCCATTATTACAGCATATAGAATCATTATACATCATACTATACTCCATATTTGCTATTGCTTTTGTAACATTTATATTTCCTACACAGCTAATATTTGAACATAAAGAACTTTTTTCAACTGCTATATTTTCTTGCACATATCCTTTCCCTCCTAAGAGAGTATATCTCATATAGGGTTTCATACCATATAAGTCCCAATGGCTAAAATACGAATTACTCAGCATGCTATCAGCATGTTGTTGCGCAGATGAAAGGTCTGAGAGAGCAACAGGTTTAAGACCGTACTTTTCTCTGTCTTTATTTATTAATGATAATGAGTAGTTATCTAACTGTGTGATGTTTTCATTATTTACAGGTATTATGGTATTGTTAGTAGTTATGTTTATATTTTCAATGTTAATAGAATTTGTTGATGTAATTGAGTTATTAAAACTTGAAAGTAATGAAGATATTGTTCCAGTACTTTTCAAGAAAATAATGATTAAAAATAATACTAAAACAATAAAAAGTAAATCTATGATAGTTCTGTGCTTTCTATTTCTATTGTAGGTATCTATATCAGATATTATAACACCTAATCTTCTTGATTATTACCTTTTCCAACAGATAAACGTACACCGTTAGGATCTCTTGTTATAGTTATGTCAAGTTCGTTACTTCCTAACATGTGTCTTAATTCATCATATGTATAAGAACCTATATCTTTATTATCACTTTTAACTTCTTTGTTTTTAAGAATCTCCTCTCTTCTTTTAAGCAGTGTCCCTTTTTCTATTGAGGTATAATCAAGAATTAGTTTGGGTTTTTCTGCCCCGTAAATATCTTCTATCCCTAACTCTATTGGTTTATATCCTTCTCCTTGATATATGAATTTTTCAACAGCGTTAAACTCATTTTTAATATTTGAAACTAACTTGTAAACATTATTTTTTTCTCCAGCAATGACAAAATCATCTCCATTTAAGAAGCCTACGAAAGTATCGCCTTTATTTGCTTTAACATCATCTTGAAGTAATTGGGAAACCAATCTCAATATCGTAATTCCAGACTCATTTCCAAATCTTTGAGCAAACTCTGCAAGTCCATCAACCATCAACCTTCCTATTTCGTAATCACCTTTTTCTACTAATGCTTTTTCTACTGCATCTGAAATTTTTTCCTCATTAGGGAGATCGATAAGAGGATCGAACTTTTTGCCTTTTTTCTTTAAAAATATAGTAACTAAACTTCTCAGTTCTGTCGGATCGAATGGTTTTTGTATATAATAATCAGCTCCGTATTTTATTCCCTTAAATCTATTCGAGGTTGCGTCCATAGCACTGACGATTATAACAATAGTATCCTTTAGTTGTGAATCACTTTTTATCTTTTGGCATATCTCTAAACCATCAGTTCCAGGAAGCATAAGATCTAAAACTACAAGATCTGGCTTTTCAAATCTAATTCTTCGTATTGCTTCAGTTCCATCATTTATTTGAGTAATATCAAAGCCCCTCCCTATTGAAAGTGCCATCAATTGATTGATATTTTTATCGTCTTCGACCACCATTATTCTTCTTAGAAGCTGCTTATCTTGAAGTATATAATAGGTCAGTATGCCTCCGCTATTCCTTGAAGCTATTGCTTTTGCTTTTTCAAGTTCAGTAAGGCTTTTTTTTAATATTTCCTCTGATATGTCTACTTCTGATGAAAATTTTTTAAGCTCGTTATAAGTAATCTCTTGTTTATCATTCATTAAAGCAATTATGTCTGCTTCAGAATCTTCCAAACTTTTCATATTATCGCCAATAATAAAAGAACAGTAAATATATTATGTCTTATTTAAAGAATATAATAAAGAAATAAAACATTTAGAAAATAAATTTATAAAGAATTTAAGTATAATATAAATTGATGGTATGAGGCTTGAAAATAATACAATATTGATAACAGGAGGTTCTGTAGGAATTGGATTTGCATTTGCAAAGTATTTTTCAAAAAATAATAATGTAATAATATGCGGCAGGGATCTTTCAAGGTTGGAAGCTGCTAAGAAAAGTGTTCCATCTTTAAATATATACAAATGTGATATATCTAAAAAGGATGAATGCGATGAACTATTTAATATTATTTCGAAAGAACATCCTCAAGTTAATGTTTTAATAAACAATGCAGGAATACAAAAAGAAATAAGAATACTTGAGGGTAATGTAGATATTGATGAAGTTGATATAAATTTCAAAGGAACTATATATTTAAGTATTTTATTTGCAAAGTTTATACTCAATAAACCGAATGCAGCAATAATAAATATCTCTTCAGGATTAGCTTTTGTACCTTCCGCAATATTTCCTATTTACTGTGCAACAAAGGCAGGAATACATTCTTTTACAATGTCTCTGAGAAGACAACTTCAAGATAAAAATGTAGAAGTTATAGAGGTAATACCCCCAATGGTGCATGACACATTCTTAAAAGGTAAACCAATAGAAAGAAATGAAAGAAGTATTTCTACAACTGAACTTTTAGAAGAAGTAATAAATGGCCTTAAAGAAAATAAAGTAGAAATACCAGTAGGAGCTACAAAGTATATGATAGAAAACTCAAAAAAAGATATTAATAGTGCTTTTGAACAGATGAATAAAAACTTTGTTTTTTGAGTATTATTTTTTAGCAATGTTAGGTTTTCCAATTATTTGAAAGTTTGTATTGCCATTTGAGCTAGGACTTTGATAAATACTTGGACCGTTGATAGTAATTGTCCTATCTTTAAACTCAATAGTTACCTTAACTGCATTTTCAGTACTAGTTTGAGTACTTGTTTGTTGATTCTGAGTTGGTTTTGGTTTTGTATTAGAAACTGTGCTAGATGCTTTGCTTGCTATCTCGCTTTCTGCCTTGCTTTTTATGTTATTTTCAACTGAACTAGTTATAGAGTCTAAAAAACCCATTTTATCACAGATTTTAATATACATTTAAGAATTTATATTTTTCTAAATAATATAATTATATAGAAAGCTTTTTTAAAATGAATGCTTATATATTAATGTGATCCTTTGAAATTAAATATACTTTCCAGGCTTAAAACATTCTATTCCAACTCAAGACATGTTATGAGCGTAAGTTATAAACCAGATATGGATACATTTAGAAAAACAATAAAGGTAGTTTTAATAGGTACACTTCTCTTAGGTTTTATTGGTCTCGTAATATCATTAATAATAGGAGTAATAGCCTAATTTTACGCTTGCAGTGTGTATTTAATTGGAAGTAGTTGTTGATTTTAATAAGACTGCACAGGAAAACGCAAAAACTTATTTTGAAATGTCTAAAAAATCACGTTTGAAATCAGATGGAGCAGGTAAATCTGTAGATGAATTAAAAGATAAACTAAAAAATGTAGAGAATCAAAAGGAAGAAGTTAAAGCAGTTAAGGAAATAGAGAAAAGAGAGTGGTATGAAAAATATAATTGGTTTTTTACAAGTAATAATCTTCTCGCGATAGGAGGTAGAAGTGCTGACCAAAACGAAGAACTTTACTCGAAACATTTAGAAGATAATGACCTTTTCTTTCATGCAGATGTATTTGGAGCTTCTGTGGTAGTATTAAAGGACGGTGTTGATTCAAATAAAGAAATAAAGGAGGAGGTATCACAGTTTGCGGCTTCGTTTTCTAAAGCATGGGAAAGTGGCCAGGGTAGTATAGATGTTTATTGTGTTAAAAAAGAGCAGGTAACTAAATCCAGAAATTATGGATCTTTAGGAAAAGGCAGTTTTGTAATATTGGGAGATAGAGAGTGGTATAGAAATATAAAATTAGCTTTGGCTGCATTTATGAAAGAAAAAGAAATTGATAAAAAAGTAATTAAAAAGATCAGTATCGTACCTAGACTTTATATTGAAAAGACAAACACTAAGGTTTTTGTTTCAATAGATATAGGAAATACTAAAAAATCTGATGCAGCAAAAAAAATCTCTGCAAAATTAAAGTATGAAAATATAGATTATATTATGCAACATTTGCCACCAGGATCTTTTTCTATAAAATAATAAGAGTATTATACATTTCCATATATAGGATAATATGCAGAATTTGATAAGTCTCATAATAACATTGATTATAGACACATCTTATTCTTGGGTTAGGATGTTTATTGCTTTAGGAATATCGATATTTCTTGCGTTTTTTATAGGAATTTTGATGTCCCTGTCAAAAACAGCAGAAAAATATCTAATGCCAATAATAGATATATTACAAACAATACCAATACTTGCATTTTTCCCATTTGTTATATTTTTTATAGTAGGTTTTCTTCCAGGAATAATAGGGATAAACCTTGCTGTAATATTTCTAATAATAACTAGTATGTTATGGAATATAATTTTTGGAGTTTATGAGTCAATAAAAACGCTTCCTAATGAATTTGAAGAGATTACACTTTTATACAAATTAAGTATTTTTAAAAAGATTAGTAAAATTTATATTCCTGCAAGTTTGCCAAGAGTAGTCGAGCAGTCCATGCTTTCTTGGTCGATTGGTTTATTTTATTTAGTAAGTAGTGAAATATTCTCAACAGGAAATATTAATTATCAAGTAAGACACGGCATAGGGGTTGCAATAACACAGTTTGCTTCAACGGGAAATACATTAGGATATGTAATTGCATTAATTATTTTTATAATTTTTGTCGTTATAACTAGATTTTTATTTTTTGGGACTCTTGAAAAATTTACAAATAAACAAACAAAGCAAATGAATGAGAAACAAGTTTCATTTAAAAAAGCAAGATTTCATAAATTCATTGATTATACAAAAAGAGAGGAACGTTTGTTTGTAAGAGCTTTCCAAAAAATTCAGACACATAAAAAAAGCACAACTTATTCTGAAGTAATAAAAACAAAAAATAATGAAAAGAGAAAAGAACTGCTTATCCTTATTGGAGTTATTGTTTTTGTATTAGCAATTCTTTTTGTTAGCAATACTATTAATTATGAAATGGAGGTACTACAGGCCTTATTTTTTTCATTTTTAAGGGTGTGGTTTGCATTCTTATTTGTATTTATATTTTCCATATTAATTTCAGTTTATATAATATTTATGTCTAAAAACGAATTACATTACATAACATTATTTCAAATACTTGCATCTATTCCAGCAACAATATTATTGCCAGAAATTGTCATAACATTTGGTAAATTAAGTTATGGATCTGAAATAGTTGCGTTTTTAATTTTTGTACTTAGTGGTATTTGGTATATGATTTTTAGTATTGTTGGTTCAGGAAAGGTTATAGAAAAGGAGGTTTTTGAAGTTAAAAAGTTATTTGGAATAAAGGGCTTTGTAGCGTGGAAAAATATATATGTGAAGGCTATTTTACCTGGAGTTATAACAGGAGGTATAACTGCCATTGCTGCAGAATGGAATGTAAGCATACTTGCTGAATCATTTGGAAATGTTCATGTTGCTGTAGGTTTAGGACGACTTTTGGATGTCTCTCTTGCAAACAACAATCTTCTTTTAATGAGTATAGCCTTAATAAATATGACTGTTATGATAATTGTTGTGAATAAATTCGTATGGAAACGTTTGTATCAAAAGGTCTCTGAGAGGTATAGGTAGAGGTTTATGATAATTATTGAAGCAAAGGATGTATCATTTGCATTTGACGAAAAACAAAAGATTATAGATAATATATCTTTTCAAGCAAATGAAAATGAATTTGTATCGATAATAGGACCTAGTGGATGTGGAAAAAGTACATTTTTGAGAATTGTTGCTGGATTAAACAGACCAACTGGCGGAGGTGTTTTTTATAAAAATAAGATCATACGAGAACCTATAAAAAATATATCTTTTGTTTTTCAAGACTTTGCTCTTATGCCTTGGTTAACTAATGTAGAAAATGTTAAGTTAGGTTGCTCCAGAATAAATATATCTGAAAAAGAAAAGGAAAAAAAGGCAGTTGAACTTTTAGGAACATTTGGATTAAACGGTTTTGAGTATTCTTATCCCAATATGCTTAGCGGCGGTATGAAACAAAGAGTAGGGATTGCAAGAGCACTTGTTTCTAAACCTGATGTTTTATTAATGGATGAGCCATTTAGTTCATTAGATGAGTTAACTGCAAACACATTAAGATATGATGTATTAACACAGTTAAAAATGGCACAATCGGTAAAATCAGTAATAATGGTAACCCATAATGTTGAAGAAGCAGTAGAGTTATCGGATAAAATAATAATTTTGTCAGGAAAACCTTCGAAGGTTTTAGATATAAAAAGTATAAAACTTAAACAGCCTAGAAACAGAAGAAGCAAGGAATTTTTGGACATTGTTGATTATGTATATGAAAAATTAGCTCAAGGTTGATTTTAGGTGCCACATATCTTTTTTAATGTCGTATGATAAAATATTCGTATTTATGCACCAGGAATTAAGTGATTGCTTCAGCAACTCTTCCAACTCTGTCGGATTTCCAGATAGCAAATCTTTCTTAATCAATAAATGGGTAAGCTCTATTGTACACATAGAATTATTTTTTAATAACTTAAATATTTCTTTGAATGGTTGTGTTTTCTTAAGTACTTTTTTCGTAGTTTCATAGGGGGTTTTTAGGAACTTTTTACCGAGTATTGTAATTTTAACATTGCTTTTAGTAATTTTAATAAAGCCAAGTACAGAGCATGTGTAAAGTAATGGAAATAGTTTGTCGATGTTTTGTTTTGTATGTGATGCTAACTCACGTAAAGAAATATCTTTGTTTTCATTTATAATATAAAGAACAGCACGTACTCTTGTCATGCTTGACAATAATATTGATTTTTCCATAAATAAATAACGCAGAAGTTGTTTTAATTCTTTTTGTTGTTCCTTAATCATCTATTGCAGTATTTTAAGAATACTTTATTGTTGAAACAATTGATCCAGTTATTGGATAAACTTCGGTGTTGTTAGAACATTTAGAACAAAGTGTATAAAAAATATTAAACTTTGAGGTAAATTGGGAACCCTCAGTAGGTAAACTGCCTTTAATTAAGACCTTACAGATAAAGTTTGAGCCACTATACACCCTTTGAGGGGAGCATACTCCGAAATAAGAGGAGTTACCATAATTAGGAATAATTTTTATACTGTTGTTTTCAAAATAAATTGTTGTACCTAAATTATTCTTATTTGATATTTGTATTGTGGTATAAGAGGAATTAGTAATTATTGAGTCGTTTAAGCACTCTACTTGAGAACTTATATTACAGTAGGAATAACTTGAGTTGTAATTAAGTACTAAGTATAAGATTAAGAGTACGGCTCCAATTAAAACAATTGATAGAAATATCCAAAAATAAGTTCCCATGAACTCTATAGTAGATTGAAGCTCCATTTTAAACAATAGAAAGTAACAATTAATGTATTTAAAGTTTTAGATAACTTTAGTGTGATAAAAAATCAGAGATTAATAGCCATTAATGGTTTCTATCGTATTTATTGAAGGGAGTGAACAGACTGGTGCAGTATTATTTATTGAGCTGCATATCATTGCAACGTAAAGATCAGCTGCTGCATACTCTGTTTGAGCAAACTGATCATTAAAGTTTGCAAGTTGGTTTAATACTTGTGCATGTGTCATGTTTTGTATTGGCAAATCAGAAGATGACACTGGAGGAGTATTTCCAAAATCTATTGCGTCTGCACCGCTTATTTGATCACTACCCCAAATAGTATAAGGAGTTCCTTGGAAGTTATTTAGTTGTGTTATTAAATTAAATGCATCAATATAGGCAGTATTGTTTGTCTGGTTTATCTCTTGTTTTATAATAGATATTGGTTGTACTACAAAACCTCCGGTTATTGGATTTGTATCTTCAATAGCAATAAAGTTTATGTAATTGCTAGTATAAAATGCGCCCAAATCTACAGTAGCGTTACTGTAATGAGCCGGTGACCAGTATAATGTTGGTACATCACCGTCACCTAATGAACTATAACCCTCAAAAAGATTTGAAAAGTTTCCAAAACGTGAAAGTGCTAATGCCATTGCCCATCTATTTTCTCCGCAGAAAATACACGTTATTGAACCTAAGTATATCACAGATGGTTTACCGTTTAATATGAATTCAGGGACTTTGTTTGCCTTTGCAGAGACAGTATTAACTATTGAGTTATTGATTAGCATTTGGCCAGCTATCTCAAAGTATGAGTTAGGCGCATTATTTATTATAGATAATTCAGTCGAATTTAAGGGTTTATTGATATTTGTAAGTCTATCTCCAAAGGTACCGTTTGTATTTATTACCGGATTTCCTTTTAGAAATATAGGTGGTTGTATTAATGAAGAGGTAATATTAAATGCAGTCACATTCAATTTTGTTTGTGAAGATGAATTGCTGTAAATAATTTTTGTTTGGTTTTGGTATATTATCTTTGAGTTAGGATGTGTGTATGCCATAACAGCTAATAGTAATGCGGCTATGCTTATTATTAAAGAAGCGTAGCTAAAGAGTTTGTGTATGTTTGTACTTTGATTTTTTGTTTTTGCCATATGAATCATTTTTGATAAATGAAATTGAGCCTTAATAAATAAAAATACCATTTATTATTATATTTTCTTAATATATAAAACTATACTATAACTTAAGGTTTTAATATGTTTTCTGACTCACATGCTCATCTTTATCTTGAAAAAGATCTAAGAAAAATGATAGATAATTGTAAAAAATGCAATGTAGGATTATTTTTAAATACTGCAGTAGATATTGAAAGTTCAGAGATAATAGCTAAAACTACTGACAAAAAAAATAATATTTTCGGTGTTTTGGGGATAAGTCCAGATTTTTCCTCTTCACAAATAGACAGAATTAGTAATTTAGAGAGTATTTTGAGTACTGCTGTGGCAATAGGAGAGATAGGTTTAGACACTAAAATAGATGCCCCAATTGAAATACAGAAACGTTGTTTTGAAAAACAGCTTGAAATTGCACAGAAAAATAAACTTCCAGTAGTAATACATTCTAGAGGAGCGTTATCACTAGTAGAAAAAACGCTAGAGGAACTAAGCATAGAAAAGGCGATGTTTCATTTTTTTGAAGGAAATGAGGATGATGCTAAAAGACTAGAAAAAAAGGGTTATTTGATATCGATACCACCATTAGATTACTCTAGATACAATAGAGTAATAAAGGCAGTGGAGATTACGACTCTTGTTTGCGAAACTGATTTTCCAGCTGTTGGAGCGACTCCATGTGATGTATTAAAAACTATTGAAAAGATAGCTAAAATAAAAAACAAGGAGATTACCTTTACTGGAGAGTTAATAACACAAACTATTAAAGCTTACTTTGAGATATAATAATGAGGGCCCGTAGCTCAGCTTGGACAGAGCGGCAGACTTCTAATCTGATGGCCGCGGGTTCAAAAAAACTATCTAATAATAGTTTTGAGTGTCCCGCCGGGCCCGCTTAAATATGGTGAAATTATGGCAGAAGATAAAAAATTTGAAGAAACTATAACACAAATAATGGGACAGATAGAGATATTACTAAATGACAATAGTGTACCCAGAAATGTTAAGGCTGCGATAGAGGAAGCAAAAAAGGCTTTAGATAAAAAGGATGAAAGTTATTCTGTTAGATCTTCTTCAGCTACATATAAAATAGATGAAATTAGCAATGATATAAATTTACCGCCGTATGCAAGAACAGTTATATGGAATATACTAAGTATGTTAGAATCAATAAAGGACAGTTAATTTTTTTAATTTCGAGTCATAAACTGTGTATTAAAAACAAGAAGAAATACAGATTGAAGTAAAATTAATAATGTTTTAATACAATACAGTTACAAAACGTGGTGTTGATGGAAGATAAAGCTGTGGTTACTGAGTTAGCCTCTAGACTTACAGGAGTTGCAGTTTTATCTAATGAGATAAATGATTCAGATATTAATTGCTATAATGTTGAAGAGCTTTATTCTAAGATTATAGCACACTTTCAGAAAGCAGATGGATTGAATATCGTAGATAAAAAAATTATTTTAGAGTTAATGAACTTTAATGATAGCAAAAAACCAGAAGTAGTAGAGATAATAAAACCTTTGACATTTAAGCCTATTGCAAAAGAGTACGATGCGCAGTATAAAATAAAGGTAACCAAGGTAGAAAAAACCGGTAATGTTATAGAAGATTTTTCAAGTTATTTTAAGGACAGATTTAAAAAAATTAGGGACATATTAAACACTAGGACAAACTTGGGGAAGATTATAACAAGCAATAACATATCTGAGTATATTAACGGAAAGGAAATAACTGTTGTTGGAATAGTAAATAATAAATTTATCACTAAAAAAGGAAATTTAATGATAAATGCGGAGGACGAAGAGGGTCCTCTTAGTATTATTTTTATTAAACCTGATAAAAACTCAAGAAAAGAGAATATAGAACTTTTTGAATCTGCTAAAAAAATAATAAATGATGAGGTAATAGCAATAAAGGGAACTATTTCTAACTCGTTTATTATGGCAAGGTCACTTCTTTTTCCAGATGTAACAATAAGGGTTAGGAAAAAAACAGAGGAGGATCTTGCTATTGCTTTTACATCAGACACACATGTAGGCAGTAAGTTATTTCTTGAAAAGGAATTTCTTAGATTCATAGAATGGTTAAATGGTAATGTTAATTACAAAAAAGATCTCGCTGAAAAAATAAAGTACATAGTATTTGGAGGAGATATTGTAGATGGAATAGGCGTTTACCCAGGACAGGATAAGGAATTAAGTATAAGTGATATTTATAAACAATATGCTGCTTTTTTTAGATATGCAGAGATGATTCCAGATTATATCAAGGTTTTTATCATTCCTGGGAATCATGATGCAGTACAGAGAGCTGATCCCCAGCCAAAATTAAGTGATGATTTAATACAAGACTTCAAAAAAGAAAATGTTAACTTTTTAACGAGTCCTTCATACTTGAATATAAATGGATTAAATGTACTTACATATCACGGAAATTCTTTGGACTCTGTAATACATAGTATAGTTGGATGCAGTTATGTTAAACCAGAGATAGCTATGACTGAAATACTAAAAAGAAGGCATTTATCACCAATTTATGGAGAAAACCCAATAAATCCAGGAAGAACAGACCCATTAGTAATACAGGAAGAACCCGATATATTACACATGGGCCATGTGCATAAAAATGGAAAGGTAGAGTACCACGGAACACAAATAATAAACAGTGGAACATGGCAGGCTAGAACAAATTATCAATTGAAGTTAGGACATGTTCCTTCACCGACAATATTACCAGTATATGAAATGAAAAAAGGTTCAGTGCAGGAACTAAACTTTGGTGGCTTATAATGGAATTGAATGAGTACTTTGAGATGCTTTCAAAAGGCTTTGAAGAAACTTATGCAGTTGCTAAGGTAGCCAGGAGTAAGGGCTTTGATCCAAAAACTGAGGTAGAGATAATACCAGCTTCAGATTTAGCTAAGAGAGTAGAGGGATTAATAGGGCTAGAGGGATTAGCCGAGTTAATAAGAAAAAAATACGGAGCTAAAACGAGAAGTGGATTGGCATTTGATGTAGTAAAAGAAATTTGTACAAATAATGATTATGACACTTACAGTAAGATAAAAAGATTAGAGTTAGCAGTAAAGGTAGGTACCGCAATACTTACAGAGGGAGTTTTAGTAGCTCCTACTGAGGGCATTAGCACAGTAGAAGAATATAAAAATAGCGATGGAAGTAGTTATGTGAGTGTTGTTTATGCAGGACCTATAAGAGGTGCCGGAGGCACTAGTGCTGCTCTTTCAGTTGCATTAGCTGATTGTGGAAGAAAAATATTAGGTTATGGGGAGTATAAGCCCACTAAGGATATTGTAGAAAGGGCAGTAGAAGAGATAGAACTTTATCATACAAGAGCAGCAAGATTACAATATAAACCAAATGATGATGATATTCGTTCTTTGTTTGAGAACTGTCCTGTTTGTATAGATGGCGTACCAACTGAAGAAGTAGAAGTAGGAGTGCATGCAAACCTTAGTAGAATAAATAGTGAAGGAAAAGAAGTTCCTATAACAAACAGAGTTAGGGGAGGGATGGCACTTGTTAGTTGTGAAGGAATAGCGCAGAAGGCTAAAAAACTAGTTGAAGAAACAAAAAATGCAGGACTAGATTGGCCATGGCTTTCCAAATTAATAAAGATAGATCTTAAAGGACCAACAGATAAAAAAGATACAAACGATAAGATAGCTGTATTTTTAGACGAACTTGTTGCAGGAAGACCAGTAATAGCATATCCTAAAACAATTGGTGGTTTAAGATTACGTTATGGAAGAAGTAGATTTACAGGGATAGCTGCGAAAGGTTTTAGTCCAGCAACTATGATTTTAACAAATAGTTTTATTGCAATCGGAACTCAGTTAAAGGTTGAGTTGCCTGGAAAGGGATGTGTTGCAATGCCAGTAGATAGTATAGAGGGGCCTTTTGTAAAGTTAAAATCAGGAGAGTGTTTAAGAGTTAATGATGCTAACACGGCAACACTTTTGAAAAATGAAGTTGAAGAGATAATAACATTAGGAGACATATTAATAACGTATGGAGACTTCAAGAAAACAAATACTCCGTTGCAACCAACAAGTTATGTTGAAGAGTATTGGACTTTGCAGTTACAACAAAAGGGCTTTGAAGGAAGATTTAGTGAAAATTTCATTGAACTTTATGATATATCTAAAAAATACAGTGTGCCGTTACATCCTAAATTCTTATTTGAGTTTAGTTCAGTTACCAATACGGCACTAATAGAGCTAATAACGGAGCTCTCTTCAACAATAAAAAGCCTTAATGTAAAGAAATTAAATGATATAAATACATTAATTTTGAATACAAAAACAAATAAAAGAACATTAGAAATGTTGACAGTAACACACAAATTGCTTGATAATAAAATAGTTATTGAAAGAGATTATGCTCAAAGTTTACTTGTTTCACTCGGATTTATTAGTATAGAAGATGACTCAATATGCAGTCCTTTAGAAAATTTAAATAAAGACAGTATTGAAAAATCACAACTAGAATTTGTAAATACACTTTCTCCAATTAAGATAATGAAGCGTTCAACGTTTATAGGAGGAAGAATAGGAAGGCCTGAGAAAGCTAAGGAAAGAATGATGAAACCACTGGTTAGTGTGCTTTTCCCAATAGGTACATACGCAAGCAAAGATAAAAATATAACAAAGGCATTTTTATCTGACTCAAGGAAGTTTAAATCAGGACTAAAAGCTGAGATAGCTAATTATAGATGTAATAACTGTAGAAGAAACATTGATACACCGTATTGTTATGACTGTAATAAAAAAGCAGTAATAGAGAGAAAATGCCCTAAGTGCTATGCAATAATGTTTGATATAACATGTAAAAAATGTAATGTTAGAACTGATAGTTCCATAGAAAAGGACATCCCGTTAGTGAATGTAATAAATAATGCAACTAGAAAATTAAAGATAACTAAATTACCACCAGTAATAAAAGGCGTTAAGAGTCTTTCTAATAAAGATAAACTTACTGAAACTATAGAAAAGGGAATATTAAGGGCACAGAATGGAGTTTCTATATTTAAAGATGGAACTGCAAGATTTGATGCTACTGATGTCCCAATAACTCATTTTTACCCTATTGAAGTTGGAGTTTCTGTACAAAAATTAAGAGAGCTAGGTTATACCAAAGATTACAAAGGTAATGAGCTAAATAGTGATGAACAATTAGTAGAGTTAAGACATCAAGATGTAATATTGAACAGGCGAGGAGCGGAGTACTTATTAAATATATCAAAATTTGTAGATCAGATGTTGGAAGATCTTTATGGAATGGAGAAATATTATAAAGCAAATGTACCTAATGACATGATAGGAAAGTTAGTAATAACTCTAGCACCACATACATCATGTGCTGTTTTAGGTAGAATAATTGGTTTCACTGATGCAGTAGTTGGTTTTGCACATCCATATACAATATGTGCAAGAAGAAGAAATTGTGATGGAGATGAAGACACAACTATGCTTTTACTAGACGCATTAATAAACTTCTCAAAGGAGTTCTTACCAGTTACAGTAGGCGGAACAATGGATACACCTTTAATATTAACAGTAAATGTTAAGGTGGATGAAGTTGACGATGAAGTACACACGATGGAAGTTGTTGAAAACTATCCAATAGAACTTTATGAAAAAAGCCTTAATTATGCAAGTCCTTCTGAAGTTAAATTAAAACGTGTTTCAGATAAAATGAATACAGATAAATCTTCTGAAGGTATATCTTTTACACATGAATCCTCGTTTAATGCAGTAGCTAACTCTCCAAAAAGAACAGTTTATACTCAATTTAAAAGTATGCAGGAAAAGGTTGATGCAGAGTTTGCACTTATGGATAAGATATACGCAATAAATAAACCAGATGCAGCAAGAAGAGTAATAACTTCTCATTTCATACCAGATCTTATAGGAAACTTGCACTCATTTTCAAAACAAACTTTTAGATGCTCAAGTTGTAATGCAAAATATAGAAGAATTCCGTTAATAGGAAAATGTACAAAAGATGGAGGAAAACTTTTATTGACTATATCGAAGGGCGGTATAGAAAAATATTTAGATATGGCAATAAACCTTGCTGCAAGATATAATCTTGACCCTTATATCAGACAAAGATTGAACTTAGCTAAGGATGAGATAGAGGAACTTTTTGTAGGAGAAAATAATGAAGAAACTAAACAATTTAATCTAAGTAAATTTATGTAGTTATTCTTTTCTCATTAAGGATTTTATGTTTTCTTCATTAGAAATAAAAATTTTATAAATCAAATTCAATGCTTGTATTTTTTGGTATAAATCTTTTTTTATTGCAATTAATTCTTCTTCAGTTCTTGGTTTAAAAATATCAGAAATTTTAATATTTTTATTCTGCTTAATTAATAATTCATTTATTTTAAGGTTAGTTTCGGTATCGTGTATTTCCATTGCTATGTTTTTAATTAAACTTTCATAAGTAATATTTTCATCTTTAAGTTTAGCTTTTGTTAATAATATTTTTATAATCGGATCTTCGAATTCCTTTCTTTTATACAAACCTTCGTTTAATATTTTTGTCGTAACATTCATAGGACTTAGAACATGATTAATTGTTTCTTTTTTATATATTTGTTCAACTTCTTGAAAAGTAGTATAATTACTTAAAATTAAACCTAGAGTTATTTCATTTAAAAATGAATTTATTTTATATAAAGTTTTAAACATCAACTCTTGATTTTCCAGATCCCTGCCGAGTATTTGATTATAAAGTTGTCTGTTTGGAGCAATGTATCCACCTATAAAAAATAATGTAGATAAGAATTCAGGGTTGTGTTTTAGTACCTCTGAAGATTTAATTAAGGATAATGAAATATTTTCTGATGAATTGATTTTTTTGATATTTCTTGAAATATTTTTAAGTTTAGATATGAAATTTGGTTGAAATTGTAAAATTTGAGTTATTTGAGTGTTTTTACTATTTTGATTTTCTTCGAATAAATTTAATACAGCGTTAATGCCTTTTTTTATTTTTACATTGGTATTTTGATTTTTTGATCTGATTCGTAAAATATCATGCATTATGTTAGTATCTGTATTATTTATATCTTTAAAAACTTCAGAGTAGTAGCTGCCATACATTTTTAGAATGTCATCATCAGTTTGATAGTTATTTTTTACAGGAATAAAAATATCTGAAATAAAAGATAGTTTAGACAGTTTTGACAATAAGGATTTCTCAGAAGTTATATTGAATAAATCAAAAATTTTAATATTTTCTTCAGTAAGCTCATCTAATTTCAAAGAGTTCAATGCAGAAGATATAGGATAATGTAATCTTGTAATATTTTCTGGAGTAGGTTGAAAGAAATCTTGAGATTTCTTAATATGAGACTTTTTAGAGATAATTTCTCCGATTTTTTTAATTTGTTTTTCTAAATTAGCTTCATAAGTTACTATAGTGTGAGCATCGTTACTTCCTAAATAGTATAACTGTTTTAACTCTTTAATTTTTTCTAAATAATCTTTTCTAGTACTCTTTGTTTCTGATTCTGTTTTTATAAAATTCATTTTTTCACTCTGATGCAATTACCTTGAACGCGCTAGAAGAGGTATGAGAAACTAATTCAAATATATGTATGACCCCATCTTTAACAATATAATTTATTCTTAGTGGAGAGTTATTTGCTCCAGCATGATAAACATTGAATTGTCTTCTATCAATAGTAATTTTTTTATTATTGTATGAACCTCTTGTAAATTTAGTTCCGCAAAATGGATTTAATTTTAATAAATGAAGTCTTTTCAATAGTTGTACAGTTTCTTCAGTTTGCTCTTTTAAATAATTATTTATAGCAATTTGGAGTTTTTCGCTGATATGGAGTTTAAGATTATCGTATTGATTGCCATACTTTTTTTTATCGAAAGATTCTATTGCAGATTCTAATGTTATTACTTCAGTTTGTTGTTTTTCTTCTTGTGTTTTTACTTCGTTATTTTTACCTCTAAATAAATCTAAAAATGATTTTCTGGGATTCTCAATAAAAACTTCTAAAGCTTCTTGTTTTTCCTTAGGTAATGAATTTAAAAGCCTATATTTTATCTGTGTTGGTACATGTTCACTAATTATATAAGCAGATTTAAGTATATCTGGCATCTTTTGTTGTTGTTCTAATGTTGGAGATTTTTTATTTATAAATACATCGATAATTAGCTTCGCTAAATCCTCTCCTTTTTTAATAAGTAATTTTTCTTTTGCTCCAATTCCTTCATAAAAAATAGACTTGTTTTCTATATTAGATGAAAGAAATTTAGAAAGATGAGGGTATACATCAATGTTATTAGATATTTGTTTTTTTATACTTGTAAGAAGAGCTATCTCTAACCTTTGATTTGAATTTTTGACACTTGGTGAAGTTAGATTAGAATTAACTGTAGAGGTTTTTGATTTTAATGATTGATCCGTTGAAGTTGTTGAAGTTGTTGAAATTGGTTTTTCAATTCTAACACTAACCCTTTGTTTTTCCATATTTCCCACTAAAAATATGATTTTTTTGATATATAAATATTGCTATTGAATGAGGATTTTATTATTCGGAATAAGATCCAAAACAAAGAGAAAAGAATAGTATAATAGGCATTATTAATAAATAATTTCTTTTTTTTTATATAGATTTATTAGTATTAGTTACATTTTGTCTATGACAGTAATAATAATTATAATTATTATTATTTAGAAATTTTACTTATTTGTTCTTCTAGAATATTAAGGCCTTTTTCTAATGTCGAATGATTTACTGTGATTGGAGGTATTATCCTTATTACAGAATCTCCAGCTGGAAGAAGTATTAGACCATTATAGAAACAATTTTCTATTATTTTATCTCTTTCCTTAACTGCAGGCTCCTTTGATTTTTTATCTTTAACTAACTCAAGACCTATCATCAAACCTATGCCTCTTACGTCACCAATAATTTCATACTTTTCTTTCATTTCATTTAGTCTTTTAAGTATCAGCTTAGACCCTTCTTTTATGTTTTTCCTTATCCTAGAGATGTTCTTATTTAGATACTTTAATGATGCATCTGCAGCAGCTATTGCAAGAAGATTTCCTCCAAAAGTATTAGCATGAGAACCAGAAGGGATATCGCCTAAAGAACTCCTAGTTATTGTCACGCCCATTGGAACACCGCCAGCTATTGATTTTGCCATTGTGTAGATATCTGCTTCTACATCAAAATTGTCAAGTGCAAGAAACTTTCCAGTGCGCATATACCCACTTTGAACTTCATCAGCTACTAGAAGAATATTGTTATCATCAGCTAATTTTCTTATTTCTTTAACAAATTCTTTCGGTGGAACAACATAGCCACCTTCGCCTTGGATAGGTTCTATGAATATTGCTGAGATTTCCTTTCCTGAAACTTCTTTTTCAAGTACATTTTTTTTAGTATAATCAACACACTCTAAGCCGCAAGATGGGTACTCCTTCCCAAAAGGACATCTATAACAATAAGCATAAGGAACATGTATGTTTGAATTGAAAGGACCGAAATGAGTTTTTTGTGATGATTTAGAAGCCGTAAGGCCAAGAGAACCCATTGTCCTCCCATGAAAAGCACTATAGAAAGATAAAGTATACTGTCTTTTAGTAAAAATCTTAGAAAACTTTAAGGCAGCTTCGTTTGATTCAGTACCTGAATTTGAAAAAAATACTCTGCCAAAGCCCTTAGGCATCATCTTCAATAAATCTTCAGCGAAATTTACCTGCTTTTCGCCATAAAAATCAGTAAACGCTCCGTGAATTAAGATATCAGTTTGTTTTTTTATTGCTTCTCTTATCTCATAATTTCCATTTATTCCCATATTATAAACAGAAATAAAGGTTGAAAAATCTATGAATTTATTACCAGATATATCCTCTACAAAGTCTTCTTTTCCTGTTTTAGGGATAAAGGGATAAACTGATCTGGTAGTCGTAAGCATAATCTTTTTGTCTTTGTTTATTATATTTTTAATTTTTTCATCTATATTAATTGCCATATTATCAGAAAAAGTATGACAGAGTATTAATATAAATGTGTTCTTTTATTCAGTTTAAAGTTTTATGATTAGAACAGAGTATGATTAAACAGGATTAAAACAAATTAGACTGGCGTTGAGTTAGATCTTTGATTTGTTGGCAGAGGAGGAAAGTTTTCCCAATTTGGATTAGATGCATTTGAACGTGAGTTTGTATTTACATTATTTGTAGAGTTTGAGCTAGCAGTTTTTGTTGTGTTACTAGAATTTGTTTTGTTTGAAGTTGTTGTTTTGTTTTTTGATTGATTAGCAGTTATTATACTACTAGATGTATTTGTGTTGCTTGAATTTTTATTAATAGAATTTGTTTGATTTTTTACAGAATTGGTATTTGTATTTGATGTTAAGAAAAAACTTACAAGTATAATTAAGATAATTGCAATTATAACAATTATTCCAAATGTTAATTTGTTCATATGACCAATATTATATGCCGTTTTAGATATTTAAACTTTATCAAAGTCATTTCTTTTGTATTTTTTTAACGTCTGGTTTTGTTTGTTTTTCAGTTATCTCTAAAGTTGTAGTTAACTGTTCTTTATTCTTTGGATCTATCTTTTCTGTTAAAAGCTCCAGATGTTTTATATTGCATCTTCTTTCTTTTTGTCTGGAATGAGTAATTACCATTACAAAATTCTTATCTACTACTTTTGTAATAACCGCTTTCTCTCCTGAGTCTCTTCCAAATTTTTTCACACAAATTCTTCCTTCTTCTAATAATGCCATCTTATCACATCAATTCTCGTTTTCTTTATATTTTTTAAGTATTAAATCAGCTATTTGTTCTGGTGTTTTGTTAGTTGTATCAATAATCATGTCAAAAGGTGTTTTATCTTCACCAAAATCTATTTTATAAAGACTCATATATAATTTATGATTTTCTATATCGCGAAGTTTTACAACATTTTCAGTTTCTTTTTGTTCTAGTTTATCTCTTTTTGACATGCGTTCGGTTCTTTTTTCCACAGAAGCGTCGAGCCATACCTTAAATCCTTCTTTGAAAAGCCATGGAGCCGTATAGCTAGTTACTACAACGTTTCCTTCAATTATTCTTTTTTCCATTTTTTTGTCTACTTCTTTATCGAAATTTGGATTTCTTTCTCTTTCTTTGAGAAATCTGATTCCTTCAGTCGTATCCCACCAATCATCTCCTGTTGGTGAATAACCGCGCTCTTGAGCAATTTCTTTAAGAATTTCTCCTCCGCCTATTGAGTCAATGTTTAGATTTTTAGCCAGTAATTTAGCTAAAGTTGTTTTTCCAACAGCGGGATAGCCTGAGATAACGATAGCTTTCACAAAATAACCTCAATGAGAGATCATTTGCAAGACATATGTTTTTTGTTTGATACTTATATCATTTAACTTCATTTCTCCTTGTTCTATTCTGCTTGCTGCTTTTATTACATTGCTTGAGCATTTTGAACATAAAGTTCCTCCAAAAAGTCTTGAGTTTGATCTTCTTGTTTTTCCTCCTGTTCTTACAAGTGAAATTCCGTTTAGCTCCTTTTTACAGATTGCACAATGAGGAAAGTTATTCTTTCTAGATTTATAATGAATTACCTGTCTTCCTGATTTGGTAACTCTTTGTAATCTTCTTTTGCTTCTAGATCTTTGCATTGGTTTTGGCACATTAACACCGTTAATAAAGTTTAATATTATATTTTGATATTTATAATTATAAAGTATATATTATAATTCTGTTAATAAAGTTATTTAGACTTTTTTACTGTTGTGGTTTTTCCTCAGTTTTGAATGAAGGTTGCATTAAACCAAAATTATATTTATCCTTTAGTCTTTTTCTATTTCTAAGTGAAAATAGAGAGGATAAAATTAATCCCGAAATGAATGTAACAACTATGAACAATAATTGATAATTCAGAGTAAAGCCTAATAATAAAACTGATATTCCTGATTTTGAAAATCCCATAGGTATTAGTAGATAGTATACTAAAGCGAATATAGGAAGTACAATTATCATTGGTTTCATTTGATTTTTCATGCTTTGCATACTTGTATTAGTAAGGTCTTTTTGTTTTTCTGCTATCTTTTCTTTTGGAGCGTTGTTTTTTGTCATCTCCATCAACTCTTTTGTATGTTGATTCATTTTTGCTCTTAACTCGTACATTTTATCAATGTTTGAGAGTTTTCTTTGAACAAAGAGTGCAAAAACTGCATAGATTATTCCAGCCGAAACCAATTCCAATATGAAAATATTAATCATTTTACAACCAATTACTCAGAAAACAGTTCTGAAAGAACATTTTCTATCTCCTTTTTAATTTCATCTAATCTGTCTTGTTTATTTTTTATGATATATAAAGGTACGCCAAGATAAACCGCATAGTAGCTTGCAAGGCCCATATTTACAGACCTGTGCTCTTCTATCTCTTCTGCAGTCTCATCCTCTCTTTGTCGTGTTCTGTCACCAATTCTTCTTAACAAAATATCTACAGCTAATGCATCTATGTATATTATAGCTTTTACATCTTTTAATACAGAAAGATCTGCTTTGGAAAATCCAGGAATATATCTTTTACCAGTTTTTACAGACGTATGTGTGTCTATTATTATATTTCCTTTTAGTTTTTCTAAATCATCAAAAACTGCTTTTCGTACTTTTAAAATTTCATGATACTTAACTTTGCTTCTTAATTCGTCTCTAGAAATTGATTTATCAGAAATGTGTTTCAACATCTCAGTTCCGATATTATATATTTTGTATTCTTTAAGTTTAGAGGTAATTGTTGATTTACCAGAGCCAGGAGTACCTGTTATTATCACTTTTGCCATATATTCACATTAAATAATTAACAAATAAAAATAAAATAGTGCCTTTTTTAAAAGGCACATTGTTCAAGTAAGTTATTCTCTTTAGTCTCCCATTCCAGGCATTCCTTGTGGCATTCCGCCTGCACCACCAGGAGATCTTCCCTTTGCACTTATCATATCGTCTATTCTTAATATAGATGATGAGGCTTCTGTTGCACTGGAGAACGCTTGTATCTTTACTTTCAATGGCTCTATGACACCTAATTTTTCCATATCGCCTATTGCATTTTTGTATACATCTATTCCGTAGTTTCTGCCTTCTTTATTTTTATGCTTTGTTCTTAAAGCGACTAATGTGTCTATAGGATCCATTCCTGAACTGTCTGCAAGAGTTTTTGGTATTATTTCAAGTGAGTCTGCAAATGCTTGTATTGCCAATTGTTCTCTTCCGCCTACGTCAGTTGCGAAGTCTCTTAATTTTATCGAAACTGCCATCTCGATACTTCCGCCTCCTGTAACGTACTTGCCAGATTCTATTGCACTTGCTAATGCTCCAATTACATCGGTCATTGCTCTTTCTACTTCATCTATAGCTTGTTTTGTTCCTCCTCTTATGAAAATAGTTACGCTTTTTGGATCTTTGCATTTTTCTACGAAAAGCATTTGTTCACCAGAGATCTTTCTTTCTTCAACCATTCCTGCAAAGCCAAGATCTTTTTCTGTTAAGTCCTCGAGGCTTGTTACAAGTTTTGCACCTGTTGCCTTACCTAACTTTTCCATGTCACTCTTTTTTACTCTTCTTACTGCTATTATTCCTACTTTTGCCAAGTAGTGCTGTGCAATATCGTCTATGCCTTTTTGTACAAATACAACGTTTGCTTTACTTTTTGCTATTTTGTCAACCATTTCCTTTAACATTTTTTCTTCTTGCATTAAGAATGCTTGCATCTGTTCTGGAGATGTTATCTCTATTCTTGCGTCTGTTTCTGTTTTTTCTATTTCCAAAGCAACATCAAGAAGTGCTATTGCTGCATTTTTCATTAACTTAGGCATTCCAGGGTGTGCTATCTCCTTATCTATCAATACCCCATTTATGAAGTTTGTATCTTCTATGCTTCCGCCTTCCTTCTTCTCTAATTTTATGAAGTCTCTATCAATAGATACTTTATTTCCAGTCTTTATTGAAACCTGCTTTAATCCTTGTATTGCTAATTTTGATAAATGTTTTTTAGTTAAATCACTGCCTATGTTTTTAGAACCCATAGATATCATAGCTATTCTTTCTAGTTTTTCTTCATTTTCTATATCTAGATTACCAGCCATGCTATTGAGTACCTCTATTGCCTTATCCCTAGCCATCTCATAGCCTTTTATTATTGAGGCTGGAGGAATTCCTTGATCTAGAAGGTTTCCAGCATTTTTGAGCATGTCTCCTGCAACTATTACTGCGCTTGTTGTTCCGTCTCCTACCTCTTTGTCTTGAGTTTTTGCTATCTCTACCATTATCTTAGCTACTGGATGTTCTACATTCATCTCTTCCAAGATTGTAGCACCATCGTTTGTTATTGCAATATCTCCAAGCTCGCTAACTAACATTTTGTCCATACCTTTAGGACCTAATGTTGTTCTTACTATACTAGCCACAGCATAGCCCACAGCTATGTTTGTTCTTTGTGCTTCCTTACCAATAAGCCTACTTGTTCCTTCAGGCAATATTAAGTACTGTTGTCCACCTAATTGATTTTCCGCCATTTTTACACCTTTTTAATTTTTAAATATAAAGAGTTACATTTTCATAATATTTTATACACGAAAATATTACGTATACTTATACTATATAAAAATATTTAAAAGTATCCTTAAGTATCATTTACGTCATAAATTACTATTTTGATGAGGTTTATACGTGATTGTATTACATTTTACATATGTCGTGCATATTCTAAAGCTTTATATATCAAAAAAATCAAATTAATATTGGTAGTAGAATGGAAACACAAAAAATAAATGGGGAAAAAAATAACTCTTATTCAAATTTAATTGAAATTAAAAGACCAAGAACAATAGTTACAGCAGCAGTAGTTGCGGCTTCGTTGTTAGGTGTTTTAAGACCTTCACAAAAACCTGCTGAGGCTAGAATGAATCCTATAGTAGCAGGAATAATACAGGGAACCGTACAAGGTTTAGCTAACGGAGTAAATTATGATATAGCAAGAAACGAAGGTTATTATGGCGGTAATTATTATGGAGGTTATTGCTCACAACCAGCTATTAGTCCTTACCCAGTAGGACCACAGTACGGTCCAGGAGGTTATCCTGTTTACCAATCTTATGCACCAACTTACTCACAGCCACTTATTAGTCCTTATCCGGTAGGACCACAGTACGGTCCAGGAGGTTATCCTGTTTACCAATCTTATGCACCAACTTACTCACAGCCACTTATTAGTCCTTATCCGGTAGGACCACAGTATGGTGCTGGAGGTTACCAAACAGCAGTGCCACCAACACCAGTATATACTCCCTCTACATACGTATCTCCAAGACCTGTGTATACTCCACCTACATATGTATCACAAGTATACAACCCAAGTACAACTACAGCACCAGTATACAGAGGACCAACATATACATCAGAAGCTTATGTTAGACCTGCACCTGTAGTAAGAGAGAATGTAAATTATTCAAATACAAACGCTAATACTCAAAATAAAGATATTAGAGAAATAGCATTTAAATCTCAGGGCAATGACGTACAAAACAAAAAATATACTAAAGAGGAGTACACAGTTGAAAAACAAACAACTACAACAACAACAGAAAAAACTTACACAATATTGCCTGCGGGATATAAAGAAAATTCTTCTACAGATAAAACTTATACGATATTACCAGCAGGATATGAAAACCAACAAAAATCTGGCAGTATTATGTCAGGAAGGGACTCAATAGCAATAGAGGCAGTAGCAGTTGGATTACTTGCATTTGGAGGATTAGAGTTGTTAAAGAAAGTTGTAAGAAATAAAAAAACTTCAGAAGATGAAATTTGATAGTGGCATTTAAAAAGGTTTGCCTACTATAATAATATGAGATTTATGGCAAAGTCAAGCTCACCTAAAAAGTCAAATAAAATTACAAAACTTAATCCACAGATTAAAATACAGAATATAGTGGTTAGCGCAGATTTACATGCGAATATAGATTTATTTTCGCTAACTAAAGACGTTAAAGAGGTATCTTACGAACCAGAACAGTTCCCAGGAGCTATATTTAGAATAAAGGAACCTAAAGCAGTAATAATTTTGTTTAAAAATGGAAAGTTAATATGTACAGGTTCAAACAATACTAAAAACATCAAGGAAGTTTTGGAAAGAGCAGCAAAGATAATTTCTGAGTATGTAATTGAAATTAAGGAGTAGAGTTCTTAACTTTAACAAGTAATGAATCAAACTTTTTAAAGAAACTTTTCCAGGAGTAATTTTTAACTACATTGTTCCTTCCGTTCTTACCTAATTCTTCAATTAAGGAATGATTGTTTACTAATGTTAACATTTTGTTTGCCATTTCTTTTTCATTGTTTACTAGAAAACCATCTTTTCCATCTCTGATTGTTTCTTTTGGACCTCCTTCATTTATCGATATAATTGGTTTTGAACTGGCCATTGCTTCTAAAGGAACTAAACCATAATCCTCATTTTTAGATGCAAATAAAACGGCTGTACTATTTGAGTATAGCTCACGTAGTTTTTCATCACTTATGTTTGTGAGTATTTTTATATTGAAGCCTTTTGAAAGAGCCTTTAATTTTTCTAAATATTTTATATGTTCAGGATCCTTTGAAAGAGTTCCTGCCAGTATTAATGAGTATTTTTTGTTTTTAGATGTTTCTGAAAACTGCTTAAATGCCCTTATAACATAATCTTGTTGTTTATTGATTATAATTCTTGAAGGATAGAAAAAGTAATTATTATCACTAGTATTTTGGTAAATTTGATAATTTATTCCAGGAGGTATAACATGTGCAGATCTAGAGAAGTATTGTTTTATTCTTTTTTCAGTATTAGCACTGTTTGTTGCTATCTCTTCTATATTAGTTATTGTTTTTGATGCAACTGTTTTGTAAACTTTTGTCATCCCATAATAAAGTAACTTTTCTTTATAAGATCTATTTGCCATTCTTGTTTTGTATAGGTCGTATACCTCTCTTGGAGGAGTATGACAATACCATAAAACATTGTCATTTTTATGCCGTATCCACTCACTGGGAGATATGTGTGGATTTAGTACGTCGTAATCTTCTTTTATCTTTAAGTTGTAGAAGTTGTAACCATATCTTAATCCTTGTGATGCTCTATATGGAAGAAACTTAGATAATGGAATATTTTTACCCACGACCCTTACATCTATATCTTCAAACTCTTCGTAGGTTGTTGCTTTATTGTACTCTAAAGTCAGTATAGGCGCTTTGTAGTGTTTTGCAATTTCTAATATAACGCGTTCGGCTCCGCCTTTTATATTTAAATATGGTTGAAGTAGTATAAGTTTCACAATATCAATGATAAATTACCTAAAAAGATATTAAAATGTATTTAAAAAAATAAGTTTTTAATACTCAATGAATAAGGTTGTTATCATCCAGGAACTGAGAAGTTATTTGTTATGTAGCTTGGTTTTGGTATTTGTTCAGGAGATCCTCCAGTATAATTATTCAGTTTGTATATTACTACATCGTTTGTTGAGTTAATAAGATTTATTCCAGTAAATCCACCGACAGGATAAACAAGAGTATACCCAGGTAAGTGTCCTAAGAAAAATCCTCTATAGTAATTTGAACTGTAGAATAATGAAGGTGCGCCTACAACTGTATCGTTTGGACCATTAGGTAAGTAGATGGCCATCGCGCTTAAGAAAGTTCCTGAGCTACCATAATTTACATAACCGTTTGTAAGGTCTGAGCTGTTAAGATCTATCAGTATGTTAGTTGGAGTACCGTTTATTGTGTATAATCTCAAAATACCATTAGACGAACCTGTTGTTTGAACACAGTAGCTAAGATTTAATGCTTGAGGAACACTTTCTCCCAATGTCATTAATACCTGCACAGCCTGAACTGAACTGTTCTTGAAGTTACAGTAATCATTTACTGAAGGATTCATCGGTATATTTACCTCTACAGGATCATGGGATATCTCACATTGTGAGGTACCTGTTAAAAAGTTTAGACCATATTGTTTGCCTTGTGAGACTGCATACGCCTGACTTGTTTCATTAACGAATACGCAGCCTAGGAAATCAAGGGCGCCCCATTTTGGAACTAATTGATCATCAAATAAGACATACCCAGTTTGTGTAGTTTGCATTAACTGAGCTAATTTTACAGGTCCATAAGAGTCATTAGGGCTTAGAACATAATTTGCAGCTACTCTATAGTCAAATGAAGCAACTGAGTTATCTCCTCTTATTACTGCATTGCTGTTTCCAAACCAGTTTATCCAGTCACCGTAGTCCCACCATGAAAGTATTCTAGGACCATTAGGGCCTACATTTGCAGAAGCCCATGACATTGCAGATAACCATGCCTGAGGTACAGAGTTACAGAATAGATTTGCGCCCATTACATTATTTGAATTGAATATTTGAGTGCATGTGCTTCCTAAAGCCGATAGTATTTGGAATACGGAATTTGATTCTGCTATTAGGACTATTATTAATATGAGGTATAACATGAACTTTATTGCTTTGTTTGAATAATATTTAATTAATAGATATGAGATTACTACTCCTAAGATTATACTTATTAAAGCTCCAATAATAAGGCTTATTGATGCTAAAATTGAAGCAAGTGCAAAGATTAAGAATAATGTTTCTAATATGTAAATTAACATATTAAACGAGTTTTGGTTTTGCTTTCTTTCAGATAAATACATTGAGAATGCTCCTAGTATTATGCCTATTGCAAGTATATACGCAACTCCAAAATGCGGTAGATACTTAACCTCGCTCATACCTGCTATTGTTAAAACAACAATTATTGCTATTGAAAGCATTGCTGTTTTAGAGTCTCTGAATAATAATAAGTAAAACTCGATTATAATGAAAATTAATAGTATGAAAAGTAAGAATATAGGGGATCCTAAAACAGAGGCGCCTATAGAACCAAAGCCATTACTACCAAAGTTAAAGCCTAAACCTGTTGGCGCATACTCCTGTACAGTCATGAACAGTGGAGATGAAGGAGTTGTAAACTTTTGACTTAGTTGTAAGTAATCAATTACTGGTTTTCCTAAAGGAGTAAATATTATTAACAAGATTACAATAACTATTATAAGTGCAAACCAAAGTAAATAAGTCATCATTGATAAATCTTTTATATACTTTCTTTCCTTAGCTAACTTTGGAATATAATCAAAGATAGCTACTAATATTAATGCAAATAATTGGAATGCCACTATTGTAGGTATTCCTAAAATTGAAGGGATTCTGTTTGTAAGAGAAGCACCATATGGAGCGTATATTATGTAAAATATAGCTATTACTAAAATAACTAAAGCATTCATCTTGTAGAAATCAATAGTTATTTTTTTCTTAAATACGTCTATAAATCCTTGTGCGACTATATAGAAAGCCAATATTCCTGCATCTACCGTATAGTAGTGAGCCCCTAAGAATGTTGAAGCAAAGGCTATTCCTGCAAGTATTGCAAAACGTTTTTCTTTTGGATTCTTCACGGCTAATAAGTAAGCTGCAAAGAAGAAGAACAAAGTAAATATTCCCCATGGTTCAAGTAGTTGTTCACCAGCTATGAATGTTGAGATTAAGGTAGGCATTAAGAATGTAAGCGCCGCTGCAAATAATGCAGGTAGCTTTCCAAACTCATAATAAATAAACATAAAAATTACAAAAACTAGTAATGCTGCAACTATAGGAGGATAGAAGCTGCTTACTGTGCTTAAAATAGTTGTGCTTAGGTGTTGAGTATTACCTGTTGCCAACTGATACCAATAAGCTTCCAAGTAAGGAACTATTGGCTGTATCCTGTGTACAGTTCCATTAACTAAAGTAGGCCATGCTGCATGCTCATACAAAGGTTGGTAACCGTAAGTAAGTATATACTGTGTGCTTACCATATCGAAGTAAGGATCGAACTCGAAGAACTTTGGTGCAACGCCTATATTTGATATTCTTGTGGCAAAGGTTGCCAACATTATTAGTAATAGTATAATCCACATCAACATGTTGCTGTTAAAGAAGGATTTACTATTTGATGAAGTGTTTACCTTAGAGTCTGTATTTATAAGTAATTGAGATTCTTCCCTTTCATGTTCCTTTAATAATCTTTTTAATTGCTCTTTGTGTGACTCATTTACTATCTCAATCTCTTCTGAACCGGAGCCTTTATTTTTTAAAATTGAGATTTCTTCGCGTTGTTTGTTTTCTAGTTCTCTTTCTTCTTTTTCATGCATACGAACTATAGTTAAATCTAAATTTAATGAAGAAATTTTTTGTCTTAGTTCTGTTATTCTTTGATTCGTTTCTTTATTTAAAGAAAGTTTATTTAAAGAAATTGATTGATTGTTTTTAAAACCAGATAAAAATTTGAATGATAAATCTTCTTTTGTTAATGAACCTTCCCATATACCTAATATTATACCGATTACTGTAAGTAGTATTACATTTGCATTGTAAAGCCCTGCAGAAAACGAAAATGCGTGTATATAAGGAATTAAGTACGATTCTCCCCAAACCATTGCGGGAGGGAAGATTAGACCAAAAATGAAACCGATTACTGTTATCTCGAAAATGCTTAGTTTTGTTTTTCTAAGTAGAGCCAAAGCCAAGAAGAATCCTGGCACTAGTATAGATAAAAATCCTATTATGAGTGCAGTTATCATGTATCCACAATTGAAGTTTCCTAAATGTTCCAATAACTTATTAAAGTTATAAAACTAATTATAGACTAATTATAGATTAAATATTTAAAGAAAAGATTATTAAAGATTTGTCTTGGTTTTGGTTTATGAACAAACGAGTTTTTATTATAGGAGCAGGAACAGCTGGATTGATATTGGCTAGAGAGCTTTCTAAAAAAGGAGTAGATGTTGAGGTTTTTGATCAAAAAAAGAAACCAGGAATCCCAGTAACAGCTTCTGGAATAATCTCCATAAACGGTTTGAGATCAATAAGAACAAACTACGAGGAGTCTGTAACAAACGTACTGTATGGCGCAATGCTACATGCTGGAAAAAGTGTTATGCAGATTAAAGCAAAAAAACCAATAGCATATGTCGTTAATAGAGAAAAATTTAATGAGGTTTTACTTAAAGAGGCTAAAGAGGCAGGAGCTAAAATTTCATTAGGAAAACGTATTTTAGAGGATGAGATACAAAGGTTATCTGAACAGGGTATTTTGGTTGGCGCAGATGGTGCAATATCGACTGTTGCAAAGCATTTTAAAATGGGGAAGGTTGAGTCATATGTATTAACATACAAGGCAGAGTATGAAACAACTTTAGAAGATACGAAAAGTGTTGATTTGTTTTTTGATAAAAATATCTCAGCTGGTTTGTTCGGATGGTTATGCCCTAACTCAGAAAGAATTTTAGAGGTAGGAATAGGAATTAACCCAGGAAGATATAATAGTAAAGCTGCTTTTGAAAAGTTTATTTTACGTGAAAACATTGAAAATAAATTAAAAAATGCGACACTGCTAAGTGAGCATGCAAGTATAATACCTATGAAACTTAGGAAAAAAATAGTTGATGAAAAAAATAATGTTATTTTAGTTGGAGATTCTGCAGGACAGGTTAAACCTTCGACTGGTGGAGGAATAGTTTTTGGGGGAAATGCTGCTATAATTGCTTCAGAGATAATATATAAGCACTTTAATAAAGGAACCTCATTAAATGAGTATGAAAAACTTTATAAAAAGAAATTTGTATTTGATACGAGAGTACATAAATTACTAAATAATTTTTACTCTAATGCTAGTGAAAAAAGTTTATCATTAACTATGCGCATATTAAACAACATAGGTATGTCAAGTTTTCTAAGTGAGTATGGAGATATGGATAGCCCAAAGGCTATACTTAAAAACGCAATTCTTAGAAAACGTTTATGAAGTAAGTAGATTATTTTTTACTTTTAGTTCTGATTTTTTTATTTGAATCTGCTTTAACTATAGTATTTTTATCCGGAGTTACTGTAGTTCCTGCAGTTTTATTTTTTAAAGCATAATAGAAATAAACCGGGACCAGTATAAACCATGTTGATACAAAAACGCCTATAACAAATCCTAGTACTAAACCTAAAATAGGGATAAAATTAACTAATACGATTATTAAATAAACAAGAAAATCTATAATTGAGGCTATTATTAATAAAAGGAATACGTCTAACTTTTTATTATAACAGATATTGAAACTTTTTTTAATTGCTTTAATTGGGCCGAGCTCTTCTATTATTATTAATGGATTTACTATGAAAAATGATATTGAAAGCAATACGAATAAAATTATAGCTATTATTATTAAAATAACTCCTAAAATTAACCCAATTACACCAAATGAACTAATAAATGAAATTGCTAAAAACAATAATCCCCCTAATATTACTGAAATGATTATGAAGATCAATATTCCTGCAGCTAAAAGTGAAAGATACCTTGATGATCCTCTTTTAAAAGCAGTTATCAGATTTACTTTTGTTTTTGTTTTTAGTTGTTCGGCTACCGCAATTAATGTACCATTTACAAAAACAGATATTATAAATGAAAGTATAGAGATAAAGATTATTACTTCAGAAATATGAAGTAAGATTGCATTAAAAGAAAAGTTACTATTTTGAAGTGTGTTTGAGATATTATATGTAGAGTTAATGCTGACAGTTTTATTATTTAAATTATAGAATGATGCTAAAGTACTAGAAAAAATTGTTAATATTAGTATAAATGCAATTGCAACAACTAATACTCCCAATATTATGTATGGAAGTAGAATTTTTGGATTTGAGATTATGTCATTGAATGATTCCGAAAATAATTGAGGTATGTCCATCTAAACACATATATTATAAAGATATGTTATGAATAAACAATTATATAAATAATGGTGTTTTTATAGAGCTCAATATTAAAAATATTGAAAAGGACGGCAGGGGTAGAGTTTATATTGATATTGATGGGAAAAGTGCAGAATTATTATATAAAATAGATAATAAGAAAAAAATAATGAGTATATACCACACATTTGTACCAGAGATATTTAGGGGAAGAGGGATTGCAGAAAAACTAGCTCTTAGAGCTTTTGAGTTAGCAAGGGAAGATAAGCTTCTAATAAGACCTGATTGTGAGTATATACAAAACTTTATTTTAAAACATAAAGAACTTGAAGATATGATAACTTATGAAAAATGATAATTCTTACAAATTTTCAAGAGAGTTCGAAAAGGCTGATAAGAAGTTTCAAGTAGGTGAACTCTTGATTCATGGAAATGAGGTAGTGATAGCTGCAGGACCGTGTTCTGTCGAAAGTGAGGGACAGATGTTAGAAACAGCTAAAGGAGTTATTAATGCTGGAGCGAGTATCTTGAGAGGTGGAGCCTTCAAACCAAGAACATCTCCATACTCATTTCAAGGTTTAGGAGTAGAAGGGCTTGAGATACTAGAAAAAGTAGGGAAGAAGTTCAATGTGCCAATAGTAACTGAGATTATGAATACTGAACTTATAGACCTTTACTCAGAAAAAGTTGACATTATACAAGTAGGGGCAAGAAACGCACAGAACTTTGATATGTTAAAGAGATTGGGTATGCAGAAAAGGCCCGTGTTGTTAAAGAATGGATTAGGAACAACTGTAGATGAATGGCTTATGTCTTCAGAGTATATACTTTCAAATGGAAATGATAATGTAATACTTTGTTATAGGGGTGCAAGAGGTATAGAAAATGCTACGAGATTTTCAATGGATATCGGTGCTGTGGTGGTTGCTAAAAAGATTTCAAGGCTTCCTATAGCTGTTGATCCTAGTCATGCTGCAGGGAAAAAAGAGTTCGTGAAGGACTTTGCGCTAGCGGCCATAGCCGCCGGTGCAGATATGCTTGAGATAGAGGTGCACAACAATCCAGAAAAGGCCCTTAGTGATAAAGAACAACAACTTAGCATAGAAGAGTTTGGAGAGCTCATGGATGATGCGAGAGTTGTAGCCAAAGCAATTGGAAGAAAAATAAGATAAAAATTACTATAAAAATATATTAAAGAACAAAAAATCTTTGCAGATTGTTCAATTATTTTCAAGAGTATATAGCTAGCCAATATTCATTATTGAACAGTATTGAATAAACATTTAAATAATTAATTGTCATTATTTAGTAAAAAGAGGATAAATAAATGAAGTTTCTATTTAAAAATAATTAGACTTATTCTTCCAATCTTTGTGATTTTACTGCCTTTAACTAACGCAGTAATTGTACCGAGAAATATTCTATATTATCTTCCAATCACATTATATAATTATCAAAGTTCTGCGCTTCAGACAAATACCGCATTGCCAATAGGAACAACATCTAATGGAAATATTATAGGTTTCAATGCGTTGGAATATTCAAAATATGAAACATGCAATTTAAATAACGCAGAATTTTTTTATGCAAATGGAACGATTATTTATTCTTGGATGGAGGGTAATTATCTAAATGAACAAACCTCAAATACCATATGTAATAATGTTTTTTCAAAAAATGCTCTTGCTTCATCTGCAAACATTTTATATTGGATTAAAATAGGCAATAATGCACCATCATTTCTTCCAGCAGGCTCCCAATCAAATCCTACATCAAATACTATTTACATAGGCTGGGCAGGAAATGTAATATCTCCTGCAAATACATTATTAAATGGTCAAACTACTGGAGAGGCACCGGAATTATCTTGTAATAACCCATCCAACACTATTTCAGGTTGCTCATTTAATCAGTATGCGGAATATGATAATGGCAATCAAATATTTTCATTTTATGATAACTTTGCAGGCAGTACATTAAATAATAATCTATGGGGGAATTATATAGGCGCATCCCCAATAATCTCAAATTCATTAAAAATTACAGAAACAACGAACGGTGACTCTAGTGCAATACAAAGTAAATCCGAGTACTATGGTTCTAATTATGTATTTCAAACCGAAATAATAAACGGAACAGCTCAGACAGATGGCCATGATAGCGGTATCATATTATCAAGCAATACATTACAGAGTGGACAGGGATGGAGATTTGTCTGGGGCTCAAATTTTGTATTTGAAGGAATTCATGAATATCAAAATTTAGGCATTTTAAGTACTGAGGTCGTCTCAGCTTCAAATAATGTCCATACACCAAATATTGATGGCGGTAATACAGTATATCCCTTAACAATATCTTCTGTTTGGCCTTCCGCAACGATGTTAAATGCAACTTTTGATTATGGTGCGATTTCTCCAGCAACATCAAATTCTGATGTTCCTTCACCACAAAATGTATTCTTTGTTTTAGGAACAAATTGGGGAGGTAGCTCCTCTTCGTATTTTTCAATACAATGGGCAAGAACATTCCCAGTACCGCCAAATTACAAATATCCTAAAACTACATTTGGTTCAGTTTACAATCTAACCATTCCTTCTCTTTCAGCAAGTAATGTTATTTTGGATGGCACACAGTATCTAAACTTAACTGCAAAGTGGAATGTTGGGACTTCGCCATATACTGTAAATTATATAATAAGTAACTCTATAACCGGTTCGATTTTAACATACCAACAATATACAGGTTTAACAGATACACATAACTCTCTAATTCTTCAAATTCCTTCAGCATGGATTGGAAATTCACTACAGGCTAATGTTACACTGACAGATAGTGGATCGAATTCAATAACTACAAACAGCATACTGCTACCTTTATCTTATGTGTATAACCCATTAAATAACTTACAATTTACAATCTCAAATCAAATAATAAATACAGGACAGCAAGAAACACTAACGGCAGAAATTTTTGGAGGGGCTAACTCTATAACCTCTACAAATTTTGATGGCTCAACAAGTAATGTATTAACTCAGATAAATCACATGTACGGGGATACTAATGGAACTACACTTTCTGCTTGGATTTATCCAGAATCATCAGAATCGGCAGGATACGGTACAATTATATTTGGTTACCAAGGTTGGGTGGCTGATAACAGCGGCTCCTTATATTATTACACAAATGAAAATGGTAATACAGGAGGAGGTACATTACCTGAAAACAAATGGTCATTTATAACAGCAACAGTAACTACTGATGTAAATCCCGTAGTGACCCTTTATATAAATGGCAATAATGTAGCTTCAAGTACTTTTTCTGGAATTACAGGTTCTGGAGGATGTCAAAATGAAAATGAAACTATAGTTATAGGTAATTATAGCGGCACTTGTGGCGCATATGGAGCAACAGGACCATTTAATGGTTTGATTGCAAATGCACAGATTTATAATGAACTTCTTACACCTAGTAGTGTTAATGCTCTTTATAATCAAGGGATAACTGGTGCACCGATAACTTTCAATGGTTTAGAAGGCTGGTACTTATTAAATCAAAATGCAAATTTCAACGGTGCAAATGTTATAAATTATGCTTCGACACATAGTTATGGAGTTCCGAACAAATTAGCATATTACACAACTTACAATGCGTATAGTTATAATTTTACAGTATATAACTCATTAGGAGGTGTAGTATTACAACAAAAATATAACTCACCAAACAATGCACAGGGTATCCCAATAACAAGCAACACCATTACATTTTCTACATCGTCATTTCAAACAGGCACATATACCGCCAATGTTGTAATAGAGGACAGCGCAACAACACAAATGATAGCTACAAATTCTTTAACATTTATCGTAACAAATTCTCCAATAGTTACTATCAATCCATCTTCAACAAATTCAATAGATCAAGGTCAGAGCGTTTCTTTCACATCTTCCGTTTCAGGCGGAACGAGTCCTTATACTTATCAATGGTACAGCGGTGCAAGTTCAACGTGTACTAGCGATACTACAACGTTAGGAACATTAACCACACAATATGTTTCACCATCAACTAACACTTATTATTGTTTAAAAGTTACAGATGCTAATTCAAAAGTAGGTTATTCGATACCTACTGAAATATTGGTAAATCCACCATTAACAGTACCATCAATAACTCCACAATTATCGCAATATGATTTGGGCAATAATGTAACTCTTACTGCATCTTGGTCTGGAGGTACTAAGCCGTATGCCATAAATTGGACATTATTTAAAGGATTCGGAAAAATAACAAATATACTAATAAACTCATATAACTCGAACTCTAATACAATTATCTTTCCTACAAATAATTTTATAGGGACTGGAACCTTTAATGAAAATATTTCAGTTTATGATGCTTCAAATCCAATATCTTATACAAATTCAACAAACGCAACGATAATAATAAATCAAGACCCTTCAATATCAATTACGGCTCAGAACACAATCAAGTATGGTTCTCAAATATACATAAACGCTCAGATTTCTGGAGGATCGCCTCCTTTCAAAATAAATATTACATTAATAAACGGCAGTAAAATATATTCATTATCAAATATCTATTCACGTTCTCAGGTTTTGGGCCCGATAACACTTAGCCCGGGAAGTTATACCTTCAATGCAATTGCCATTGACAGCGCAAACACACCTATTGTTTTTGCTTCTAATTCAAATAGCATTGATGTTTTATCTAATCTAATTACTTCGACAACTACAACTCCTATAATAAATACAGGAGGATTGCCTTTTTCCAACAGTCCAGACACCACTACTACTTCATCAACGACTTCTACAATATCTTCCACTACTTCAACATTAACAACCGCTGTATTAACAAGTGTTGTAACTACTACCACACTTCCATTAAATATAACAAATCAAAGTAAAACAATTAACGAAACAGGAGTCAAATTAAGCATTATTAACCCAAAAAATAATCATTTGACAGTATTCATAAATAATATAACTAATCAAATAAAAACACAACTATCTCTAAGCAAAATATCTGCATTTAATATAAGCTTAATAGGAAATATTTCAACATACAACGAACCGATAGCAAACCTTTCATTAAATTATCCATGTTCCGTAAATACCTCTGATTTAAGTATTTACTTTTTAAGAAATAACACTTGGAATAAAATAAGCAATTATACAATAAATAAACAAGAATGCGTAATTTCGCTTCCAATATCACACAATGTTACAGTTGCGTTGTTTCTTAGTGAAAACTTAAGCAATATAACAAATCCCAATGCAATACAGAAAGCTTCAGACACGATAAGCTATGGTATTTTAATTATGATTTTAATAATTATAATTATCTTACTTATAATTATTATGTTAATTATAAGAAGGAGAAAACGCTTATGGAGAAGTAAACGATAGAGTCCTTAGACGAATTTTAATTAGAAAAAGATCTTTTTCAGAGGATAAAAAACTCAATTATGCGCCAGTCGGGATTTGAACCCGAGCGCCGAGCTTATTCCTAAATATTGGGAAGCTCGTATCCTACCAGGCTAGATGACTGGCGCTCAAGTTATTATTCCTTCTTATTTTCTTTTGTGGTATTTATTAGATGTTTACCTAGTTCTTCCCTTGCTTTAAGATCATTAAGTACCTTATCGTACTCCTCTTTTTTAAGAACCCTTTCTAATATATACTTTGAGTAATCGACAGAAATTTCTGATAGAGAAAGCATTACTGATTGCAATTGAGATGTTTTTATTACTAATTCATTTTCTGGTTTTATTATCTCCACACCTGCTGGTGCAAAGTTAAAAACTGCATTAATTAATGCACCTATGTCAGTAAACAAGGTGGTTACTTTTGCAGCCGATGAATAAACGTCCTTTAATTTTATTGTTTCGTCTATACTTCCAGAACAATAAACTACACCGGCAGACTTAAGCAGTTTATTGTTGATTAGATCAGTGAGTAATGCTTGTAGATCAACATTTTCATAACTTTGCACATCAAAGTAGAGCTTTGTTAATATTCCACCTTTTCTTAATGTTTTTTCTGTTATTTCTTCTAGTTCTGTTTTTGACATTTAATCACTTTATATTTTTTAATTAGTTCTTAATTTTTAATAATTTTAGTATTGAGTTAAGATCTAAAAGTTCTTCTGTTCCAGTAACCATGTTTTTTATAGTTACTTTATTTTGTTGTTTTTCTTTTTCACCTATTATCAGTACATATGCAATTTTCAATGAGTTAGCATAATCTAATTGTTTAGATATACCTTTAGAAATTAATGACATGTCTGTTTTTATCTGGTTTTTTCTTAACTCTGAAGCTACTGAAATTGCATAATTTAAGTTTTCTTTGCCTATGCATGATACGAAAACATCAGCGTATGTTTTTTTTGAAGAGCTTCCTAATAATTCCAATATGCGTGTTATCCCTATGGAAGAGCCTACAGCAGGTATATCTTTTTTAAGATAAATCCCTATTAATTTGTCATATCTACCACCAGATGCAATTGTTGGAAGACGTTTTTTATTATCATAAACAACAAACTCCCAAACTAAACCAGTGTAGTAATCCATTCCTCTTGAAAGTGAAGGTGTAATTTTTACATTGTTAATGCCATAAGTATTTAGAAGTGATAAAACACCTTCTAACAATTCAGCTTCTCCAGATGTATTTTTTATCTGTGATTTGAATAATGATACCCAATCCTCATTGCTCTTTTTAGAGGTTATTAACTCCAGTAGTTTTTCTGCTGTATTTTCAGGAACACCTTTCGAAGTTATTTGAGTTTTTGCTTCCGTATAACTTATTTTATCTAATTTATCGATTATGCGCATAACTAAAACATGCAGTTTTGTATCTATCTCGAAACTTAAAAGTATATTGGATAACAATACTCTACTATTAATAAGAATTTCAAACTCAGTTATACCTACAGATGTTATAACTTCATGTGTTGCGGATATTAGTTCTGCTTCTGCAGTTATCTCTGTGTTTCCAATAATATCCATATCCGCTTGATAAAACTCACGTTCACGCATCTTTTGTGGTTCATCCATGCGCCAAACTTTACCTATCTGATATCTTTTAAAGGGTAACACTATATCTTTATTACTTGCAACAAATCTAGCTAGAGGTACTGTAAGGTCATACCTCAAACCTTCTTTTTTGCCGTCTATTAAATAAATATCCTTAGTATTTTCATCACCATAGGCTTTAGTGGTTAATGTCTCGGTAAGTTCAATACTAGGGGTTTCTATTGGAAAAAAGCCATAAAGTTTAAATACTCTCTCAGATTCAGACAGTAATTTTTTAAGTTGTATCGCAGTTTCAGGTCTTAAATCTGAGGTACCTCTTGGTAAGGATAACTCCATTTTTATCAATTCACATATTCTTTTCTAACCATTTTTTGAATGATTCTTTAGGTAATGCGCCAACTGATGTGGCATGTACCTGTCCATCTTTGAAAAGAAGTACAGTGGGTATACTCATTATATTAAACTTCCCTGCAGTTTCTTGATTTTCATCTGTATTTAGCTTTGCAAATTTTATCTTGCCTTTGAATTCTTTTTCTGTTTCTTCTATTATTGGAGAGAATATTCTGCATGGACCACACCAAGGAGCCCAGAAATCCACAACAACAGGTATCTTTGATTTAGAAACCTCTTCTTCAAAATTTTTATCGCTTATGTCTAACATTTTTACACCAATTATATTTTGATTTTTTGTTTATTTAAAGCTTTCTAAAGAAAATGAATTAAGATTTAATATATAAATAGGGAGTTTATTTATTTATTAAGCTAAAATAAAGTTTTTTTAAAATAATTCAAGAATATTTGTTTATCATTAATATTAAATAATATATAGTAATAATATTATAAGATGATGAACTTAACGCTTCTGATGTGTGATGAGGATCTTGAGTACTGATATTATGGCTAAAATACCAAAAAATTCAATAAAAAAACTTGTTAAAAATTATTTTGGAGCAAGTATAACTGAAGATGGAGCTGATGAATTAGCATTAAT
>JAJYYF010000007.1 GCA_021801225.1 Microcaldota archaeon | reverse complement strand
TAAATCATATAAGCGCGCAAATGCCTTGTTAGTATCCTCCTTTAACTCTAAAGAAATTGTACGTTTACCTATACCTTCGTAATAGCTAGCGTTTTTTTCTATATTTTTAATATTATAACTTTTTCTAAATATCCTTGATCCGGCAACAATCAATGTTGATGTGCTTAAGGTTCCATCCCAATCAAAGATGAATAGTTTCTTATCTTGAAGTTTAAACATAGTGTTATTAATGTTATTAAATAATAAAAATGTATATGATGAGATCTGGTGATCGCGGAGCTTTATTGCGATGAAGATAGGTAGGCGGTCTGAAAAGTGTTAAAAATGGATTCAAATAAGAAAGTAAGCGCGCTAGCACGTCTTAAGAAGACAAGCATATCTGTAAAGGATATAGCTAGTCAGTTGTGGTGCGAAAAGCAGATGGAGTTATTTATAACTACCGGAGGTTACAACACAGTAGCTATGAACAAAGGCGCAGCTACTCACGCTTTAATACAGGCACCTGTACTTAGAGCCCTACCAATAGAACCAATAACATATGCGGATAGACTTTACAAATGGGCATATGAAACGTATATGGGAATTAGCAATATCTTTAAGGATGGGTACTGCAGGGAGTTAAAAATTTATGGCTCTATAAATGGTTTTAGAATATCAGGTCAGATAGATGAACTACGTTTAGCTAACGGTAAAGTTACTATAGCCGAAGACAAAACAATAAATGGGAAAAATAACAACGTTGTAGGTTTAAGGTTAGAGTCAGATAAACTTCAATTGTCTATTTATCAACTTCTTTTATCTGATATTAAGAATAATAATTATACATATGAGAACTTCTCAAATGTTTATTCTTTAGAAAAAATGAATCTATCAGATAATTTTGTAAAAGGTTTGGACTCTATAGGCATTAAAAAAGAGAATCAATCTCTTACCTCTATTCATAAACTAATGTTTAATTCATATAAACTTTTACCACAGTTAAATGATACAATCCAATTACGATATATTGACAGAACAAATAGAAAATTGATATCAGAATTATCTATAAATTACTCAAAGGAAGAGCTCTTAAAAAATTTAATCGATATAATGGCTTATTGGTCAGGTGATAGAGAAGCAAGACCTGTATTAGAAGAAAATTCTTGGCGTTGTAAAATGTGCAATTTTTTTGGAAAACAATGTACTACATGGTGGAAAGAACCTGCAAACTCTTAAAAAATACATAATATTTTATAGATTTAATTTATAATATTCACATTTATTGGTGTTCATGTGCTTGATGGAATAAAACTCGATAAAAAAGAGCTAAGAAAGGAGTTCTCAAAAAATCCTAAAACCTACTACTCAACAAAGATATTCGAAAAGGAAGGCTTTAACAGATATACTTGCAAACTCTGTGGAAAGAACTTCTGGAGTATATCAGAAAGGGATACCTGTCAAGATCCAGAGCATACCGAGTACTCATTTTTCAAGGATAAACCTACTCCTATTTCATACGTAGAGATGTGGAAAAAGTTTTCTAAATTTTTTGAGGAGAATAATCATGCTTCCATTAAAAGATATCCTGTTGTTAGCAGATGGAGACAGGATCTTTATTTCACTATAGCTAGCATACAAGATTTTCAAAGAATAGAAAACGGAGCTATGCACTTTGAATACAACGCTAATCCGCTTATAGTTCCACAGATCTGCTTGAGGTTTGGAGATATTGAAAATGTAGGTGTTACTGGAAGACATCTTACAAGCTTCATGATGGCAGGTCAGCATGCCTTTAACTATCCAAAAGAAGGTTATTGGAGAGACAGGACGATGGAGCTTGATTATAAATTTTTAACTGGAATACTAGGAGTTAAAAAGGAGGAGCTTGTATATAACGAGGACGTATGGGCAATGGGAGATTTCTCAGAGTTTGGCCCATGCTTAGAAGGCTTCTCAAACGGACTTGAGCTGGTCAACAATGTATTTACTCAATTCGAGAGCATAAATGGTAAGGTACACGAGCTTAAAGGCCAGGTTGTTGATGTAGGTTGGGGGTTTGAGAGGTTATTATGGTTTTATACTGGATTCGACAATATATACGATGCGGTATTTCATGACATAATAAGCAAAACAAAGAAAGAATTACCTTTCGAAATGAATAATGTAGCATTTAAAAAATTCGCTAAGCACGCAAGCGAGCTCGATGTAACCGAAACAAAGGAGTACAAAAAATTAGAAACACAGATACTTAAGAAAGCAGGACTGAGCAGTGATGAGTATACAAAGATAATAAAGCCGATGCAGGCATTTTATTCAATACTTGATCATACGAGAACATTGTTGTTTGGAGTATCAGATGGTGCACTGCCTTCGAATATAGGCGGCGGTTATAATCTAAGAGTAATACTACGTAGAGCTCTAGCATTCATAAAAGAGTATGAAATGGATATAAGCATAATGGAGATAGCAGAAAAACAAGCCGTAGAGCTTAAAGGCCTATATCCTGAGTTGAATGATAATTTAGACATACTCTCAAAAATAATCGATGTAGAAGCGAAAAGATATGAGTCCTCAATAAACAAAGCAGGAAAGCTAATAACAAATATACTATCAAAGAAATCAAGCATAACAAAGGATGAGTTACGTGTTTTATATGAAAGCAATGGCGTAACACCAGAGCTTATTACATCTATAGCCACAGCAGAGGATAAAAAAATAGAACTTCCTGATAATGCATATGAAGATATAATAAAAGGAGACTTTGCAGTAAAGGAAAAAACAAAAAAATTAAATATAGACTTTAACGAAGAGCTGCCAAAAACTGAGCAGTTATATTATGATTTAAAATCAGAGTCAAGTTCAAAGGTTCTTTATGTAAAAGACAGGTACGTTGTACTTGACAAAACCCCTTTCTATCCTGAAGGAGGAGGCCAAGCATCAGATACAGGAACTATAAATAGCATAGATGTAGAGGATGTACAAAAGGTAGGGAACATTATAGTCCATATACTCAAAAAACTTCCAGATGCAAATATATCAAAGGGTAAAGTTGTAAAGTGTATTGTAAATACAGAAAGAAGGAAAAAATTAATGGCTCATCATACAGCAACTCACATAATAAGTGCATCTGCAAGGACAATACTTGGCAAGCACGCATGGCAGGAAGGCGCAAGAAAGGATGAGGATAAAGCACACATAGATATAGCTCATTACGAAAAGTTAACTCCAGAAGATGTAAAAGCTATAGAGGACCTTGCAAACACAATACTTTTCAATGGAATAAAGGTTGAGGTAAAAGAGATGAGCCGTGCAGATGCAGAGCAAAGTTACGGCTTTACAATATATCAAGGTCATGGAGTTCCTGCAAAGCTTATGCGCATAATAATAATTACTGATAAAAATGGTAAACTTATAGATGCTGAGGCATGCGGAGGACTTCATGTTGCTTCTTACGAAAGCTCAATAGGGATGATAAAGATAATAAACACATCAAGAATACACGATGGAGTAGATAGAATAGAGTTTGTTGCGGGCAAAGCAGCTCTTGAGTATATTCAAAATGAACACAATGAACTAAGCAGTATTGCAACATCTCTTAACTCAGATCTTGAAAGTGTTAATCTTAAGATAGAAAAAATGAGAAATGATTACTCTTTGTTGCTCAAGTCATCAAGGGATAAGGATGAAGAGCTAGCTCAGGTAATAGCAAAGCAGCTTTTAAGTGATATAGATACATCAAAGAGTACGGCTGTGGTTGAACAAGAAGGAAGCAGGGAGATACTTAGAAAGGCATTATCATATGTAATTCTTCAAAGGCCATCTCTTACTTTACTTGCAAAAAACAAACAAGGAGAGGTAGTATGTATCGCAGGTTCTAATTCAGATTATGGAGCTTTGGAGTTCGCTAAAAAAAACATAGGATCTACATTCAAAGGCGGAGGTTCAAAGGAAAGTGCAGAAGGTATAATAAGTAGATAAAAAGAGCTTCTAAGAAAATAAAATAACAAGTTGAATATACAAAAGAAAAAAATTTATGATAAAAACATCAAATTCTAATATTTTTTTACTATAGAAATATATTAATAATTGTTCTCTTTATCTTTACAATTATTACTGTGATTTATTGGATTATCTTTGGACAATAATACTTTATCCCTTAATTTATATCTTCCCTGCATATGTTGCTAACGGAGCACCCGTAATATTTGGTGGAGGAAGGCCTATAGATTTAGGTAAAAAGTTTCGTGGAAAACCTATTTTAGGAAAGCATAAAACCATACGCGGCTTCGTATTTGGAATGCTTTCAGGCACTTTAATAGGCGCTCTGTTCTCTCTTGCACTACCATTTATGTTTGTAATAGGCATAGTATTAAGTTTCGGAACTTTATTTGGAGATATGTTTGGCAGTTTTATAAAGAGGCAGATGGGGCATAAAGAAGGAAAGGATATATTTCTTATGGATCAGTACCTTTTTCTTATATTTGCACTTTTATTTGCATTTCCGCTAGGCAACTTTCCTAGCATATATGGATTAATCTTTATATTTATACTAACCGGTGTTTTGCATAAGTTTACAAATAAGATTGCACATAAGGCAAAATTAAAAGAGGTTCCTTGGTAAAAATACCAAAGTATTTCAGACATATTAAAAAGTTTTACTAAATTTATAGATTTATTCGGATTTTTTACAATTTAATCTTCTGAAATGGTATTTTCATCTGAATTATTTTTTTGAAGATATGGCTTTTTCTTTAAAATCTTGTTTATCTGCTCCTTTAATGTATCTGCAATAAATCTTTTAGTATAATAATCGGCTCTAGCAGCAATACTAATCTTTGTAGCATATACTCTTGCCATCCTTCCCTTTTCTTTCTTATCAAGATTAGCAAGCTCTGGTAATTTGAATAAGTAGCCATACTTAGGAGGCCTGCTTCCAAACTTAACATGCTTAAAGAGTGCCTTTTCAGCACCTAATAACTGTATAGTACTAGCTGGTAGTATAGCTAAATGTTCTAAGGATCCAGCTCTACTCAACATCTCTGCAGCTATTTTATAATCTATCAAATAAACTACATTCGGCATTAATTTTTTTGTCTGCATTTCTAGAAAAGTCCCTAAATTATCTTGTACTCTAATTATTGCTAGCTCCTCTTCTGCGAGTTCACTCATTGCTTTGTATTCATCTAACTCTATCTCTGGAAATCCTTCTGAAGACTTTATTAATTTAAGTATTTTCTCATGCTCCTCTCCAACTATCTCCTTTAGGTTATCTATATCTACATTTTTATTGTTGATTTTTGTTATTATCTTTGCATAAGTCTCATGGTTGTTTAACTTTAAATTTGGGAAATAAGCACCATACCACTCTTCTAATCTTTCATAAATTATATTCCTTATCTTTTCGAGTTCATTATAAGACTTAATTGCTTCTATTATGGAGTGATCAACGGCAGTTGCTTTATATGCCATCATTACCTCTCCTTTGGCCTTTTTCATAAATCTACTTCTTCTATCGTCTCTATCTGTTTGATTATCATATCTAGGTCTATCTTTGTAGTTATTTTTATTTTTAAAGTTATCTTTAAAATTATGAGTATACCTTTTATTTGATTTAAACTTTTTAAATTTATTATCACTAGGCACAATTACACCAATTATATTCTATTTCTTTATGATTAAATATCTATCGCTATAATTAATAAATTAAATAAAAACAAAAAATTTATATTTTTGTAATTTATAATAAATGTACATTTAAAAACATAATGTTGATTATATGCAAAAAACAGACAAAGAAAGTAAAGCCTATTCAATAGTAGAAAGACGCGGTTTATACTATCCAGCTTTTGATATATACTCCGGAGTTGGAGGTTTTTACGATTATGGTCCTATAGGTCTTAGAATAAAAAGAAATGTAGAAAATGTATGGCGAGAAACGTTTATAGATTGGCTAGGTGCACTTGAAATAGATACAACAACAATAGTTCCAGAGAAGGTTCTAATAGCAAGCGGTCATGTAGCTACATTTACTGATCCTATATCAAAATGTAAAAAATGTGGTACTTCTTATCGTGTAGATAAACTTTTAGAAGAATTCTATGAATCAAAAAAAGATACAAATTCATTAATTGAACTTAAAAAACTTGATAAAAAAGGCATGGAGAAAAAACTTCTAGAACATGGAATAACATGCGAAAAATGTAAAGGCGAGCTCTCTCAAATAGAAGATTTTCATTTGATGTTCAAGCTACAAATAGGTCAAGAAAAAGAAAATATTGGATACCTACGGCCTGAAACTGCACAAGGCATATTTGTAGACTTTAAAAATCTATATAAAATTTATAGTTTAAAACTTCCAACTGCAATAGCACAAGTTGGGAAAGCGTATAGAAATGAAATATCTCCAAGACAACAACTTGTAAGAGTAAGAGAATTTACTCAGATGGAAACAGAGATATTTTTTGATCCTGAAGACGCTCAAGATGCATTTAATTCTTTAGAAACAGAACAATTTTTAGATGCAAAAGTTAATTTTGCTCCACATGATGAAAAAGAAAGTGTATTTTCAATACGCGAGTTACTACTTAAAAAATATATACCAAATAAATTATTTGCAATGTGTATTTATGCTGAGTTAAAAATGCTTGAGAGATTGGGTTTATCTAACAAAGAAATATATGTATTCAGGCAGCTTCAAAAGGAAGAACTTCCTCACTACTCCAACGGAAATGTTGATTTAGAAATTAAGACATCTTATGGAAATTTAGAAGTTTCAGGAATAGCATACAGAACAAATTATGATCTGTCTCAACACTCAAAGTTATCTGGAAAAGAGATAACTGTTTTAAATAACGGTAAAAAAGTAACTCCTCATGTGGTTGAAGCGAGTATAGGCCTTGATCGTCTTTTATTTTCAATAATAGATAACTCTGTTGAAGAAGGGAAAGAACGCGGTTGGGAATGGTTAAAACTATCTAATGACATAGTTCCATATAAATATGCTGTTTTTCCTCTTCAAAATGATGAAGACTTAGAAAAAAAAGCAAACGAAGTATTATCTATGCTTAAAAAAAATAAAATCTCCGCATACATGGCAAAATCAGGAAGTATAGGAAAAAGATATGCAAGAGCAGACGAAATAGGAGTGCCTTTTGCAATAACCTGTGATTATGAGACATTAAAAGATAACTCTGTAACAATAAGAAACAGGGATAATACTGAGCAAATAAGGAAAAAAATATCAGAGTTAATTTAAAGGTGTTTTAATATATTTAGATGGAACATTTGAATCGCTAAGAAAACCGATAAAAATAGAGGCACATGACCTTAACATAAAGGATACTATAGAGAGCGGACAGCCACTTACTTTTTATTCAGATTTTATACGTAAAAATAATTGGGATATACTTCGTTATACTACTGAAAAAGGTGTAATTTTAGTTAGTAAAAACTCTTTAGATGGGATATTGAGACTAGATTACTTTGGCGATTATTCATCTAACTCAGCAAAAAAGGAAATAACAAAGCGTTTAAGCATAACTGACGATATGAATAAAATTTACAATAGAATTAAAACAGATCAATTTATGGAAGAGGCAATAAATAGATTTTATGGCATGAGAGTAACTCAAAATCCTCCTTGGGAAACAACTCTTTGTTTTCTTGTTTCGCAGTTTAATAATCTTAAAAGAATAAGGTTAATAATGAAAAACTTAATTAATAAATTCGGAGAGCCTTACTATATTGATGGTAAAAAAACAATTCTTTTTCCTACTCCTGAAAGAATATCAAAAGCGTCAATTTCTGAGTTAATGTCATGTGGCACTGGGTTTAGGGCAAAGTACATCAAAAGCGTCTCAACAAATATTAAAAATGGTTTTTCATTCGATCATTTAAACAGATTAGAGTACAAAACAGCAAAGGAAGAACTACTTAAACTTGACGGCGTCGGGGATAAAGTAGCTGACTGTATTCTTTTATTTGGTTATAAACACGTCGAGTCATTTCCAATAGATGTCTGGATAAAAAGAGTTGTAGAAAATAAATACTTAAAAGGTAAAAAGAAAAATGTTAATTACATACATGATTTTGCATATAATAAATGGGGAGATTTTGCAGGGTACGCACAACAGTATCTTTACTGGCATGGAAAAAATTCTTTAGAAAGTGGTTGATTTTATGATAAAAAATATCAAAAACATAGAAAAAAAGTTATTGCTTTTACATAAACAAAAAGACAGAGTAATTGAGTTGTCAAGAGACATAGTAAGACTATCTGGTAAAATCATAACTCAGATACATGCAGAAGATTTAAAAAACGCTAAAAAATCCCTTGTTTTATTGACATCTTTAAACAAAAAACTAATCTCAATAGAAAAAGGTTTTGAGTATAACTCACAACAAGCGCATCAGGAATATGTCGAAGCTTATTCATTGTATACTATGGTTACTGAAAATAGATTACCTACTCTATCTGAAATTGCTGTAGATGAAGGTAGTTATCTTTTAGGACTTTTAGATTCTGTGGGCGAGTTAAAAAGGCAAGGCTTTGATTCTTTAAGAAACGGAGATACAAAAAAGACAGAAAGATACTATAAATTAATGCTAGAAATTTATGACTCTACAGTTCCATTAAGATTTGCTAACTCGATACTTCCTGATTTTAGAAAAAAGCAAGATGTTGCAAGAATGCAAATAGAAAGAATAGGCACAGAACTTCTGTTTTTTTCTGATAAACATCACAAATCCATATCTTTCTAATTTAATATTAAATAACAAAACATAATAATCTAAACTACCTAAATACACTGACCATAAGGTGATATTAACGGAAAGAAAAAGGATTGGAATACTAACTACTGGAGGGACTATCTCTAGTTTAAACTCCCCTAATGGCCTAAAACCTGCTGAAGGAGTAATAGAGTATATCCTAGAAGGGCTTTCATTTGATAAAGACACTATGGTCTCAAAAGACAAAGAAACAGAGGTTAAGGTAATACCTATCTTAAATAAAGATAGCACTAATATAACTTTATATGATCAAGCACACATAGCCAATGAAATTTTTTCCTTAGATAAAAAATATGATGGTATTGTGATAACTCACGGTACAGATACAATGCAATTTACTTCATCAATGTTATCAATAATGTTAGAGTCTCCAGATGTACCTATAGTACTTACTGGTTCTATGAAAACAATAAAAGATCAAAATACCGATGCAAGCAAAAATCTTATGGGTGCTATAATATCTGCTAAATCACAATTAAGCGGTGTATTCATATTTTTCCATGGAAATTTAATTCCAGGTTCATTGGCTTATGAAACAACCACTGATTTAGGTTTAACATTTAAAAGTGCAGTAGGAAACGTTGCAACATTAAAGAACAACAAATTAATATTTGAAGTAGAGATTTCTGAAGCAAAAACATTATTACCTCCTTTATTGAATACAAATTTTGATTCTTCTATACTTACAGTGACTCTTTCTCCTAGTTGTCAAGAGTTGTCAGTAAAAGAAATAGATAAAAGGCATAACGGAGTCATTTTATTAAGTTATGGTTCTGCAGGTGTGCCTAAACATTATGTAAATACAATACATCAATTGATAGAAAGGAAAATACCTGTAGTGCTGTCATCTCAAGTAAACTCTCTACACATAGGACACGGTAATTACGAAATAAATAAAGTTGCTGAAGAACTAGGGATTACTTCGGGATTAGGTTTATACTCATTTGATTATGCAAACATGGCAAATTCTTTAGGAATGTTACGTGTCCAAAGAACAAATCCTAAAGATAAATTAAATAAATTTGAAGAAATATTCAATAAAAATATACAATTAGCATTAAATCAAAAGTATATAATTAAATCTAATAATTACAAAAAAATTGTTGAAAAAATCTCTAATTATTCAGAATCAGGGCTTTTCATGGAGATGAACTCTTTATTTAGGAAACCTAGAGAAACAATTCAACAATCTAAACGACTAAAAACTGGATAATACGTATATAAGTGAATTAATACAAAAAGTATAAATTAATCTAATTTTAAATTATTTTTCTGTGTGTTATCTGATGGACAATAATGAATTTAATAGACTGTTAAAAGTATGCAGAATAAAATTGGAAGAATCAGAGTATGACTCTATAAAAAAAGATGTGAATGAGATATTAGAGTACTTTAAAGTGCTTAATGAGTTGGATACATCCGGTGTTCTAGAAGCATATCATCCAATAAAAATACCTGAGAAAACCCACGATGACACTGTATTTGAGTTTAAGAATACTGAGGGGATACTTAAAAATACAAAAACTTATCGCTTTTATGTAGTGGGGCCAGATTTATGAACTCTTACGAAGAATTTTCAAAAAAAGATAAACCTACTGATTATTTTATTAAATTATCAGAAACACTATCAAAACTTAATGAAGAACTCAATGCATTTAATGTAATATCAGATCTATCAAAACTTACTAACTTTCCAATATCTGTAAAGGATAATATCTGCACCAAAGATGTAGAAACTACCGCATCTTCAAAGATACTTAAAGGTTATATACCTCCTTTTGATGCAACTGTAGTTTCAAAAATCAGAGAAAAAAATACTTTTTCATTTTTAGGAAAAACAAATATGGATGAGTTTGGCTTTGGTAGTTTTGGAGTAAACTCAGAGAAATGCGCAAAAAATCCATTCAACACTTCTTATGTTTCTGGTGGTTCAAGTAGTGGTTCTGCAATAGCTACCTCAATCTTAAAGTACCATATATCAATAGCTGAATCAACTGGAGGTTCTATATCTACTCCTTCTGCTTTTTGCGGTGTAGTAGGTTTTACTCCAACTTATGGCTCAGTTTCAAGATATGGTCTAATAGACTACTCAAACTCATTGGATAAAATAGGTATAATTGCTAGAAAATCTGAAGACATACGTTTTATGTATGATATAATAAAAGGAAAGGATATTTACGATACAACATCTGTCGATATAAATTGTAATAATCAAAATAATAAAACTATAATATTAATCGATGAGTTAATAAAAGAAATAAATCCTGAAATAGAAAAATTATTTTTAGAGTTGGTTGATAAATTCTCTAAAATGGGCTATGTCATAAAACACAAATCTATTCCATTCATAGAAAAAGCTATAGCTTCCTATTACATAATTGCAATGGCAGAAGCATCAACTAATCTGGCAAAGTATACAGGTTTTAAATATGGTTTTAAGAATGAAAATATATCAGAAAAATATAACCAGTTTTTCACAACATCTAGATCAAATTTCGGGAAAGAAGCAAAAAGGAGAGTTGTTCTCGGAACTTTTGTAAGAAGTGCAAGCGTTAAGGATATGTATTATTCAAAAGCGTTAAAAACAAGAACATTGTTAATAAATGAGCTCAGCAAAGTATTGAATGAAGGGTTTATCCTATCTCCAGTAATGCCTATTAAAACTCCTAAGTTTGATGAAATAAATAATTTTTCACCTTTGGAAGTGTATAAAACAGATATGTTAACAATACCTCCAAATCTATGTGGTTTCCCTCATATTGCATTTCCATATGCATACTTAAATGGAATGCCAGTTGGAGCACAGTTAATCACAAAACATTGGAATGATTACGCGATAATTGATATTGTTTCAGAATGGGAAAATAACTTTAAATATAACTTTAAGTATAATTTAGGTTCAATTTAGGTATAAATTATGAAAATAGGTTTAGAAGTTCATGTAGGTCTTCCAACAAAGACTAAATTATTTTGTAGATGTAAGGCTTATGCAACAGAGCCTAACACTGCAATATGCCCAATATGTACTGGTTTGCCAGGAGCAAAGCCAATGCTTAACAAAAAAGCATTAGAAATTTCAGTAGATATCTCAAATGCTTTAAACTGCATTATAGAGAAAGAAACATCCTTTGTAAGAAAAGTTTATTTTTATCCGGATCTTCCTAAATCATTTCAGATAACACAAAAAGACATGTCTGTCGGCCACTCCGGAAATCTAAAAATAAATAATAAAACTGTACGTATTAGAAGGATACAACTTGAAGAAGATCCTGCAAAAATACTCAGAGAGGATAATTATACTTTAATAGATTACAACAGATCCGGTCAACCACTTGTAGAGATAGTTACAGAACCTGATATAAACTCTGAGGAAGAGTTAAAACTTTTCATGAATGAGTTAAAAAGTATTCTTTATTATTTAGGTGCGGATATAGATCAAGATATAAAAGTAGACCTAAATATTTCATTGTCTGATTCTAGAGTTGAGATTAAAAATGTAACCGGTTTAAAAAATTTGATTGATGCTGCAAAGTATGAAGTACAAAGGCAAGAAAAGTTAATTCAAACAAAGCAACAAATACTTCAAGAAACACGTTCTTATTCTGAAGCTAAACTTTCTACTATATCTTCCAGAGAAAAAGAAAGTGATGAAGAATACGGATTTATTTTTGAACCTGATCTTACTGTATATAATTTAGAAAATATTAAACCAAAAGAGCCTATATATACAAGCATTATTGCAAAAGATTACTCTAAAAAATACGGAGTAAGTGAACTGCAGTTACTAGAAATAATATTGTTCGATAAAAATTCATTAAAAATTATTCAAACATTTGCTGGAAAGTATGAAATGAAAGCGATACTAAATGCATTATTATCCTTTAAAAGATATAGCAAATCAGAGATAAAAGAAAAAATAATAGAAAAAGCAATTCAATTAGTCCAGAAAGGTTCTTATCTCGATGCTGAAGTTGTATCTGCATTGGAAAAGGGAGAGGAAATAAATATAAATAGCAACATAGTAAATACTGATGAAATAGACTCTGAAATTCGTTCAATAATCAAGAAAAATAAACAACTTTTAGAGGATTATAAAACTAATAAAAAAGCTATGAATTCGGTAATAGGCATGGTTCTTAAAAAATTTAAAGCAAATCCAAGAGTTATCTCAGAACGATTAGAGTATGTCCTATCAAATGAGTTTAAGGTATAATCATGGAGTTAAACTGCGGTTCATTTAATGAAAAAGATGTAAACAAAGAAGTATCACTTTATGGTTGGGCAAGATATATTCGTGATCATGGAGGCAAATTATTCATAGATCTTGCAGATAGGCATGGCTATATACAACTTGTATTTGAAGGAGAGATACTTGAAAAAGCATCAAATATAGGTAAAGAGTATGTTTTACACGTAAAAGGCAAAATACGTTTAAGAGATCAAGACACGATAGATAAAGATAGTTCTACTGGAAAAATAGAGCTTTTTGTAACATCATTGGTTATACTGAACAAATCAAAGGTTCCTCCTTTCGAGTTGATAGATGAAAAGAAAAAATTCTTAGCTAATGAAGAATTACGTTTAAAATACAGATACTTAGATTTAAGAAGAAGAGACATGATAAAAAATATTGAGTTTAGAGATAAATTGACTAAATCTATACGAAAATTTTTATGGTCTCGTGATTTTTTGGAACTAGAAACTCCTACACTAGTTAAAGACACTTATGAAACTGGTTCTAGAACATTCTTGGTACCTTCAAGGACAAATCCTGAAACATTTTACTCATTACCTCAATCTCCACAAATTTACAAACAATTATGTATGGTATCTGGTTTAGAAAGATATTTTCAAGTAGCACGTTGTTATAGAGATGAAGATCCTAGGGAAGACAGGCAACCAGAGTTCACACAAATAGACCTTGAGTTGTCATTCAAAGATGAAAAGTATATTCAATCTTTAATTGAAGATTTATTTGTCACCGTTTTCAATGAAGTACTAAATAAAAAAATCAAAGCAAACTTCAGACATATGTTGTATAAAGATGCTGTTGAACAATATGGTTCAGATAAACCAGATTTAAGATTTGATTCGAAAATAATTGATATAACTGAAGAAGTTAAACTTAGTAATTATAATATGTTAAAACGAGTAATATCAATGAATGGAAAGGTAAAGGCAATGGTTTTTAATGCCGATTTCAACTCCGAAAAATCAAAAGTAGATAAAAATTACATGTTAAAATTGATAGAAGTTGCAAAAGAGTTGGGCCTAGGTGGTATGACATGGCTCTTTGTAGCTTCAAATAAGTTGTCATCAGAACCTGAAAGCATAGTTATATCTTTTGGAAGTATTGCAGAAAAAATAAAAGAAAAGTTAAATGCAAAAGAAGGAGATATAATCTTAATATTCTCTGATGTATCAGAAAAACTTCTTTTAAATGCAATGGGCAAAATAAGGAAAATATTAGGAGATAAAATAGGTAAATATTCTGATGAGTATAACTTTCTATGGATTGACGAGTTCCCAATGTTTGAAAAAGACGAGGTAACCGGTAAATTAAAACCTGCACATAATCCTTTCTCAGCTCCAAAAGAAGAAACACTTAAGTACTTGGACACAGCTCCAGAAAAAGCAGTTGCACGTCAATATGATTTAGTTTTAAATGGTGTTGAGATAGCTAGTGGTTCTATTAGAATAATTGATCCTGTTGTTCAGAGAAACAGTTTAAAAATGATGGGCATGTCAGATAAAACAATAGATGAAACATTTGGATTCTTAATAGAGGCTCTTGAGTATGGCGCACCAATACATGGGGGAATAGCATTAGGCCTTGATAGACTTGTTGCTTTATTATCAAATTCAGAAAATATACGTGATTTTATACTATTTCCTAAGAATAAAAAATTTGAGTCTCTAATTGATGGTTCACCTACAAAGATAAATAGCAAAAGACTAAAGGATGACTTTGGGATATCTATAAACAAATAATTTTAAATACTAGTGTAATATAATATTTAGTCTATATTTATCCGCTAAAGTGTGAAACAAATGAAAAGTTCATTATCTGGTAAATTTATCTACTCACTTAATACTCTAAACAAAAGTAATTCCTATACCTACTCTAAAAAACGTAATATCATATTTAATATTTTTTAAAAAGGTTATGAAATGGAAACCCAACCAAATAAATTATTTCTAATGTGTATGGATGCACGAATGAATGTAATAGCTGATTCATTAAACGATGGAAAAAGCATATTTATAAGGAATGCTGCAGGTAATCCCTACGGCGCTATTCCAACACTTGATGAGGTTATCTCTAATTATCCTATAAAACAGATAATATTCATACCACATACTGACTGTGGCGCTTGTAAATTTACTTACTCCTTACTTACAAAGGGAGAAAGCTCAACAACAGAAATAGAGGATGGTCTTGTCTCCACAATAAGATCAAATATTCAAGATATAAAACTTTTTAACTCTTCGCAAGATATAATTGAGCTACTTCAAAAATTAGGCACGACTTTCTTAAAAACAAGGTATCCTGAGTTGAAAATATCTACTGAATTAGCAAAAACAAATACTGTTGTAACTGGTGAAAAACATATGTTGCTACTGCAACCTTCTACTGAAAAATACTCTACTCTATGTGATAAACTAGGCTTGCCTTTAAACTCAACATACGTATCACAAAGAAATAATGTTTCAAGTTCTACTTGTGATGTTCAGTTAGCAGGATCCGCTTTAGGAATTAGAAACTTTACAATAATGTCAAATACAAATAATACTTTCCAAGAAGAACATGACTCTAAAATTATAAAAGAAGCAGTTGGAAATGGATATCCTGTAAAAATAACTAATGCTGGTATAAAACCAAATTTAAAAACAAAACCAAATCTTAAGAAAGTATTCTAATTATGTTTTTCTGGGGGTGGAGTTATGCATACTGCATAACTTAGAGAAAAGATTTTGGGATTTGGGTGGGATAAAAATAAGTTCTCAACCTGTCCCCCAGAAAACTATACAACTTATAAATTAGTATTTATAAAGCTTTCTATACTGTTTGTTTATTTTAATATTATTTTTTAATATTTTTTCTATTTGTTTTTGGTGTAAGCCCCTGGCCTAACAAAATTCTTGAGTAATCATTTGCAGTTATATCTAACTTATCTTCTATCTTTTTAATTGAACAGTATTCTATTTTAATATATGAACCAGGGTGCATTTCATTTGCATAACCACTCGAAGATTTCCATAATGTAACTCTTCCTTCAACAAAACCATCACTTATGGTGCATTCGGATATACCATTTTGTTTTCCATCTAAATCTTTAAAGTATCTAATTGGACTTACTGAAAGTATCCTTCCTAATATATCTATATTTTTTTCATTTCCATTTAAACTTGAAAAATCAGTTTTAACATCAATCTCTGTTGGAATAACTCTTGAGATATAAGTTCCTGCTGTATTAATTAGTTCTATTGAGTCCTGAATAGTTCTAACCTTAAGATTGCTTATTAAAACTTTATCACCTCTTTGTACAAGAAGTGTATCAACTAATTCACAACTTTTATCCCATAAAACAACAGTCAATGTACTGCCTTCCTCACCTAAAACCAAATCTCTCCTTAATCTTGTAACTCCATTATTTTCTATCCTATTTTTATTAAAAATCCTATATACTGTGTCTTCAATACTAACTAACTCATTATCGTTTGGACTTAATGCAATAAGCTGTTTAACATTACTTTTGCTATAATTTTTATTAGATTCTATCTTCGCAGCAATATTTTTTCCAATCATGCCACTATGCGCATCTATTATTTTGTTTATTGTATTGTCATTTTCAAAACGTTTATTATTTTCCGTTTCTTCACCCTATTGTTTATATACTTTTTGAAAAAGAACAATTATATATCAATTAGGTATTTAATGTTCCCACTACTGCTTTTTATAGTTGCAATACCATTTCTTTCAATACTGTTACTAATAGTTCTACCAAAAAAATTATCAAAAACTATTCAACAGTTATCCTCTATAATAGTACTAATCCTATCATTACTTCTGGTTTTTAGTTTTTCAAGTAATATTCAATCACTTACTCAACCAATTACATTCAGTTATTTAGGCTTCACAGGAGGTTTTCAAGTCACCCAAACTACTCTCATATTAGAGTTGATGTCAGCAATAGTCTTTGCAGCTTCTTCTATAGGCATTGGCTATTTTATTAAAGACAACATACGACTTTATAGTATTTTATTTGCATTAATACAAGGATCCTCTATTGCTTTGTTTTTATCATCTAATTTATTGTTGCTATATGTCTTCTGGGAAATTGCAGAGTTTTCAATGTTCTTTATAATATACTTATATGGCTCATCAAATAGGAAGTACGCATCAATAAAGTTCATTATTTACTCATTAATATCAAGCCTTTTTCTTCTTATAGCAATATTGCTCATATACGCAAACATTACACCTAATACATTTCAAATTTCACAGATAATAACTTATTCGAACACTATACCTATTTTTATACAGGAACTTGTTCTTCTGTTTCTTGTACTTTCTTTTATGATAAAAATACCTATATTTCCTTTCCACAACTGGCTGCCTGATGCACATACAGAGGCTCCAACAACTGGTAGTATGATATTAGCAGGTGTACTACTAAAGTTTGGTGGTTATGGTTTAATATTAACTAGTCTAATGCTTCCTATCTTTAGCAAGTATTCATTATATTTAGCTAGTATCTTCATATTTTCTTCTTTATACTCGGTTTTGGTCGCAATCAGACAAAAAAACTTAAAGAGAATTATAGCCTATAGCAGCATAACAGATATGGCAATAATATCACTAGGGATAGCCTCTGGTTCTAGTATAGGAATTAATGGAGCCTTATATGGAATGTTAGGCCATGCAATCTCAATATGTATGTTATTCTTACTAGCAGGCACCTTAAAGGAGATTTATGGTTCATTAGATTTATCTGTATTGAAGGGTATAATGAAGGATTATTCCTCCCTAGCTTATTTATTTATAGCTGGGGTCTTTGCAACAGTAGGAATACCTCTTACTGTAGGATTCATAGCAGATATTTTAATATTCGGTGCCGCATTTACCTCATTTGGTTTGTTCGGTTTAATTCCCTTAATTAGTATAATACTTCTAGGAAGTGTAATGTTTTGGGTAATAGAACGCGTATTCTTGAATGGAAGAGCAACTCCTAATGGCTATGTAATAAACTCAGTATTTTACTCAGAGATTTTCTTATTATTCTTCACTATACTTTTAGGAATAGCACCGTTTATACTGCTCCATTAAAAGTAATTCATTGAGATCAAGTAAAGATATCAAAAATTGGAAAGGAAAAATAAAGATCTAAAACCTAGCTATTCTATTTTAAGAGACCAGTTCCCGCAATGCTAAAAAGATATGATGAAGCTGAGTTTATAAAATTTATGAATGGTTGTGGATAAATCCCAAATATTATTGTTACAGCTAAACAAACCGCTATTACTGAAAAGGCAATTTTGCTTACTACTATCTTTGAATTTGTTTTTCCATTGGCGTATACGCTTAAAAGTATCTTTAAGTAATAATAAAGAGATATTATACTATTTATTATACCTAAAAATGTAAGTATGGCTAAACCTGCCGATATTGCACTCAAAAATATTAGAAACTTTCCAACAAATCCTGTTGTTAAAGGCAAACCAACTAATGAAAGCATAAATATACTCAATGCAACTGCAATGAATGGATTTTCTTTATATAAACCGACTAAGTCATCTATTGTTTTTTTGTTTTTAAGCTCTAAAACTAACAATATCGCCATTATGCCTATAAAAATAAACATATGGGCAAAGATCTGGAACATTGAACCAGAAATTCCATAACTTGTTGCTGTTGCCACTCCTATTAAGATATAACCTGCCTGTGAAATTGAGGAGTAAGCCATAATTCTCTTTAAGTTTTTCTGAACAAGTGCACCTATATTTCCGTAAAACATAGTAAGTACTGCAAGAATCGCAATTATTTGAAATGCAGAATGAAAAGCTATAAACATAAGTATTACTATCTGAATAAGAGCAACAAATCCTGCTTTCTTATTCATACTGCCCATCAATGCAGTTATATACGAAGGAGATCCTTCATAAACATCAGGTATTAAAACATTAAATGGGAAGATTGATGCTTCAAATCCCAATCCTATTACAAACAAAACAAATGCAATCAACATAATTAAGGAGTACTGCGACTCTACTATTGATATTGTATTTAAACCACCATAACTCATAGCCATAGCAAAAGAAAATATTGCTATAGAAACCGCTGCCATTATGAAAAGTTTTGTTGCAGCCTCAAGGCTCTTTTTAGATAAAAGAATTGAAAAAACAGTCGGTATACTTATCATTTCTAATCCAACAAAAACTCCTGGAATTGTGTTTGACATAGAAACCGCATACATTCCTAAAAGGGAAAATGAAAGAAACAATGATAATTCATTATACTTTTTTGAAAAACTAAAGTATAACAAACTTATCAATACTGCTCCTAATGTGAACAATAAGATGAAGAACTCAGAAAATGGATTTAAAGAGAATAAACTCAATAACGAATAAGAAATATTGTTAATGTACAAGTAAAGAACAAAAATTATTATTGCTGAAAAAACAAGCAAATTAAAAATTAGGTGTAACTTTTTTTTAGAAAATAATGCTAAAAATAAATTACCAAATAACATGATTGAAAATAAAAGTCCTAAAACATCAAATGTAATCACTCATACACCTTTTAATACAAATATTAATAAGAATAAAAATATCATACCTATTGAAAGAACTAAGGCATAACTGTTTATATTACCTACTGAGATCTTCTTTATTATTTTTCCCAAATCAACAACTCCTTTTCCAAAACTATCTAATAAATTATTTAATACCTCTTCAAAGTATGCAAATCCTTCTGAAGCAGCGTAAATTCCTTTTGCAAAATACATGTAGATAAGGTTTGTAATTATTCCATTATTTAGTAATTTTGTTAATAAACTAGATTTAATTGAGATTGATCTTCTAACTGCTACATATGCTATCACTAATCCTAAAATTGCCAAAACTGTTTCTATTATTACATCTATTGGATTAAGAGTTTGTAATGTAAAGTTACTATATGTTCCTCCTAAAACCGGTTTTATTAAATAGAAGAAACCTGCAGAAGCTACAAGTATAAGTATACTGCTTATTATCATACTTACCATTATACTTTTTGATACTGATTCATACTTTATCCTCGCATAAGGTGTTGTTTTCTTACTGTTTAAAAATAGCCATCTGAAGGAGTACAAACTTGTCATTATGCCAAAAATATTCAACAGTACATAAATTATTATATTATTATAAAATGAGGAACTCATCCCTATACTTGCAAAAAATCCATCGAATGGTATAAAACCAGCAAGAGACAATACTCCAAATAATGTAGTTATATAAATTATTTTATTTACTTTTAATCCAGAGGTTTCATCTAAATTTATCTTATCTGTAGACTCCATAACCACTCCTGAACTAAAGAAAAGTAAAACTTTATAGAAACTCTGAGCAAAAAAGAAGTAAACTCCTGCGGCTATAGCTCCTCCAGAAAAAGCTAACATCATCAATCCGAGCTCCTGTATTGTCGAGTAAGCAATTACTTTTTTGATATGTTTTTCCTTTAACGCATTTAATGTTGCTAAAAGTATTGTTATTATTGCGATTATAAACATTACTCCTAGTAAGTTACTAGCATAGAATATCGGGAATAATAAAAGTATTGAAAATACCCCCGCCTTTACCATAGTACTTGAGTGCAAGAATGCAGATACTGGGGTTGGACCTTCCATTGCATCAGGCAGCCACTCACTAAATGGAAACTGTGCTGATTTTGTAAATATTGCTATTGAAAGAAGCACAGAAATTAAAATGGCTACACTCTGATTTGTTTTTATAAATAAAAATACTTGGTTAAATGTAACTGATCCTGCAGTTGATAATAATATAGCTATAACTCCCAAAATGCACAAATCTCCTATAAATACAGTAGTTATCGCCTTTCTTGCTGCTTTATTTGCTATTTCTTTAGTATTCCAAAATCCTATAAGTAGATAACTAGTTAAACTTAAAAATTCCCATGCAATAAACAAAGTTATAAAACTATAACTTACTGAAAAAAGAAGCATTGAGATCTCAAAGGCAAGTATCTCGGTGTAAAAACGTTTTTGTTCACTTGTAACTGACATATATCCAAATGAGTACAAAATAACTAATGGAGCAATAATTAAAACTATTCCTAAAAGCATTAAATTTAACGGAAGTACATTTGTTGCAAAACTTACCACATATGTTCCTATATTTAATAAATTTACAGAGTAGCTTCCTTGAGTTACAAACGGCAAAATTACTAAACTTACAACAGCACCAATTAATGCAACATACTTAGAAAATCTCTGTTCTAAGAATTGCATTAACATTATAGAAGCAAATAAAGGCAATAAAATGAAAAGTACTAACATCATTTACCACTTTAACTTTGAAAGGAGCGCTATATCGAAATCAAAGCCATTAGCTTTCATGTAAATATATATCGCTATCAAAGAAATTATTTCTACTGCAGCTACAGCCCAAACTGTAATCAATCCTACAAAACCTGATGCGTTAGGTGCCAACGAGTAGCTAAAAAACCCAACAAAAGCTATAGTACTTGCTAAAAATATTAACTCAATTGCTAACATAAGTGTAATGAAATTTTTTTCAATTGCAACTCCTGCTATCCCAATACTTACGAGAGCTACGCAAATACTTAAAATATAAAATAATGGTATCATATCATCAATTTAACATACTTCCTTATTATCAATATACTTCCAATTGAAGTTAGAAATAACATAACTATTGCTAGATAAATCAAGGGGAAGTAACTTTCAAATGCATAAGCAAAAAACGTACTCATATTTGTGCTTTGTAATGTGTTGTTATTTGTTATTCCGATAAGTGACAAAAACACCGCACTGAATATAACTGCAGCTACAATGCAGATCTTTACGAAATCAACTTGATTAATTTTTTTATACTCTGAAAAAACCGAAATTATCAAATAAGTAGACATACCTCCTACAAATATAAAAAGTTGTAAAAGAGCTACAAAGTTCTGATTTAATATAAAAAATATTGCAGAACTAGAACCAAAAGAAATTGTAAGTAATATGACTGCTCTCATTATACTTCTCTGATAAAATATCATTATACTCGATAATAACATAATGAAACTTACTATTGCAAAACTTATAATCTCAATCATTTTTTCACTCTAGTTCCTCAGGCCTTTTTATAAAATCACGTTTATCATAAGCTTCTAGAACCTCATAATTTTTTGTAAGAGTAAGACATTTTGGTGGGCATACCTCTGCACACAAAGCACAGAATAAACATCTTTCAATTCCTATCTGCGGCATTATCTTTTGCCCTTTGTCAGTAAGTATGTTCACCATTGTTATTGTATTATTGGGGCATATTATTGAACAAGCAGAGCAACTAATACATGTTTGTACATCTAGTTTAAACATTGATCTGTAACTATCTGGTAATGACTCTCTTTCTTCTGGATACTGGACTGTAAACCTTTCCTTTCCAAGAGCCTTTACAACTTCTATAATTGGATTTATCATTTAATCTACTATTTTAATACTATTATTAATGTTAATAAAAGGTTTACTATTGATAAAGGGAGTAGATACATCCAGCCTGTTTTCAATATCTTATCTATACGCATCCTTACCGCAGCTAATCTTATCAATATTATAAATAATGAAATTATGACAGCCTTTATGATTAACCAAAATATTCCTGGCAACCACGGGCCTGTCCATCCTCCAAAAAATAATATTGCTATTAAAAGTGAACCCATGAACATTCTTGTATAATCTAGCATAAGTGCCACTGCGTAATAAGGTGCACTTATATCTGTTAACCAACCGGCAATAAGTTCTGAATCAGCTTCCCTTAAATCGAAAGGAGGTCTTTCAAGTTCAGCAAGCATAACTACAAAAAATATGAAGAAACCTATCGGCATTAAAAATACATTGAATAAACTACTTTGCATATTCATTATACTACTTAAGTTATACGATCCTGCGGCTATCCCTACTGTTGCAACTACTATTATCATAGGTATCTCATAACTTATGAGCATCAGTACAGATCTTTGTGCTCCCAACTCAGCAAACTTTCCTCCGCTTGCGTACCCAGCTATAAATAATAAAATAGGGGTAAACCCTAAAATTACAAAAATAATTAATAATCCTAATCCTAAGTTTGTTGCCTGTAAGTAAGAAGAAAATGGTACTAGTAAAATTATAAATGTTACAATTCCGACTAAAAGTATAGGAGCTAAGTTTAGAAGTAAAGGATCTGCATTTTCAGGTATTATTTTTTCCTTTGTTATTAACTTTATTAAATCAGCAAGATTTTGAAGAAGTCCCCACTTTCCAACACGATTCGGACCATGTCTTCTCTGTGCCTTAGCGATTATCTTTCTTTCAATCCAACCGAACATGTATGCAAAAATACTCATCATTATTGAGATTAAAATTGCGTATATTATTATGAAGATTATACTAATTAAAAGATTTGAAGAGTTTAATCCTGTATAAAAATAATTCAGTAAACTACCTATCGACATCAGCCATCACCATATCTAATGTGCCAAATATAGAAAATAAATCTGCAAGTTTATGTCCTTTGGCAATTTTATTTAAAGCAGCTAAATTTATGAATGTAGGCGCCCTGATAGAAAGTCTGTAAGGTTTTTTATCATCTGCAACCATATACATAAGTCCTTCTCCTCTCGGCAGTTCTCTATTAACTATTGAAATTTTATTTGTAGGTTTAGGAGAAAAGAGCTTAACTGGCATACCAATCATACTTCCATCAGCTTTTTGTATTTTATAAAAAGAATCCCTTATCAAACGTATGCTTTCTCTAATTTCCATCATTCTTATTCTAAACCTTGATAAATTATCGCCATCACTTAATATTTTTGTATGGAAATTAAGTTCTGAATATTTATAATAAGTATTATTCTTTCTAACATCATACTTTACACCTGATGCTCTTAATACATGTCCCGTAACTCCTAAATTTATTGCATCATCTATATTTAAAACTCCAATACCTTTCATCCTTTGAATAAATATTGGATTTTTTTCTATGAAGTTCTCATAATCCTTCAATCTTTTTTCAAGGTAATCTAAAAATTCCTTTGTTTGATACTCAAAATCTTGAGGAAACTCTCTATTTATGCCCCCTAATCTCATATTTACATAAAACATTCTTTGTCCTGTTGCATTCTCTAAAAGTTTGAGTATTTTGTCTCTATCCATGAAGCCCCACATGAATCCTGTAAATGATTGCCCTAAATCATTAGTAACACTTCCTATGAAAAATAAGTGACTAGCTATCCTTTGAAGCTCTAATAAAATTATTCTTGCATAAGCTGCTTTTTCACTTACCTCAACATTCAGAGCCTTTTCAACTGTTGCTACATATAACTCATCAACCGCCATAGGAGCTACATAATCTATCTTTTCCATATATGGCGGTGATTGCATATACATTCTATTCTCAACTAGTTTTTCAACACCTCTGTGTAAATAGCCGATATGCGGTTCTACATTTACTATGGTGTCGCCATCTAAATCTACAACTAATCTAGCAACTCCATGTGTACTTGGATGTACTGGGCCTATATTTATTCTTGTTATTGCCATATCTACTCCTTTTCATAACTCTTTCCCCACTCGAAGTTTTTTCTAAGTGGGTATCCTTTACCATCCCATTTTTCTAATAGCAATCTTTTTGCTCTTCTTCCCTTTATCTTAATGCCAAACATCTCTTGCATCTCCCGTTCGTACCAATCTGCACCCTGATAAATGTGGGTAATAGTTTCTACTGATAAATCAGCTGGGTCTAATATAACTTCCAATATTTTATCCTGATTTTTATCTAATGATCTTAAAATATAAATTAGGTTGATTGTTTTTACATAATCTACTGCAGTTATTTTAACTAAATAAGTATAACCTTCTGCATATGATTGTTCAATATTTTTAAGTAGGTCTTTTCTTTCAATACTCAACATCTCCACCTATTTTTTTCTGTAATTTCATAACAGCTGAAAATAAATTCTCAGGTCTCGGAGGACAACCAACTACGTAAACATCAACAGGCAAAACCTGATCTATACCCTTTACTATATTGTAACTTTCCCACCAAGGTCCACCGCATGTTGCACACTCACCAAAAGCTATTACATATCTTGGTTTTGACATTTGTTCATACAATCTTTTTACTTCTGGTATCATTGATTTAGTTACCCATCCAGCTACCAGCATAACATCAGCTTGTCTAGGAGTCGCTCTAAATAACAGAAATCCTTTTCTTTCAGCATCAATTCTTGCAGAACCAAAGTCCATAAGCTCCATGGCACAACATGCTAATCCGAACTGTAAAGGCCAAACTGAGTTTACTCTTGACCAATGCACTACTCCCTTTGACATTACTTTACTTAAATCAGATAACTTTGCAAAAACAACATTTGGCTTTATCTTTCTACCTTTTAGGGAATCTACAACTAGCTGATCCATTTCTTGTCTAGCATTTAAAACTTTTTCTTGTTCATCCATCTACTCATCCAAACCTGAAAATCTTTTAAGTGAAAAGAGCATAATAAAAACCTCAAAAACCATTGCTAAAATCACTAATAAAATAAAATAAATACTTCCTAAATAGCTAGTTGTTCTTATAACGTATGCCCATGCTAATACCAACCCAGTAAGAATCTCAAAGGCTAAAAATCCTGTAAAGTAATGGAAGTACTCTTTCATAATGGTTGTATTAGAACCTACACTGACCTCCGCACTTTCAAAGTTCTTTTCTGATACCTTATTCCCTTCTCTTCTGTGTCCTAAAAATATTGAACTTAATACCAAAGAAGAAGGTATTATCAGTGATAAAACAATAAAAATTCCTATTGCTATGTAGTTTGAAGGCATGATTATAAGTAGTAGAATAGTTTATTATTGTTATCTTCAAGATTGTTAACTCAATTGTAAATACAATTTTATTCACATTGTTGTAAAATTCATCCATTTCATTTAACATGAGCATATTTTTGTTGTACAATATTGATGGAGTTGTTTACTTTAATAATAAGCAAATTAAATGTTTCACGATTACTTCTCAAAAGATTATTGTAAACTACTCAATTAGGAGATTTGAGGCTCTTACTTAATATAAGACTTTTTTAGCATTAGTCATAAATATTTTTGTTCAAAAATACTTTTGGTAATCATGTGGAAATACCTGAGATTTCTAAAGCTATACTCAAAAGAGGTACAGTTAAAGTAAGGGTAATTAGAAGTGGGATGTATCAACAAATAACATTTTCAGTTAAAAAAATAAAGTCCGGAAATATTGAGTATGTTGAGTTGTTTACTGACAGAGTTATTGATATTTCAGAACTTAAACGTGTCGCTGAAGAATTAAAGTTGCCGGTAGCTGCTCAAAATGCAATAGCATTTCCTGAAGGTAAATCAGCTGAAGATTACAAGATAGAAGACGTTGAAACGGCTAAAACCTCTGAAATTCATACTGAAAATACAGAAGAACAAACGAAGAATACTAATACTACTATTATTGAGAATTATAAAGAAACACAAGAAAAATCGAATGAAGTAAACTCAGAATCCACTACTAAAAATAATCTCGAAAACACAGAAAATAATCAAATTATACAAGATAATGAACAAGATTCATCAGAAGAAATAACTTCAGAAACTATTACTAATAATTCAAATCAAGTTAACTCAGAAACTCAATCAGAAAACAAATAACTCAAAAATTATAAAATAACAAATTATTTGAGTATATATACTAAAAAGTCTAGTATTTTTAAAAAATAATTTAATTTGAATATTACTTTAATCCTGTAGCACACGACTCACAAACATTATGCTTATTCATGTGTTTTTTGCATGCGGGCCTTCCACATAACTTACAAATATCATCAGCCAATTTATTACAAATATGACATAATTTCGCTACCATATTAATCACACATTAAATTATCTCATCACCTAATAGCTCCTTAGCTTTTTTATAAGATAATGGTTTCATACCCTTAGTTTTTGAGTATTTTACTTGATATCTTATATATGACTCATTGACATTCGTATCTGGATTAATTTCTTTACATTTATTTATGTAAGTATTTATAACTTTAAATGCTTCTTCTTCAGATAAACCTAAAACATTACTCAAATAAGGGGCAAGTATTAAATTTACTGTTCTGTGTCTCACATCAGCTATTGGTTTTGATAGTAGTTTATTTATCCATTCATATTTTACATCATTTTTTAAATTTATACCAATCTTTTCAACAGGTATTATTAATTTTTTAGAGTACTCAAATGCTTCCTTAGGAAGATCTTTTTTGGGTATTGGAAGATTTTTCTTTATCTCTAGCTCTATCCTTTTAAGTAAAAATTTAGATAGTTGATCCTTATTCACTGTAATGTTTCCATTCTTTAAGTTTTGTTTAATTAATCTGAACTCTTCTGTTTTTGGCATATTTTTTAAATAATCTTCAAAAGTAATTAAGAAAAAATTATTATTTTTTTGTATTTTTATACCGAGCTCTCCAGTTATTTTTTCTATATTCTGTTGTTTGTCCTCCAAAAGAGCATATATAGATCTTTTTGCCTCGTAATAACAAAACAACTTAATTATAGATTGATTTCCATTTGCACTAACTATCATTCTTGCATAAACATAACTTAAAATATGTATTAGCATTGTACTATCTAATAATGAGTCATCTATAGCTAAACTTTTTTTATCAATTGAGTTTTGCAATCTTAATAATCCGTAATTAAAAAGTTTATAATCTAAATCCTTTCCGCTTTCAGAGATTACTCTTCTTGATTCTAATGAAAAAGGATATTTGTATGCAAATTCAAGTTCTAAATGGTTTATCTGCATCTTTTCATCTATTATACTTAATAATCTTCAAAAAACATATTATGGAAGATATTTTATATATAACTGTTCAATTTTATAAATAGTGGTGTTTAAATATGGCGACAAAATCTGATACAAAATCTGAAAATAATAATAGTAATAATAATTGGGATGAGTTAACTGATAGCTTTATAACAGGCATAGATGACAGTATACTGAAAAATTCTGAAATAAAACTTAGAGATGTACTAAGCAACCCTTCAAAGTATGCTCAAAAATCAGATGCAACTACAACTCTTAAAAAAATGCAGTCTGCAGTAGATGCCTATTTTTCAGAAGTAAAAAACACCTTCGCTTCTGAAATTGACAAATTGAACTTAGAATTAGAAAGCATATCTGTAATATACTCAAAAATCACCTCTATAATAAATGAAAAAACTGAGTTATTAAAAATCCCTCTAATAACTCCTTATACTATAGACATAAAGGAAAGTAACTCAGAAAATATAATTATAGATTCTTATAACACATCTTTGGAAACGCTTATTGCAAAGTTAATATCTTCATCAAATTATGTTGCAGAAATATCCACAAAATATAAAGACCATACTCTAGGTTCATGGATATTTTCAGCTGATAAAATACATATAATAACGATAAAACCTCCTGAAAACATAATAATAGATGTAGAAAATTCACAGTCAACATTAAATGATTATTTATCATCATTTTCAGATGAGATTAATCTTTATAAAAGTTCAAAAGAAACTAAAGTTAATTAAATGGAAATAACAAAAGTTATTGTAATTACAGGTGTTCCAGGAACTGGAAAAACTACTCTGTCTAAAAAACTTTCTAAATTGCTTAAAAATGCATCTTTAATAAGTGCAAACGAGTTATCAAAAAAAAGGAAGTTATACTCAAAAAAAGACTACGATGGCGTATATATCTTAAATCTGAGAAAATTAAAAAATGAACTACTTAAAGAAATTAAAATTGCAAAAAAGGAAAATAAAAATTATATAATAATAGAAGGCCATATACTTTCAGATATTAAATTGCCAAATGCAAAAGTTATCGTTTTGAGATCACATTTAGATGAATTGGAAAAGAGGCTCAAAAAAAGGAAGTATCCTGAATTTAAATTAGGTGAAAATATTCTTTCAGAAGCTCTTGATTATTGTGGAAACAACGCAAGGATAAATTACCGTGAAGTATATGAACTACTAGGAAGTAGAAATCTAGTGTTGGGCGACTCACTTAAAATAATAAAAGGCAAAAAAGTTATAATGAAAGAATATGATTTACTGGAAGAATTTAAAAATAAAAAGTATCAAAAATATTTAATACAATAATGTGTTTTTATGAAAGTGATGGGTTTTTCTCAACATGGAAATTACGAAGTAATAAAAGAGTTTACAATAGATGACCCAAAGGTTTCAGATCTCGACGTTTTAATTAAAATAGAAATGACCTCAATAAACACATTAGATATAATGACAAGAAACGGCATACCAGGATTTAATTTTAATTTACCACATGTTCCTGGTTCTGATGTAATTGGTAAAATAGAAGCAGTCGGTAAAAATGTTAAAGACTTTTCAATAGGAGATAAGGTAATTGTCAATACTGTATATGGTTGTGGAAAATGTTATCAATGTAAATCAGGATATGAGGCACAATGTCCATTGTGGCAATGTCTAGGTTTACATGTAAATGGAAGTTATTCAGAGTTGATATCAGTTCCTCATAGTTCTGTATCAAAGGTACCTGCTGGTTTTTCAGATGAGGAACTATCAGCCATGCCACTCCATGTTCCATTAGCGTGGAGGAATATTAAAAAATTAGCAAAGGCCAGAGAAGGTGAAAGCATATTAATCAGAGGAGCTTCTGGAAATGTAGGGATATTTGCAATATTATTTTCATTAGCTTTAAAATTGAATGTTATAGCTTTATCTGGTTCACCAGAAAAAGAATCTAAACTTAAAAAATTAGGAAAGATAACTGTACTATCTAGTAATAAATCTGCTACTGAACTGAATAAAGAGATTTTAGATATTACAAATGGCAAAGGCGTTGACATAATATTAGAGTCATTTGGCTCTACATTAGGCAATTCAGTGGATTTAGCGGCATACAACGCTAGAATTGTTTCATTCGGTGTGCTTACCGGAGCTGAATCTTCATTAAATGTTAGGAAATTATACCTTAAAAACATATCAATATTTGGCACTCACAACGCAAGTAAACAAGAGTTCGACGAAGCTTTAGAATTTGTTTCAAAAAATAACATACACCCTATAATTAATTCATCATATAACATAAAGGATGCATCTAAAGCTCAAAGCATATTTGAAAAGCATGAAATTTTTGGAAAAATAATACTTAAAAATAGGTTCTAAAATGAAATTAAAAAGGTTTGATTATATCTATTTGGGATTACCATTAATACTATGGCCTTTGACATTTATTGTTTTTAGCAATTACTTTGTATATGCAATGACGTTCTCAACAGTCCTACTCGCTTCAATAACATTATTAAAATATAAAAAATTACTAAGAATATCACAAGGTAAATTAATAAAGGGGATACTGTTTGGTTTATTGGGAGCCCTAGTTCTATATCTAATTTTTCTAGGTGGCTATTATCTAACATTACTGACAGGAACTGTACTTTATGTTAAAGAAGTTTATTCATTAATATACCTACAAGCTCAAACAATTTTACTTTTCATTCTACTTGCTATAATCGGTATATGTGAAGAAATATACTGGAGAGGAGGAGTACAAGCACTAATAAGAAAGCATTCTAAATTATTTAAAAATTTACCCTGGTTAGGGGCTGCATTATTTTATGGTCTTATACACCTCTCAACATTAAATCCTATATTAGTTCTTGCTGCTTTGTTTGTTGGTTTTATTACAAGTATTTTAGCTGAAAAATATGGGATAATAAGTTCAATGTTTGCACATGTATTATGGATTGAATTTATAATAATTTTTCTACCTGTCTTAGCATTATAATTTGGTACTAAAATGAGTGAACGAATAAATAAAATCTTTACTGATGTTTCTAAGCATTATGACTTTATGAATCATCTCCTAAGTTTCGGTGTAGATAAAAATTGGAGAAAAGAAGCAGTAGATTTATCTGTAAAATTATTAGATAAAATTCAATCACCGAAAATACTGGATGTAGCTACAGGCACTGGAGATTTGGCAATAGAGTTATCAAAAAAATTATCTAATAAAAAATCATTTCATAAAATAATAGCAATAGATTTTAATAAAGAAATGCTTCTTTTAGGCAAAAAAAAGTCAGAAAGACTCAAGATTAAAAATATATCTTTCGAGGTAAAAGACGCATTAAAAACAAAGTTACCTGATGAATCTTTTGATCTGTCTATATCCGGATTTGCACTTAGAAATCTTGATGATTTAGAAGTTTTCGCAAAAGAACAGAAGAGAATACTTAAGAAAAACGGATACTTTTTATATCTTGATATGGCAATGCCAGATGGTTTTTCAAAACGTTTATTTTTTCAAGCATACTCTATTTTCATGAAAATAATTGGTTTTTTTGTAGATTACAAGGCATACTCATGGTTATCAAATAGCATAAGTAAATTTGACAAGAAAAAGCTACTCCGAATTCTTAAGGATACTGGATTTAAAGATATTCATTACTTAGAATTAAAAACTGGGATAGCGTATATCGTTTATGGTAAAAAATAAAGATTATATCTCTGCCATTTTAAAATATTTTGAGAACTCATCTGAGTCATTTTTTAATGAGTTAATTGCAGTGTTAAGATATTTTTTATTAAGTAATTTAGTTTCTTCAATTGATTTTTCAATGGTATTGCCTTCACTTATCAAAGAACTTATTATATTAGGTCTAAATTTATTAATATCATTATTTCTGCCTTCATTTAGATAATCATTTAAATCATCTTTTATCTGAAATGCTAAACCAAAGTTCAAGCCAAAAGCTTCCAATTCTTTAATTGTTTTAGATTTTTTATAAAAAGGAAATATTGCAGCAGATGTTTTTATCAGAGATGCGCTCTTTAACTCAGAAATTTTGAAGTACTCAGTTAATTTAGGTATCTTTTTCGATTTTTGATACCTAAAATCAAGTGTCTCTCCGGCAGACATCTGCATTGCAGTATTCGACATGTACCTTATTACTTCCTCTCCATATCTTGCAGAAGTTTGTATGGCCTTAGAAATTAAAACATCTCCGGCAAGTATAGCTAACTCTTCTCCAAATTCAAGATGAGTTGTATTAACACCTCTTCTTTCCAGATCTCTATCTATTAAATCATCATGTATTAATGATGATGTATGTAACAACTCTATAGAAACAGCTAAATCAACTACATCTTCTATGTCATATCCAGAATAAAGCGCTCCAAAAAAAACTAAACCTGGTCTTATAAGTTTTCCATGCCTTCTAATTAAATGCACAGCCGCATCAGAAAGCTGTTTATCTAAAAAATCACTTTTACCTAAAGCCAAAAGTTTTTTATTAGTTAACTCTATGCCCTTAGAAATCTCCTTTATCGATACTAATTTCTGATCAGTGTACAATTAATGACCAATTATATTATAAAAGCTAAAGATAATAAAGCTATTAATAAAAATGCAGTAAATGTATTAATACCCATTGTTTTTTCATGGGTTTTTGGATTTTTATAATTACTTATTCCTTTCCAAACCTTATAAATTCCTGGAAGTACGATTAAAGTTATTAAAAATGTTATGGGTAAAAATCCGATAAAAATTCCTGCAAAAATTAAAAAGTATGCTATAACATAATATAATAAATAAAGCAATCCGGATTTTTTATTATCTGATAACATTATTACGGTATTTCTTCTTCCATATTTTTTGTCAGCTTTTTTATCTGGCAACTCATTTGCGATCATAGCCACTCCGACTTGTATTCCTGAAGGTATAAAAACAAAGAAAAATAGCCCTAAAGCATTTAAAAAATTATTGCTAGCTACTACAAAAACAGCTAATCCTACATAAGCAAAGGATAAACTGACAAACGGTTCAGAAAAAAACGGTACATGTGTTAAATATCTTGCATAAAAAACAGTAGCAATTAACCCAAAAATCATACTTAATATTATGAAATTTATTACGAAACTACTTAAAAATCCAATTATATATATTCCTAATAAACCCGCAACTAAAATTGCAAAAACCGCTATAATTATTATGTTTTTAGTGGTTACTTTATTACTTGTAACTAAAATGCTTCCACCACTAAATTTTGTTTTTGTTGTTTCTTTGTCTATTCCTATTTTGTAATCAACATAATCATCTATCAAGTTAACCGCTATTTGTAATATAATTACCCCAAAAATTGCTATTAATCCTAAATATAAATTGATCATTTTAAAATAAATTGCTGCAAATAACCCTACTGCTGAACAAAGTAATCCAAAAAGCAAAGAAGGCTCAAAAACTTCTATTAAATAGTCTTTTAGCATAATTTCACATAATACGTTTAATCAACAAATCTTTTAATACTTATTTATTGAATATTATCTGTTATAAATTTTAATTAAGGGCCTTTATGCATAAATATGAATTAGCAATAATTAAATCGCTTCAAGATGGGAAAAGTAAAACGCCTGAACAATTAATGGAGGAAGTAAATCTTGGGAAGGATGAGTTGCTTTGGGCTATAGAAAATCTTAGCAACATTTCTCTAATAGAATTACAAAGAGAAAAAGAGCTAGCTATAAGCTTTTTTCCAGAGGGCGAGGTTTATGCAAACTCATTACTTCCAGAAGATTCACTGCTAGAAAAGTTGAAGTCCCAAAAAAAGCTAGAGCTAAAAACTCTCATATCTGAGAAAGATAGAATAGCTTTACAATGGTGCATAAAGAAAAAACTAGCTCAAATTAAAGACGGATATCTAATAATTACTCCTTCTGGGGAAAAAAATAAGGTGCCATCAAATGAGTCTATACTTCTAAATTCTCTTTCAAAACTAAAAGTAGTGCCAAAACATATATCTGCTGAAGAAAGAAGCTCAATAGATGAGTTTAAGTCAAGAAAATTATTAGAGATAAAAGAAAAAAATAATATACTAAGTATAAAAATCTCTAAAAAAGGTCTAGAGTTCAAGGACTTTTCCGATTCCGAACATATAGACGAATTAACAAAGGAAATAATAACAAGCAAAAATATTGAGTCCTTGAAATTTAAAAAATACGATATTTCAGTAGGAGTCCCATCTGAAATAGTTTCAATGAGACATCCGTTGAGATCACTAATAAACGACATAAAAATAACATTTTCACAGATGGGTTTTAATGAAATATCTGGCCCTATAATAGAGCCATCTTTTTGGGTTTTTGATTCATTATTTGTACCACAAGATCATCCTGCCAGAGATACTCAAGATACATTCCATCTTTCAAATCCTGAATTTTTAGATATAGAAGAGCAAGAGTACCTAAAACAAATAAAGAAAACAAATACAAAAGCCTGGAAAATTAAGTGGAATGATAATGATGCAAAATCAGCTGTATTAAGAACACAAATGACAAGTGTATCAGTAAGATATATTCGAGAATTTATAAAACAATTTGCAAAAGATAAAAATCAATTACTTCCTAAAAAGTTATTTACTGTTGGGAGAGTTTTTAGAAATGAAAACCTTGATTATAAACATCTTACTGACTTTTATCAAACTGATGGAATAATAATAGGTAAAAATCTTACTCTTTCAAATCTATTCGATACACTTATCACTTTTTACAAAGCATTTAATGTAAATATTAGGTTTAAACCTGCCTACTTTCCATTTGTAGAACCTGGAGCAGAGATATTTGCTCAGTTAGGTGAAAAAGGAGAGTGGCTAGAGATTGGAGGTTCAGGCATAATAAGAAGAGAAATAACCGGAATAAAAAGAAAAGATATATCCGTTCTTGCATGGGGTCTTGGGATAGAAAGAATGTTATTGCTTAAGGACAAAAATATGAAAAGCATAACTGAGTACTATAATAGTGATTTAGGCTGGTTAAGAAGCAGAGAGTTGATTTAATGCCAAATGTTACATTTAATATTGATTATTTGCTGAAACTGGTCGGTTCAAAATTAGAGAAGCAGAAACTGAATGAAATTCTTTATAAATTAGGTATCGAGGTAGAACATGAAGAAGAAAATTCCTTGACTTTAGAAATAACACCTAACAGACCCGATTTATTTTCAGTAGTTGGGTTAGCACGTTACCTCAGAAATTTTTTACATCAGAATAAAAACTTTCACTATAATATAATAAAAGATACAAAAGAGACACAGTTGAACTTAATTATAAATCCTAACATAAAAAATAAATTATTTATCTATGGCTTTGTCGCAAAAGACATAAAACTTGATGATAACTCATTAGCTGATATATTTAATTTTTCAGAAAAATTATCTGATACATTGGGGAGAATGAGGAAAAAATTATCAATAGGTATACATGATTATGATACGATAGATAAAACAATAGAGTTTAAGCTTTCAAATGACAAAAAATTTATTCATCTTAAAGGAAATGAACCTGAACTTTTTAGCGATGTATTAAAAAACACCGAAAAAGGTAAAATGTATTCAACAGCATTGCCAAAAACAAACATGTTTCCAGTTTTAGAAGATACAAAAGGCGTATTGGCCTTAATACCAATAATAAACTCAAAACGTACTGCTGTAACTAAAAAAACAACTAATCTTTTTGTAGAAGTTACTGGAACTTCTGAAGATTTAGTTAAAAAAATAAACGAAATGCTTGCAATAAATTTTCATGAATTAGGTGCAAAAATATACCAAATAAATATTTCAGGGAATAATAAAAATTATACTTCATTAAGTTTTCCTGAAAATTATGTAACAATCCCTGTATCTCAAATAGGAGCTGAAATTGGAATTAAATTAGATTCAAGTATTATTATTTCTCTTGCAAATAAAATGGGATACGAAGCTGCAGTACTAAATCAAAAAATTAGATTCTCAATACCCGCATATAGAATCGATATCTTAAATGAACAAGATGTTATTGAAGATATTGCAATAGGCTATGGCTATGAATATATAGTTGCAACTCCTGTACCATCAATTACCAAGGGAAAACTTTTAGATAACACTATACTCTTTAATAGAATTTCAGATGCTTTTATAGGAGTTGGATTCACTGAATTGATATCAACTTATCTTACCAACGAAGATAAAAATTTCACAAAAATGAGGTTAGATATTCCAAATAAAAAAGATTATATACTCTTAAAGGACTCAAAATCTTCTTCTATAACTATGGCGCGTACTCATATTCTTCCATCCCTTCTACATGTTTTGTCATTAAGTAAGCATGAAAAATTACCACAAAAGATCTTTGAACTGGATTTAATTTTTTCTATTGATAAAAATAAACCAGTAGAAGATTATCATATTGCTTGTGTATCAACTAATAACAAGCAAAACTTCAATGATATGAAAAGTATTATTTATAGTGTATTGCTTACGCTTAGAATTTCTTTTAGCATTGCAGAATGTAAGCACAATAGTTTTATAGAAGGCAGGTGCGCATCAATCTTAATTAATGGAAAAGAACTTGGTGTATTCGGGGAAGTACATCCTGTTGTTCTAAGAAATTTTGGAATAGAAGAACCAACTACTGCCTTTGAACTTTCATTAAGCTTTATTTAAGTTTTTTATTTAAAATGGTCTCTACATCTTCTTCAAAAAGACCCATCGTGAAGGCTATTCTGCTTAATGTTTCATCTTTTCCATATTTTTTAATTGAGTTTTCTATTGCAATTTTAAGTATGGGTAAGTAGCTACTTATTATTTTTTTCCTATTAGTATGCAACAATGGAGATAATCTATCGGCAATGTTATTCAGTGTAACTCTTTCGTCTTTAGTACTGCTCATATATCTGATATTAGATGGAAAAGAATACTGTTTAAGCATAGTTGTTCTTCCTTTATTTGATATAGATATTCCCGCTGAAGCTAAAACACTAGCATATTTGAAGTACTCGTAATGATTGGTCCTAGACGCCCTTTCAAAGTATTTACTAGCTAGCGCAAGGTTACTGTATGCCTCGTTTATATCCCTTTTACTAGGGTATCTTTTAGTTATATTCTCATCAATCCAATTTATTAGCATACCTATATCCAAATCGCTTCTTGCCATGGCATTCCTAGAAGTATCAAAATTATTTGATAAAAATATCTTATCTAAAACAGCAAAAATCTCTATTTTTCTATCCCTTAAGCCTATACTCTCAATAAGTGCTTCATCTGCATTTACCATCATCTCTAGATCGTTAACTGCGCCTCTAACATCTCCATTAGATCTAAGTGCTATCTGTTCTACTACAGTACCTTTCATATTGATGCCTTCCTCCTTCAAAATATACAATAAATGTTTTTTTATTTCATCCGGAGTTACTTTTTTAAATTCTACCTTATCTACTGACATTCTCAAGTAGCTTATGTCCTTATTCCAAAAATCAGTAGCTGTAAATATTATAGGCTGCTTAGAATTTTTTATTAAATCTCTAACTACTCGTTCAGCTCCACTGTCCAACTTTTTAGATAATTCATCAATTTCATCTAATAAAATAAGTATATTTTTATTAAATAAACCTCTACTTTCACTTGCTGGTTTTAATCTTTTTTTAAGCGTTTCAATATCTCTATAATCACTTGCATTTAACTCTAATAACTCAAATCCATTTCCATAAGCTACAGCATGAGCAGAAGCAGTTTTACCGGTTCCTGAAGGTCCAAAAAGAAGCATAGGTCTTGGCCTTTCCTTATTATGGATTTTTCCTGCAAACTGGATTAATTTTGAAACTGCATCATTATTTCCTATTATGCCATTAACTGTTTTAGGAGTGTATTTATCCGTTAGCATGCAATCACAAAACTTATATATAATTAGCAACAAATAACTTAATACTTTCTAGCTCCGATCGTCTAGCCCGGTCAAGGACGAAGCCCTCTCACGGCTTAAACCTGGGTCCAAATCCCAGTCGGAGCAAATACTTATTTTTCAATAAATAAATCATTTAAATAAAAAACAAGGATAACTCTTTATAGTTTAATTTTTATTATTTATTGATGGAACTTAACAATATACTTGAAATTAGATTAAAGACACAAGGTATTTCTTCAAATCTTTTCAACTCTCCTGAAGATGTAGTTTCATCTATGGGTGCTATTCAAGCACAAGATTATCAATCTGCATTATACGCTATTGCACTACGATCAAAAAAAGGCACCACAAAAAAAGATGTTGAAACTGTTATATCTAATCATAAAATAATACGCACATGGTTAATGAGGGGCACTATTCATTTTGGCCGCAGCTCTGATATAAAGTATATGCTAAATTTATTCGGTCCACGTTTGCATAAAACAGCAATAAGACGTGATGAATCTCTTGGCTTATCTAACTCTACAGTTGAAAAAACATTAACTCTTTTTAAAAATGCATTAAAATTAAAAAAACAATTATCTCGTAAAGAAATGTATTCAATAATGGATAAAGCTGGCATTCCATCAAAAAATAATCTTGGCTATCACATGCTGTATCGTGCAGCTTGGGATGGCTTAATATGCTTTGGAAGTTATCAAGAAAATGAGCAAACATTTATGCTTCTTGAAGATTGCATACCTAAAAAAGATAATGTTATGTCTAGAGAAGAAGCAATTAAAAAATTAACTCTTACATACTTTACAAGTCATGGTCCTGCAACAATAAAAGATTTTGTTTGGTGGTCTGGATTAACAACATCTGATGCAAAGTTAGGTATTGAGTTATCAAAAGAAATTACATCAACTCAAATTGAAGATACCGTATTTTATTTAAATAAAAAATTCAGTAACGTTAAAAAACAAGAACCTTCCGTGTACTTACTTCCTGCTTTTGATGAGTATTTAATTAGCTACTCAGATAGAAAGATAATTCTAGAAGATAAAAATACACAGTCTTTACTTAAAAGTGGCAAGTTATCACTAATACATAGCAATGGAATTTTTAAACCGATAATTGTTTTAAATGGAAAAGTTGTGGGAACTTGGAAGAAACAAAGTTATAGAAATAAAGTTGCATTGACTAATATAATGTTTAAAAAACTTTCAAAAGAAGAAAATAATTTGCTTTTAGAATCATCTAAGTTGTATGGTAATTTTATTGGTTCTGACCTAATTATTAAAACCGAGTTACTCAAATGATTATTAAAGCAGAAGCTTTATAAAGTAATTAGTTTATAATATAACTATGGACACTTTTTATGTACTTGCAGAACCTAGGCGAAGAAAGATCTTGGAGTTACTGGCGATAAACGGTCAGTTAACTTCTGGAGAAATATCAAAAAAATTTAATATTACTGCACAAGCAATTTCTCAACATCTAAATGTATTATTAGAAGCTAAAGTTGTTTTGATGAAAAAGAAAGCACAAAAGCACATTTATTTTATAAATACCTCAAAAGTTGTCGAAGTAGAAGAATGGGCTAAAAAAATTGAAACTCAATGGAACTCACGTTTAGATAATTTAGAAAAATTATTACAAAAAGAAAATACTAAGTGATATAATGGAAAACGAACTTATAAAAGAACTGCATTTAACGAGAATGTTAGATGCACCTGTGGAATTAGTTTGGAAGGCATGGACAGATAAAAATCTGATTCAAAAATGGTGGGGTCCTACTGGGGTAACAAATCCTACTTGTGAATGGGATGCAAGACCAGGTGGTAAAATATATATAGTTATGTTGGCAGGAAAGGAGCTTGGTCCTGCAGAAGGAATAAAATGGCCAATGAATGGCACATTCAAAGAGGTAATTCCAAATAGTAAATTAGTCTATACAAGCGGGGCTCTTGATGATGTAGATAGAAGCAGTAATACCTTCATAGAACAGGAAGTTACTGTTACATTTGAAAAAATCGACAATAAGACAAAGTTATCTGTAGATTTAATTGTAACTAAAATGGAAGGTCCAAAAGCACCATCTGCAATACAAGGTATGACTATGGGGTGGAATCAGCAGTTAGATAAATTACTCAACCTTGTAAAAGCTCTAAAGTGATTTAAAGTTGTTTTTTATTTTTAAATTTTTATAGTTTTACTGGTTTTATTCAATGTTTTTATTAATTAAGTATACAGTAATTGAGATATAGCAAAGCTTTATATATCAAAAAACACAAAATATATACTATGGTATTCATTGCTGGTGACAAAACGAAGAATATATTTTTATTAGTATTATTTTCAATGTTTTTATTTTCTACAGTAGGTGCTGCATCGTTTAAACTTTTTCAAAGTATATCTGCAACATTAAACTTTCAACAATCTGTACTTTCAATAGGTAATAATGAAACAGTAACTGCTTCAGTATCTGGTGGTTATCCTCCTTATTTATATGAATGGTCAGTAAATGGACAACCTGTTGGAAGAGATTCAAGAATACTTACTTTTAATGGAAACTCATCAACAATTGGTTATAGTAACGTTACATTAACTGTTATTGATCAATATAACAATATAGCAAACGTCACAAATTACATATATGTTCAAAATCCAAACTTCTTTACTGCATATGTCAGCCCAAATAATCAAGCAGCAGATTTTGGACAAAATATTACTATGAAAGTTTCAGTATCAAGTGGATCAGCTCCATATACTTATAACTGGAACTTTATTCCACTTTCAGGAGCTCAAATAACATTGCCTTGTGATACATATACATGTACATTTAGTGCAACACAAGATGGTAGCGTACAAGTTACAGTTATTGATTCATTAGGCAGAGTAACTTCTGCAATATCTAAGGTAACGGTTGTTGGCTCACCACTTACAGTAAAAGCATCTCCGTATGTAACAAATGATGCGATAAGATCACAACAAACATTATATGCAACTGCAAAAGGAGGTTCTGGAACTTATACTTATATGTGGTATAATAACACTAACGATCAACAAGCTTTAATAAGTAATTCAAACTCAAACACATTAACCCTTAATTTATTTACTGCAGGACATTTTCAGTATTATGTTATGGTTTATGACTCTGCAGTTTCAAATAGTAAACCAGTCAAATCAAACTTAGTTTACATAAATGTAGGATCTCCAACAACTCAGATACCACAACAAGAACCTTCTACTACGTTAACAAATCCCATATGTAATACTATTACTTTATCACAGGGAACTTATAATACAACTAATGTCTATTCACATGATTTCAAGGTAGCAGAAACATTACTCACCAAAGATGGAGCTAGTGTATCTGTTAATAACATTTCTTACTTTTTAGGTGTAGGACAAAGTGTAAATATAGGTCAAATAAATGACTCAGCTTACTCAATTAAGTTAGTTAATATATCTGGTTACACTCAATTGACATCTCAACTATTGATATGTGGTTCTGCAATTAAGGTAATTCAACCTAGCGCAAGACCACAGATAAACACAACTACGTACACAGGAGTTCCAGAAGTTCAATTAAATGTAGACAATGTAAATAATAATTATTATAATGTAAGTTATGGTACAAAAAATACAATATATGCTTCAACAAATTTCGGTTTGGACAAAGTCGCTTTATTTGCAAACAATGATTTAATAGCTACGGGAATTGGAAATATAACATATAGTACTTCATTAATGCAAGATGGAACTTACAATCTAGTAGCTTGTGATGTAACATCATACCCTCAACAATGTTCTAGCAATGTTACTTTAAAAATAAATTCTCCACAGCAAAATAATCAAGGCTTTTCAATATCTGGAATAAAGTTGCCAATACCTCCATTATATATTGTAGGAATTGTAGTAATCATAATAGTAGCTTACTTATTATACAGAAGAAGATCAGATGACTATGATTACATGTATAGCTCAAAAGAGAATGATTCAGGAAGTTCTTATTACAAAGGAAATAACGGCGATACTGGGTCTTCTAATGGTAATAATGGTGACGATCATCCTTCAACTTCAAATGGAAATAAGCCAAAAATGAAAGAAAGTGAGTTCTCAAATGAATCACCTATTTCATTATCGAAAAAATCAGTTGATTCTTATGAATCAAATAATTCATATAATGATAAAATAGACTGGAGCGCAGAAAGTAAAGAGTAAATATTCAATAAAAAACAAAAACTAAAAGGGTTTAAATATTTTTGTATATAATATTTACTATACTAATTCATATTTTGAAATTAGAAAGTACTGTGGTTAAATGTCTGAAGAAATATCATATGCATCAATGAAAGAAGTTAAGACTGGAAGATTTATTCTTATAGATGGAATCCCATGTAGAGTGGTAGATGTAGAAACATCCGCACCAGGAAAACATGGAGCAGCTAAAATGCGTATCACTGGAATAGGAGTTTTTGATGGAAATAAAAGGACATTACTAAAACCTAGCAGCGGGGATATAGAAATACCATTAATAAGTAAGAAAAAAGCACAAGTCGTTTCTATTTCAGGAAATAGTGCTCAAATAATGGATTTAGAGTCTTATGAAACATTTGAAATACCTATACCTGAGGATTTACAAAACACAGTAAAGCCAGGTGCAGAGATAGAAATAATGATTTATGGAGAAAAACGGGCTATATCTAGAGTAACAGGAAGTGTTTAGATGGAAAATTTAGAATTAAAATTAGATAATAAGAAAGAGAATAAGCTTTTGAAAAGACATGAGTTGACCTTCACAGCTTACTATAAAGGAGAGACACCTAGCAAAGGAAAGATAAAAGAAGAGATATGTAAATTACAAAACTTAAATCCATCTCTTACTGTTATAACCAGAATAGACCAACAATACGGAGTTCAGGAATGTAACATATCTGTTAATTCTTACAATAAAAAAGAAGAAATGATGATGTACGAAAAGTCAGTTAAGGGAGAAGAAACACAAAAACCAAAAGAAGAAAAGCCAAAAGAGGAAAAGAAAGAAGAGGCTAAGGCAGAAAAACCAAAGCAAGAAAAGAAAGAAGAGAAAAAGGAAGCTCCTAAGGAGGAAAAGAAATAAGGAGCTAAAGAAGAAAAGCAATAATAATTATAAATTAATATTCAATGAGATTTGATTAAATGGCAGAAAAAAAAGAAACAAAAGCAAAGAAAACGACACCTTACAAAGCTGCAGAAAAGTTTTGTCCTAAATGTGGAGTAAGGATGGCGTCTCATGCAAATAGATATGCATGTGGTAAGTGTCATTATACTGAACTTAAAAAGTGATTAAATAGTTAAAAAAAGTAAGAACTTAAAATCAAAGAAATCTCCTTACTCAAAATTAACATCAAAAAATAATAAAAATAAAGCTTTATCTTCAAATAAATATACCTTAAATTCAAAGAAAAAAACAAAAAAAGATCTTACTTTTAAAACTAAAACTTCAATAAAAAGCAAAGTACTTAACAGTATTATATTTTTATTCCTTGGACTAGTTTTTCTATTATTAACTAATGTAGTTTTCAGTTTTCTATACGCTGTTAATATAATACCTAATTTAGAAGCTGCATCTTCAGTAGCAACTGAGTTAACATTTATACTTACTGTTTTGTCATACCTATTTCTTGTTAAAAAAATGAACAAAGGATTTGCAAAAGAGCTTGGTCTTTCTTTACATACATTAACCCCTAAAAATCTTTTACTGGGGGTGGGAATATTCATAACATTAGTATTTTTTACAATAATTTTGTCATCATTTTTATCCTATGCGACTAATTCAAATATAACTGGGAATACCGGTTCAATATTTCAAAATACTCCAGCTCCACCACCAATATGGTTTTACTTTTTTGTGGCAATAATAGCTCCAATAATCGAAGAGATTACATTCAGAGGGTTATTGGTCAAAAGAATTGGGATAGTTCCTAGCGCAATTATATTCGGATTACTACACTCTGGTTATTACTCATCAATAGATCTTGTTTCTTTTGTTCTTTTGATAACTGCAGCAACTGTATTTGGTATACTTGCAGGTTATGCATACAAAAAAACAAACTCTATATATCCATCAATAGTTGCACATATTTTAGAAAATTCGCTTGCTATTCTTGCTTTATTTTAATTTATTTATCTAATTTCTTCATAGTGGTCCTTTGACTTTTTGAATAAGTTATAGCGTATCATGTTTCCTACATGAAACATAAAGAAGCCAGAAATTCCCCACTTCTCAACCCTTCTTGTGCTTGTGTAAACAACTGCGTCATCTACAAACTCTATCTTCCCATATTTTTTAACTCTATTTGATAAATCCCAGTCTTCATAAGTTATCAATTTCTCATCAAAGCCATTAATTTTATTAAAAGCCTTTTTTGATATGGCAAAGTTTGAACCTACTATACTTGGTTTTCCTATTTTTATTGCTAACTTTACAAAAAATATTGAAACAAATTTAAATCCTAATGTTATTCTTAAGTTTGTTTTTTCAAGTGGGAGTATCGGACCTGTAGCAGCTACAACCTTATCATTTATTATATTTTTATACTCTTCAAGAGTGTTTTTTGAAGGCATGGTGTCTGCATCTATGAATACTAAAAGTTTTCCTTTTGCAATTTTTGCACCAATGTTTCTAGCTCTTCCTATCCCCTTTCTTTTATCAACAATAACTTTTGCATATTTTTTCGATATGTTTACCGTATTGTCAGTACTTCCTCCATCTATTATTATTACTTCAAAGTCCTTAAAACTCTGTTTTTTCAAACCTCTAAAAACATTCATTATATACTTTTCTTCATTCTTTGCAGGAACAATAACACTAATATACGGTTTTTTACTATTCATTCTGAAATACCTCATAAACTTCAGCAACTCCTCTTAAAATTATATATAAAAGGAGAATTCCTGTTAAAATGTAACCATAAATTATAGGAAACTTTGATGTATAAACTAAAATCAAATAAGAAAATGTTACGAACTTGACAACATTCACTCCACCTCTACTTATATTTGAAGAGTAAATAATCTTTGCTAGCTTACTCTTCATTTTATTTGATGTTCCTTTTGCAGCCATTAATCCATCTACAAAAGAGTGCCTAAATATAACTATTAAAATTATAAACAAAGGCAATATATTTAAATATGTAAAGACGGCCCAAAGAGCATACTCTACTGCTCTATCTCCGGCAACATCCATTCTTGGACCATGTGGATATTTTTTAGATATGCTTTCCTTTAATTCCTTTATTTCTTTTCTATATTTTGAATCTCCTTTAACCGTTTTTATATACATCAAGAAAGATATTTTATTAGAGCTAGCTTCCCTTATTGCAAGATATCCATCAACACCATCTAATAAGAAAGCTATTATCAATATTAATATGGAGTATATAGGATTTATTTTTAATATAACTAAATATGCTACTAAAAATACGAGTAATACTCTTAAAATTGTGGCAAGATCAGCTTTTCTCATAAATACACAATATTTTACAATAATGTTTAGTTGAAAAGGTTTAATAAGTTTAATTGATATATTCTAAAACATTAAAGTGGAGATTCAATGTTCAATTTCATAAAAAACGAAGAACAGATACTTCAATATTGGAAGGAAATGGATATCCTACAAAAAACAAGGGCTTTGAATAAAGGCAATAAAACATTTTTCTTTTTAGATGGGCCTCCTTACTCAAGTGGGTATTTACATCCTGGTCAAATTTGGGTTAAATCAATTAAAGATATTTATATACGATTCCGTAGATTACAGGGCTTCGATGTCCATGATAAAGCAGGTTATGATGTACATGGTCTTCCTATTGAGAATAAAGTAGAAAAAACTCTGGAACTAACTTCAAAAAAAGATATAGAGATTAAGATAGGTGTTGAGAACTTTACAAATTACTGTAAAGAATATGTGACTTCATTAATTCCTTCAATGACAAAAGATTTTATTAGATTTGGAGCATCTCTCGATTTTGAAAAACCTTATCTGGCATATGAAAATTCTTTCATAGAATCTGCATGGGATATACTTAAGAAAATTAATGAAAAAGGTTTACTTTATTCTGGAGTTAAGCCTATGCTTTATTGTACTCATTGCGGAACTGTTCTTGCCCAGGGGACCTTAGAGGTAGAGTACTCAGATGAAACTGACAACTCAATTTTTGTAGAGTTTAAAATTAACAAAGAGTTGTCAAAACCTAAAATAGAGGTATCTGAAAATACATACTTCTTAATTTGGACAACAACACCTTGGACATTACCCTCTAATATAGCTATAGCGATAAATCCAAAAGAGTTGTACGTAAAGGTAAAAATGAATAACAAATCCCTTATTTTTATGAAATCCCGTTTAGAATACTTATCCGAAATCTCAAAAGATAACTTCATAATAGAAGCAGAGTTTTACGGAAGTGAATTAGAAGGCCTTTTTTACATAAATCCTCTTGAAAATAAAATACCAAAACAAAAGGAATTAAGAAATGTCCATAAAGTAGTTTCTGCAGAAACACTTGTTTCTTCTCAAGAAGGTAGTGGAATTGTACATATAGCTCCTGGTCATGGACTAGAGGATTATCAAATAGGGTTGAAAAATAATCTACCTATATTCTCGCCAATTGATCTATCTGGTAATTATAACAACGATTCAGGCTCTTATGTTAATCTAAAAGTGCCTGAGCAAGCAAATCTAAAAATAATCGATGATCTTAAATCAATTAATGTTCTTTTTGGAAATTTCAAGGTAAAACATAGTTATCCACATTGCTGGAGATGTAAAGAAAAACTTCTCTTTTTAGTCACAAAGCAATGGTTTTTTAATATTCAAAAAATTAAAAATAAATTAATAGCTGAAAATAAGAAGGTACTATGGCATCCAGAAGAAGCGAAATCCTGGATGGAAGATGTTTTAACAAACTCTCCAGATTGGAGTATAACTCGTCAAAGATACTGGGGGATACCTATTCCAATTTGGCATTGTTCCTCTTGCAACACTGATAAAATTATAGGCTCAAAAGAGGAGTTAGTCTCAAACTCAATAGACAAGGAAAAAGCAAATGCAATCACAAATCTACATAAGCCATTCATAGATCAAATAAAAATCAAATGTGAAAAATGCGGCGACGAAGCTTCAAGAATAAGTGACGTTTTTGATGTTTGGTATGATTCTGGAATAGCTTTCAAAGCAAGCCTTTCACAAGAAGAGTTTGACAAACTATTTCCAGCAGATTTTATACTCGAGGGCAAAGATCAACTGCGTGGTTGGTTTTCAACACTTTTGAAAATAAGCGTTATGCTTTATGGAAAAGCACCATTTAAAAATGTAGTGATTGATGGGATGCTTTTATCAGATGATGGAAGAGAGATGCACAAAAGTTTAGGAAACTACATTTCATTAGAAGAACTTTTAAAAATAACATCTGCAGATGGTTATAGATTATGGTGTTCTAGTCATACACAGTGGTTAGACTTACAATTTAAAAAAGATGAAATGAAAGAATCTGAAAAGAAAATAGGCACATTATATAATATGTTTAATCTATTCAATGAGTACACATCTTTAACAAGATATATCCCTACTAAAATTAAAAAACCAAACATTAAAAAAATTAAAGATATTGAGGATTTATGGATCCTTTCAAGATTTTCATCTACTTTGCAGGTTGTAACAGAAGCTTTAACTAATTATAAAATTCAAATTGCAAATAACTCGATTAGCAACTTTTTATTAAATGATTTGAGTAGATTCTATCTAAAAATATTCAAAAAGAAGATACTTTTTGCTGAAAAGAGCAAAGCAAAATACTATGTGGATTTAATGAATTATATTTTATACAATTTAAATGTAATGATATCTCCATTTACTCCTTTTTCTTCAGAGTATTTATATCTAGAAGTAAACAAAAAAATGTGTGGCGATAAAGAAAGCATATTCTTAAATACATGGCCAAAACTTCCTAAAGATTTTATTAATTTAGATTTAGAAAAAGATTTTTCAATTGTCGATGAGATAATAACCGGTGTTCTTAACAGTAGGGAACAATCTGGAATAAAATTAAGATGGCCTGTATCTAAAGTTACAATAGAAACTACATATCCTGAATTAGAGAGCATCATTGCAAAATTTAATGGACTAATTTGTGATTATACAAACGTAAAAGAGATTACGCTAAAAAAAGTAGAGTCAGTTTCAATAGAAATAAAACCTAATTTCTCAAAAATAGGGCCAGAGTTTAAAGATAAAAGTACTTCAGTATCTGAAGCATTAAAGACTGAAGATTATAATAAAATAAGAAAAGAGTTATCCGCTGTTGGTTATTACATACTACATACAGAAAAGGGTCCAGTTCAAATTAATGAAACACACTTCACAGTAATAGAAAAGTTAACTGCTGAAAACGGTGTAAAATTTAAATATGGTTTTATTTATATAGATTCACATATAGATCAAAAACTTAAGTATGAAGCATTAGTTAGAGAATTTGAAAGAAGAGTACAACTCTTAAGGAAAGAAAACTCACTTAAAAAACAAGATAAAATTGAGTTATTTTACTCAGCATCTGGCGAATTAAGGGAAGCAATTGATTTATTTGAAAATGAGATAATGAATTATGTAAACGCTAAAAAAATGTACAAAGAACTATCAAATGAAAACTTACAAATCAAAGAATTTGAAATAGAAGGAGAAAAACTAGTTATTCAAATAAAAACTCTATAAACTAATTATTTATGATGCATTAAATATCTGAAAATTATAAAAGCTACGATTACTATTATCACTGTAACAATAAATACCATTTCAATTAAGAGGTAGTTTGGGTTAAACTGTAACAAAACGGTGCTATTATATCCAGATGGCAATTTCTGAACTGTTGAGTTGTAAATACTCAATGGAAACAAAGAAAATATACCTGCAACTCCTGTGATATTATTTTGGTAACTTTGCACTGTCTTTGTAGGACTATACAAAAATTCTCCAACTATGCTTCCATTGTTTATATCTACATAAATACCCTTATAGAGTTTTGAGTAATACTCAGTTGTGTTTGTTAATCTTGGATAGTAATATGTGTTGTTTATTACTTTCCAAACTAAATAATAAGTATAATTTTTACTATAATTTTCATATATTGGTTGAATACCATCTAAAGTAGCATTAAATCCATACTTATTGCTAATGTTTAATGCCTGTTTTGCAGTTATATTTAAATAATACGCTTTATTTGGTCCAAAGTAATATAATGTTTTATTATTTTTAACAATTGTAATTATAGATAATTCTTTTTCTATTGTATTGTTCGATGAAAATAAAGAGTTGTTATCCTGTAAAATTGTACCATTTTTCATAGGCAACATATAATTATAATTTACAGTTGTTGTTTTGTTTATTGTATTGTAACTTGAGAATTTTATATACTTTAAGTAATAATCATTGCCAAACAATCCTATTAAGTAATTATTACTGAAATTTATGTTTTGTTTTGTATAATTCACAGTAGTATTTACATTTATTGTAGTATTACTTATATTAAATCCGTGGACGTATCCTCCAGAAGGTGCGTAAAAACCTCCAGTATGTGAAAAAGGTAATATAACTATAAAAATAGATAAACCTAGAAGATAAAAAGATTTTTGATATCTCATACTAATTACAAGTTATTTTAAGATATATAAAGTTATCTGAATTTTAATATTAAAAAGTAGTTACTCTCCTATTAATGATTTGTACTTCTTTCTTTTTTTCATATTGCTCCAGCAGTCTTTACATATAAACGCTTTTTCTACTTTTGTAACTCTTTTTGAGCTTTTAAGACAACTATAACAAATTTTCTTGTTGCAGTAGCCACAACTAACATTTTTATGTATCTCTTTACCACATCTTTCGCAAAGCATTCTATCACTTGAAAATTTATGACAATATATATGTATAACAAAATATATAAATAGGATAGAATAATAATTTAACTTATATTTTACAATATCTAGTGATAGCTTGAAAGTATTCATAGAAACATATGGCTGCACATTAAACAATGCAGACAGCGATGTAATGAACAACATTTTAGAATCTGCGGGACACACTGTAGATAGAGGTACTTTAAGGTTGAATGAAGCTGCTAAATATGATTATATAATTTTAAACACCTGTACAGTGAAGAAGCCAACAGAACAAAAAATAATAAGCAAATTAGAAAGGATTTCTAATCTAAATAAAAATTTAGTTGTTACGGGTTGTTTAGCATCAGCTACCCCTGACATAATTAAAAAAGCCTCTCCAACAGCAAAAATATTAAAGACAAGCGAAACAATAAAAATTCTTAATACTCTAAATCCTAACATAAAAAAAACTGAAGATGCAGAAAAACCTTCCTTCATAAATAGTAATGGAATAATAGCAAGAATACCAATCAGTGAAGGCTGTTTAAGTAACTGTTCTTTTTGTGAAACTAAATTTGCAAGAGGTCCGTTAAAAAGTTTTGATGAAAATGTAATCTTAAAAGCAATATCTAGATCCATAAATAATGGTTCTTATGAGATAGAACTAACCTCTCAGGATATAGGTGCATACGGGGCAGATAAAAAAACAAATATAGCTGAGCTAGCAACTCATGCTGCTTCATTAGATGGTGATTTTATGCTACGTATAGGAATGTTAAATCCAGAACATTTGCATAAGTATCTAGATTCATTAATAGACGCATTAAAACAAAAAAAGGTATTCAAGTTCTTACATTTACCTATACAATCAGGAAGTAATAAAATCTTAAAAGATATGCAAAGAAATTATACTGTAGATGAGGTGCGATATTATTTTGAGTATATCCGTAGTAAAATACCCAATATAACTATAAGTACAGACATAATAGTTGGCTATCCGACTGAATCCATTAATGATTTTAAATTAACAGAGGATCTTCTATTCGAGATAAAGCCCGCAATAACAAACATCTCAAAGTTTTGGCAGAGACCCCATACAAAAGCTTCAAAATTACAACAAATAACTGCAAATGAGATAAAAAGAAGAAGTACAATACTATCAAGAGAAATCCGTGAGATGCAGGTTTCTCAATATAATAAATTTATAGGCCTTAAAGAAGATGTAGTTATAACTGAAAATAATAACGGTCTATTTTCAGGAAGAGACATATATTACAGGCCTGTTGCTGTTTTGTCAAAAAAACTTAATCTTGGCGAGAAAGTAACCGTTGAGGTTACTGATACTTCTTATGCCTGCATTATCTCTAAACCAATATGAGTTTACATATTTTCCCATGTTCCAGTTTGCGATTTTCTTCTTCTAGGTTTGTAAATATAAACCTTACCCCATGGATCCTTAGTCTTAATTCTTGTCGGCCTTACCTTTGTATATTTAGACAAACTAAACTCGTCCTTTGTAGGCTCTTCTGTTAACATAGAGCCTTGTTTTTCCGCATAAACAGGTTCTTTATCTGTTTTTAATATTGTAATGCAAGAAACTGGGCATTCCTCTGGACAGATCATGCATCCTATACATTTATCTACCTGTATAGGAAACTCTGTCATATCCTCTTTATTATCTGAAGAATTTTTACTGTCTTCTGGATTTTTATGTACTGCTCTAGTAAAATCAATTGCATTGACCGGACAAACGTCTCCACAAATTCCACATTGTATACAAACATTATTATCAAATGTATATTTGAACGGCATTTTATATCACGTGTTTTGTTTAGGTCCTGTCTTTGTTGCATCTGTATCGGTTGTTTGTTTCTTATCTTGTGTTTGTGGTTGTTGTGTTGTTTTTATTATTGGATTTGGATTTGTTATTACTGAACTTCTTGGAACTCCGAACTGTAATCCATATTTCAATGCAACTAAACCTGCAATCACTAATATTGCTATTCCTACATAGAAGCTGTATATTGATAATGCAGGATTATTAATAGAGTTAAAATATAAGTTCGTAAAACCCCAAATATTTGTTGGTGAGTTTGAGACTGTAGGTGGAAGTTTTGCAAGCTGTGTAGCGCTTTCTGTAACAAATATGGTCCCAAAAATATACATAAATGTTCCAATAGCTATGAGTATCGTTAGTATATTGTTATACTTTATATCCTCATCAGTATCCTTTACGAGCATTACTACTAATGCTATTGCAAAGATATCTATTGCAAGAGGCATAAATGGCACTGCTATTGGAAAATCTTGGAAAATTCCTGGATAAAAAAGCATAAATCCAAAGAAAACTATTAGGAAGATACTTGCATCACGCAGTATTACATAAATGAGCCACCATACATCTGCAGCTACTCTCAATGTAAATTTTTTTAACACTCTTAAAAAGTAACCTCTAGCTACCTGTATTGATAATGCTAATATAGTTAATAATGTAAGTAATACTGTTATTGTATTTTCAGTATAAATTGTAGCTGCATTTAAATAAGTTGTTGAGTTAGCAGCTAATGTATTTAATATAGGCTGTGTCTGTAAAATTAATGGTACGATATCCATCATAAAACTACCATTTACTATATTAATGACAAAGTTTAAATACTCTACTCATAAAAATATTCTTTTTTTACAAACAATAATTAAAAATAAGTAATTAAAAAATAAAATTTATAATTAAAGTATTATTTATCTTTTGTTTCTTCCTCTCCTTCCCTATAAATTTCTGAAGATAATTTATATCTTGAAACACTATGTAATATTATCCTTCCTTTGCCGGAAAATGTAGCTAAAAATAATCCAACTCCTCCGAACATAGCTGTTTTTATATTATCTACAAATTTTATTTTATACTGCAACGTAGCATCAAAACCGGCTATATGTCCAGGATCTACCTCAATCGACAAGGTGCCATCAAGATCATACTCAATTATATCTCCTGTTACATGTATGAAAACACTTCCAGGACCTACAAATTTTTGAAGGATTAAACCAGTTCCTCCAAAAAACGCTGCGCCTATTCCAACTGCTTGCATTGTAAACTTAACGCTATCCTGTGCAGCTATAAATGCGTTTTTTTCTGCAATGAACTCCTCACCTTCATCTAATGATATCTCCTTTATTTTTCCAGGAAGAACTCCCGAAACTGATATACTTCCAGATCCATCTACTGACTTAAATTCAGTAAGCATTGCAGTTGCTCCGGTCAATTTCCTTTCAATTGCACCGGCAATACCTCCAAAAAGTTTAGGCGTCATTTTTATATTTCCACTTTTGCTCAATAACTTTCCAGAATCAGAATAAATTAATTCTCCTTCATCTAACTTAATATTTAGTGCTTGCATAGAGTTTCCAATAATTTTATATTCCATCTAAGAACCTTTTTTATTTATTAAATAGTTAAGTTCATCTCCTTCTATGTTCATCCTATATTTGCTCATTATCTCTTTGAGAAGTTTTGTTTTATCATCGATGTTAAAACTCTTAACAAGCTTTTCTAGATCCTTCCCCTTTATTCTTGACAATGATCTCTGTTTTATTATATTATGTACATCATCGGGGCTTTTAGGAACTAAAGACATAATCTCCCCTATTGCTGTTTTAACTATACTTCCATTTGCATACTCTTTAAATATCTCCAAATATGTATCTTCATTAATCTTTTCTACATCAACTCCGGCTCTTCTCAACTCCTTTGTCTTTTCAAGTAATATTGATGAAACTATAGTTGGTGATATATCAACAAAATTTATTATTTTTCTATAAAGTTGTAAATCCTTCGACCACAGCATCTGTTCAGCTAACTGAGGATTTTTTATTTCATCTTTAAGTGTATTTTTTATCTTTTCAACATCTATCTTTTCTGGTTTAAACTCTTTTAAAACTTGATATTTCTCTATTGGCAATATATCTGTTTCAGGATACATCCTAGACTTTCCTGACATTGGCCTTAAGAATCTTGTATTAAGTTTTTTACTATCCGCACCTCTTGTTTCTGAAGGTACTCCTACCATTGCCATTCTTGCTCTTTCAAGAGCCAACTCCATTCCATAAACTGCTTTATCTTTTTTTTCGGCAATTATTACAAAAGCATCATTTTCTCCTAACTCTAATTTTTTATTTATCTCTTCAAGTTCTTTTTTTGTTATACCATACTTGTCCATATCTTCGTCGCTGTGTATTATGCCCTTAATTCCAGAACTTTTTGCATAATCGCTCAACTCAGTACCTAATCTCAAATCATTTGTTAAATTCTTTCCTATTATGCCTCTAAAACCAGATAATTTAGCACCAATAACAACTCCATTTTGTTTTAATTGATTTTCTATCAATGTTGCTTTTGTATGCTTGAAAATATCAGTTATATTTATTGCGGTCTCTACCTTCGCATTTCTTTCTTTTAACTCTGAAATTACACTTATAAGATTTAATTGACGTTCTATCTCAGAATCAATTATCTGATCCATACTATCTAATTCTTGGAAACCTTTTATCTCTACTCTAGAACCATTTTTTATAGATATATTTACATCTTGTCTTATAGAACCAATTCCTCTTTGTGCCGTATTGGTTAATCTAAGGAGCAAACCTATCTCCATAGAAACTCTTTTTGCTTCTTGCGGTGTTTTAATTACAGGATCAGTATCTATTTCTATTAGCGGTATGCCTAACCTATCCAAACTATACTCTACATACTCCTCTGTATTCTTTACTATCCCACTTGATTCTTCTTCTAAAAATATTGTTGATATAGGTATATCTTTATTTTCAACAACAATCTTTCCATCATAACCAACTAACATAGTTCTTTGAAAAGCACTAGGATCACTTCCGTCAACAACTCCCTTCCTCATAACTTGTATTTCATCTGGAATCTCGCAATTAAATGAGGTACATATACTTAATGAACTTCTAAGTGCTTCTATATTCGGTATATGCGGTGGTTCTTCATCTATGTCTACTAAACAGCTACTTTTTTCAAAAATCTGATAATTAAAAACTCTATTTTTTTTGCTTTCAAAACTTGTTGCTTTATCTATCTTTCCCAACTCCCCAGCAACTGCCCTTTGTCTTCTTTCTATTCTTTTTATTTGTATATCATTAAAATAATTCGCTAAACATTTACAAAATAATTTATGTTTAGTTGAAAGTCTTTGATGTATCTCAAGGCCACATTTAAATCCTAACTTTTCATAATCAAAATCTTTTGTCATTTACTCATCTATCTCTACATCTGTTTTTTTCGTTATCTCTCCTGCAATATTTATTGGAAGCAATCTTTCAGTTTCTTTTTTGTTATAATTGCCTAAAAGAAATCCCAACTTCACATAAGCAACCTCTGGAAGCATATCCTCACAATAAACCGCTCCCATTTCTTGCATAAGTCTTCCGTTTCTATAAACATTTCCGTTTACCCTGCCATTAATGCACTGAGAAGTTATTCCTATTACCATTCCGGAACTTGTTGCATCTTTTATTGAGGATAACCAATTATACTCTTTATGAGATGTAGAAACAGGTGTGTGTCCCAATCCTGTTCCTTCGATTATAACTCCTTTAAAACCTTTTTTATTATAATACTCTAATATTCCGGGGTCAGAATCAGGATATGAAATTACTAATCCCACTTTAGGTTCAAATTTTGTATTTGCAACTGTTTTATTCTTTGTTTTTTCTATCTCATCAATTTTTTCTAGAACTTCAATTTTACCGTTTTGGTATACCTTCGCAAGTATCCTTGCATTTATTGATTTGAAAGCATCTCTACTAGAAGTGTGCATCTTTCTAGCCTTTGTTCCTTTTATGAAGTTACAGTAATCATCACTATGTGTCGCATGCATACATATCCCTACATGTCTGATGTCGGTATTTGCGGCTATATTTGAAGCACAAATTAAGTTCATAAAAGCGTCACTAGAACCTCTATCACTACTTCTTTGGGCTCCAGTCAAAACAACTGGTCCTTTAATATCCTTTAGCATGAAGCTCAAAGCGGCAGATGTATAATGCATAGTATCTGTTCCGTGTGTTATAACAACACCCTTAGCGCCTGAGTTAAACGCTTCAGCAGTGCCCTCAGCCATTTTTTGCCAATCAAAATAAGAAACATCTTCACTAGCTATACTCATTAAATTTTTAACATCTATGCTAGCAATTTCTTTAAGCTCTGGAACCTCGTGTAAAAGTTCTTCAGGCTTAGTGAGCATATAAACTCCTCCTGTAACATAATCTATCTTACTGCCTATCGTGCCTCCTGTATATAAAAGTGAAATCCTGTTATTATTTTTTAAATTCTCAACACTTTTTATTTTAGGAAAAGAAAACTCTTCTTTAGTATGCTCTACTAATTTTTCTACTGTACCTTTTTCATCAAGTGTTATGCCTATATTATAACCATTGTTTAACTTTATTACTATGATATTATTATCTCCTAGTTCTGGTCTGGGCATTAAAATGCCTTCAAGTAACTTTCCCTTATTATTTATCTTTATCTTGTCCCCTATCTCTATTTTATTTTTTTTAAATAAGGTTTCAAGTTTATCGGAGTACATATTTTAATTTTGCTCCTTCTTATTTAAATTACTTTTGTGTACTGGATAGTAAGTAGTTTATTATTCAAGTCCTTTCAGTAATATAAAAAACTATATATATCTTTTCATATTAAATAATCTTGTCAAACGGTCACAGTAACAGGGAAACGCCCGAACCCATTCCGAACTCGGAAGCTAAGCCTGTTGCGATATGAAATACTGCTGTAATAGTGGGAAAGCATATTGCTGTTTGACACTTTATTTTTTAATTTATTAATTAATTTATTTTGTAATAACTTTTAGTAAATACTTCACAATTGCTCATTTTTAGTAAAATATTTATATCATAACCTATCAATACTTTTTGTGATTTTATGTCATTTTTAAGAAAAGGTACGTTTATTAGTCAAACTACAAATACTACAGACGTTGAAGTTTTATTGCCTGAAATAAAAGATCGTATTTTGAAAAAAGACAAAACAACAGCAAATTCATTGTTCAGTATTATAGTAGATAAAGCATTGGAGCTTAAGGGTAAACCTATTTTAATTGGAGATGTGGCAGAAGTAGCTGAACAACTGGGTCATAAAATAAAGGCAGCACAGTTATACGAAGTTGCAGGTACCACCTTCAGTAATCAAACAATCTATTTTTTAAGCAAAGCATTAACTCTATATAATGAATATGGCGAGGTAGCAGATACACAAAGAATTGAGAAAAAATTAAAGTTACATTTAGGAGTTCCAAAAAGAGATCAGTAACTCTATACTTAAAATTTACGATATAATAAAGGTGCGAGCGCCGGGATTTGAACCCGGGTTTTTGGCTTGGAAGGCCAAAGTCCTACCAGGCTAGACTACACTCGCTAATATAATTACTCAATATATTTGCTACTTAAACTTTATAATACTTTTTAATTTAATTTCAACCAAATGGCTTAGAAAGTCTTTTAAATTCTACATGTGTTAATATACTGTGATTAAATGGGCTTATTATTAATTGGTATTGTTACCTTAATAATTATTGTAATAATTGCAGTGATTGTTGCAATTTACAATGGTTTGATATCTAAAAGAAATAGAGTGCAGGATGCATGGGCGCAGATAGACGTTCAATTAAAGAGAAGATACGATCTTATACCTAATCTGCTTGACACAGTAAAAGGTTATGCAAAGTATGAACGAGGTGTTCTTACTCAAGTAACACAACTCAGGTCATCTCTTATAAACGGTTCAGTTCAAGATAAAGCACAAGCAAATAATCAGCTTACACAAGCATTCAAAAGCATCTTTGCAGTTGCAGAAAACTATCCAGATTTAAAAGCATCACAAAACTTTCAACAGCTTCAACAAGCAATAACAGATACTGAAGATAAAATAGCATTTGTAAGAACTTCATATAACGATTATGTTCTTGATTATAATAACGGATTGCAGCAATTTCCAAGCAGTGTATTTGCAAATGCATTTCATTTTGTTAAATATGACTTTTTCCAGACAGAAAGTGAAGCAGAGCGTGAACCTGTAAAGGTTAACTTCGATGATCTTAACGGACCTTCAAATACAAAAACAAATTCTGCAAGCAAATCAAATTCACCAAGTACAAAATCAGGTCCACCTGAATCTGCTCCGTCAAAAGGAAATAAATCTAAAGGAAAGAACAGTTAAATGTGAAGTAGATGGCAAGTTTCTTTGATGAAATATCTAGGAATAAATTCAAATCTATACTATTGATGTCAATTTTTATTGCATTCTTTGCAGCTATAGTTTATGTTTTTGTATGGGTCTTCGGCGGAGGAATATTTGGATTTTCTATTGGATTATTGATCATACTTATTTACGCAGCAATAGTTTATTTCTATGGCGACAAAATGACATTGAAGTTCGCAGGAGCTAAAGAAGCTGATAAAGCAAAGTACACTAGTTTATACTCTATAGTAGAAGGTCTTTCAGCCGCAACACAGGTTCCAATGCCTAAAGTATACATAGTCAATGACCCTAATCCAAATGCCTTTGCTACTGGGAGAAATAAAAAAGTATCTGCAATAGTAGTAACCTCAGGTTTACTCGCAATAATGGATAAAAGAGAACTTGAAGGAGTAATAGCACACGAGATGTCACATATAGCTGATAATGATGTTCAATTTATGATGATAGCCATAGTTTTTGCAGGAGCAATAGGACTTATAGCCGCAGTTCTAAGAATGTCATTATTCTTTGGAGGTTTCAGACGTGCTGAAGGCGAAGCAGGTTTAATTTTACTTGTTGTTGCATTAGTTGTTGGAATTCTCGCGCCTATATTTGCTCTTCTTATAAGACTTGCAATCTCAAGAAAAAGAGAGTATATGGCAGATGCAAATGGAGCACGATTAACTAGAGATCCGGAAGGACTTGCGGATGCACTTACAAAAATAAAGAATTATACCGCACAGCCTAACGCACAGGGAGTGAAAGCTGCTAATGAGGTAAATGGCTCTATGTACTTTTCAAATCCTTTCAGAGGCAAAAGTTTAATGAATATATTTTCTACGCATCCACCTATAGATGAAAGGATAAACAGATTAAAGAAGATGTACTGATGCCAAGAAATAGGCAAAGCTTTACCTCAAAAGGCGTATTGAATGAGCTTAATCTTCTTAAATCCACAGAGTATCTTGAAGGAATGAAAAGATTTGGAATAAATACTACCTCTACAATTACGTTGGGCGTATCAATTCCTAAGCTTAGAAAACTTTCAAAAAAGATAGGAACAGATCATACTTTATCAATTCAATTGTGGAACACAAAGGTTCATGAAGCAATGATACTTGCTGCATTTATCGACGATCCAACACTTGTCACTGAAGAGCAAATGGATCGATGGGCATCTGATTTTTCATCATGGGATATTTGCGATGCTGTTTGTGGAAATCTTTTTGACAAAACCGAGTATGCTTATAAAACTGCAAGAAAGTGGGCTAAAGAATCTAAAGAGTTTAAAAAACGCGCAGGTTTTGTTTTAATGGCAGAGCTTGCAGTTCATAATAAAAAAATGCAGAATACTGAGTTTATAAATTTTTTTGATTTGATTGAATCTGAGTCAATAGATGAAAGAAATTTTGTAAAGAAAGCAGTGAACTGGGCGTTGCGTCAGATTGGTAAAAGAAATGAAACATTAAAGCAAGAAAGCATTGCATTAGCATTAAAATTATCCCGTTCAGAAAGCAAAAGTGCAAAATGGATAGGTAATAACGCATTATACGAATTAAACAATTTAAAAAAATAGAAAAAATATAAACTCTACCTCTAAAAAATTATGAATAGGTATGTTATATTTTTTATCACTACTATGTTTATCAATTCAATTGTGGAACACAAAGGTTCATGAAGCAATGATAATTGCTGTATTTATCTACAACAAAACTTGTTACTGAAGAGCAAATGGATAGATGGGCATCTGATTTTTCATCATGGGATATTTGCGATGCTGTTTGTGGAAACCTTTTTAATAAAATTGAATATGATTAAGTTTACCAACCAAATTCACTATATAGTTCTCTATGCTTAATTTTATTTATGACATGTTTTACCAAAGGTGATATATTTTCTGGTAATTTACTTTCTTCTGCCCAAATCATTTCACTACATTTTTCTGGTTCCATATTCTTAGGCTCATTAATCCATTTATCAATAGCAAAAAATACTAATACATATTCATTCTTTTCACTATCAATTGAATTTAGAAAATGAATTGGCTGTAAGTCTTCAGATTTAATTAATACTCCTATTTCTTCATTAACTTCTCTTATAGCAGTTTGCGTTAGTGTTTCTCCCTCATCTAAGTGCCCCGCAACAAGACCAAATTTGCCATCATCATAACCTGTACTGCGCCTCTTAAGTAATAATATTTTACCATCTTTCCTAAAAATCAAGTGAACACCTGATCTTACCTTAAATCTACTATCCATAGTTACACCATCATTATACGAATTTTTCTGCATTAAATTCCCCACATATCTTTATTGATTTTATTAGATAAAAAATAATATATTGGTTTCTTAAACTTAACTTTAAATCTCTCCTTTTCTAATTTCTTCTTCAGATCAATATGCCTGTCGTCTGATTCAAGTACACAAAAAAAGTAAGAAACTTTTGGATTATCGGAAGTTTAGAATCGTTTCTGAACTACTGATTACAGTAATTTGTATACTTATTCACAACAGCAATGGTAACCTATATAAACCTTTATTTGTATAATATACCTCAGCACTTTAATGGCATGTTCACTGCCATAAAAATGTTATACTTAATTTGTATGCGCTATGTTGCATACTTTTATTTATTGGATGTGAAAATTCCTATTTGGAATTGGATGTAGTCTTGAGAGTGTAAAGAGGCTCGCAACGCAATTGCAATTAATTAAATCTTGCAGACAAAACAAACCAAAAATTCCAGTCGATGCTGCTGGAGGACACTGCTATCAGATTTCGACAGCCATGCAAGTCAATATTCTCACTTGAGAGTATGGCGTACGGCTCAGTAACGCGTGGTCAATCTACCGTAGAGAAGGGGATAACCTTGGGAAACTGAGGCTAATACCATATAGCTTAAAACATCTGGAAGGAGTTTTAAGCGAAAAAGTTGTGAATTGGAGCATTACTGCTCTACGATGAGACTGCGTCGGATCAGGCAGATGGCGGGGTAACGGCCCACCATACCTTTGACCCGTAGGGGATATGTGAGTATGAGCCCCGAGAAGGGCACTGAGACAAGGGCCCTAGCGCTACG
>JAJYYF010000004.1 GCA_021801225.1 Microcaldota archaeon | reverse complement strand
ACAGTAAGAACTGTAGATATTGAATATCTTTGTGAAGAAGTCTAAATAGTGGACGTTTTACCTGCGGGGGGGGGGCGTTCACCGTAAGATTTTTATACTGTTACAATTTCTTCATTTCTTTTACACATTCTGGGAATCTATCCTCAGGTGTCTTTGTATTTAAATCCTTAGTTGTATTGTCTTTAGAATCATTTTTAGGTTGTGTATTTTCGATACTAATTAATTTTTTTGCCATATACCCACAATCATTAAACTAAATTTTGTATTTTTTGATATTTATATTTAACTTTTATGTGAATTGTATTATTGAGAACTTTAGGCACACTTGATTAATCAATATTTCAAATAAATTTACTGAGCTACAAAGAGTTAAAAAAACTAAAAAAATACTGAGATAGAGCATTAGATAAGAAAGTATTACATGATATTGTTAAGCTGAAAATTATACTTGACTTTTAATGATATACTTAATAACTGACAATTCTGGGTATCATATAAAGATTACTCAGGAAGTAAATTTAGAAAATCTAAGATAAATTTTACGATACTGTAAGAGTACTGAAACAATTAGAATTGCAACTATTATTAAATAACTATATAAAAATGGTGAAGGTCCATTGCTCTTAATGCTAGAGCCTATACTTATAGTTAATACAACGCTTAAAAGTCCTATAAATAATATTACTAAAGCATGCACCGTAAATATCATATTAAACGCAATGCTTTTGTTGTCTGTATTCCTCTTTTCTTTAATACGGTAAAACAATGATGGTAAGTTCATGAGATATGGATACTTCTCAAATAAGGTATACCTATACTTGATTATTAAAAGCAATAAAGCTAAAACACAACTGAATATAAACGGCACTATAAATATAACTACTCCTTTGCTTGAAATTCCAGAATAATATACCCCAATAATCCAAGAAGAAATAACTAATATTATCCCAATAATAATTAGTATTCTTGCTATTTTTTCTAGACCATATCTTTTAAGTACCTTATCTGACATAATGTCCTTTAACCGATATGAATATTTATATCTTCGTATTAAACTGGCTTTGCAATTTTATTCATTAATCTACAGTGTATTATCAATTAAACTACAAAAAACTACAAAATCTAATATTTATTAGAAACTTTAATTGTAAACTTATGATAAGGGTATTTGGCGTTTTTCCACTAATCTATTTTTAGAGGATTTGTAGACGTAAAAAATACCTTACCAAAACTTTGAAAAAAATATATCCCCATAAACAGTAACATGGGCAAGATATTTAAATCTGCTCAGCATTTATTCACAAACAACTGGAATTGGTGTTTATATGTCAGAAGGCGAAAAAAATATTGAAGTGGTTGAAAAAACAATTGAGTTAAATGATCATAATGGAGTTTTAGAACTACCTAAAGAAACATTAGAGTTTTTCAATAATGATGAGATACGTGCAAGAGTTTTTTATGAAAAGTATGCATTTAAGGATCTTACCGGTAAAATTATAGAAAAAACACCTCCAGAGATGTGGGAAAGAGTTTCAAGTGAGATAGCAAAAGCTGAAAAATCTCCAGAAAAAGTTTCAGAATGGAAAGAGAAGTTTAGATGGTTACTTGATGATTTCAGATTTTTGCCTGGCGGGAGAATAATGTTCGGAGCAGGACAAAAAAGAAAAGCAACACTTCTTAACTGTTACGTTATACCTATTAAATCAGATTCTATAGAGTCTATCTTTGATTGGTGCAAAGAAGCTGCAAGAACATATAGTTACGGAGGTGGCGTAGGTACTGATATAAGTATTCTTAGACCAAAAGGCGCTCCTGTTAACAACTCAGCTGTATACTCGACAGGATCTGTTTCGTTTATGAATATTTTCAGTGAAACAACACATACAATAGGACAAAGTGGCAGAAGAGGGGCCTTGATGATAACGATAAGTGTTGATCATCCGGATGTTCTTAATTTTATAAATATTAAAAAAGACTTAACAAATGTAAGATATGCAAATATAAGTGTACGTATAACAGATGAGTTCATGCGTGCTGTAGAAGAAAACAAAATGTTTGCATTACGATACGAAAATGAGTCAAAGGGTAAGATAGAAAAAATGATAAATGCTAGAGAGTTGTGGAATCAACTAATAACCTCTGCAAGAGATTGGGCAGAACCTGGTTTGATATTCTGGGACACAGTAAAAAGGTTCTCACCTAGTGAGTACAACGATATGAATGTTATAACAACAAATCCATGCTCAGAACAGCCATTACAACCTTATGGTGCCTGTGATCTAGGAAATCTTAATCTAGCTTCATTTGTAGTAAATGAGTTTACCTCACAAGCCTCATTTGATTGGCAAACATTTGAAAAGGCTACTAGATACTCGGTAAGATTTTTAGATGATATACTTGATTATAATGATGGCAAACATCCATTAGAAGCACAGAACGTAACAGCTAGAAACAGCAGAAGAATAGGTGTAGGTGTTACAGCACTAGGAGACATGCTAATTAAACTAGGAATTAAATACGACTCTGATAGAGCATTGGCTTTTGTAGATGATCTATTTAATAAATTGAAAACAATAGCTTATGATGAAAGCATACAGATAGCTAAAGAGAAGGGTCCATTCCCACTCTTTGACAAAGAAAAACACCTTTCTATGGAGTTCATAAAGACATTAGATCCAAAAACAAAAGAAAATATACGAAATTATGGTTTAAGAAATGTTGCAATCTTAACTGTACCTCCAGTAGGAAGCGGCTCTGTACTTTCTGGGACATCCAGCGGTATAGAACCTGTATTTGCATTTAGTTACGTAAGAAGGTCAGAGTCATTATCTCAAGGAATATTTAAGGTTTATCATCCGTTAGCAAATAGGTACATGCAATTAAATAATATAGCAGATGAAAAGGATCTGCCTGAGTTCTTTGTACCTGCTCATAAAATAGAGGCTCAGTTTAGAGTAAAGATGCAAGGCGTAATACAAAAACACATAGACAGTGCAATCTCATCAACAGTAAATCTTCCTAAAGAAACAACTGCAGAACAAGTAGGCGAGATATATATGCAAGCTTGGAAAGCAGGATGCAAGGGCATAACTGTTTATAGAGAAGGCTCAAGAGAGGGTATCTTAATAACAAATGAAGAGGCTGAGAAGAAAGAAGCAAAAAATGAAACAAAACAAAAAGAAATTCCTGAGGCACAGGGTAACTTTTCATTAGAACCATGGGAAAGGCCAAGAATGGTTTCAGGACATACCCTAAGGATGTCATTACCACAAGGTCCTTTGTATGTAACTGCTAACTTTGATAAAGACGAGGTTAGAGAGGTCTTCATAAATCTAGGCAAAACAGGAAGCGATGAAAAGAGTTACTGCGAAGCAATTGGAAGATTGATAAGTAAGTATCTACAAGTTGGAGGAAATCTTCAGGAAGTTGTAGGTAGTCTTAAAGGAATCAAGGCTAACTCATCAATTTCATGGGATCATGGTATTAAATTATACAGTATACCGGATGCAATAGCAAAGGCTCTTGAGATAATGTCAGGAATGACACGACCAATATATGCCGAACCACTTGGCACTCAAGGTACAGTATCTAGTAAAATTAAAACCGGACAGCAGTTGCCAATAACAGAAAAACAACAAGGAGAGATAGAAATGGAAATTTGCATTAAATGTAATGACAAAACAGTAGTACACGAAAATGGCTGTTATGTCTGCAAGGCCTGTGGATATACAAAATGCGATTGACATTTTAAGGTTAATTTAATCTATTAGAAAATACATATCTTTTAAATACTTTCAGGTTTAATACCTACTGTTTGGTGAAAAGATGGCACGCAGAGAAAATCTTCATACTGACGACACAAATTTAGGGAGTTCAGCTTCAATGAACCCTGAAGCTTATATGAAAAGAGTACTTCACTACAGAGAAAGACACTCAGGTTGGCATATATTCCAATCCATTTACTGGGGCATATATCTTTTTGTTTTGGGTATGATTATAATACTTCAACCTACTCTGAACTACACCTTACAGTTTGGAATGGGCTTTGCAATACTTATATTATCATTAATGATTGTAATATATGGTTTTGTAACGGCTTTACACACAAAGCTCATGAAAAAATACGGATAAATACTATCTGTATTTATCTAAATGTAAATTTTATTAATGCTCAATTAGAATAATTTAAAAATAATATGATTTAATGACAACACTGCCTAATATTTACAAGCATAAAAATGCAAAATATCTTATGGTACTACCTTTGGTACTACTTGTTTTTGGTTTAATTATGTCTACTCACTTGAGTTATGACTCAACACTAAGTGGAGGAATAAGCATAACTCTTCAAACAAACTCCTCTGTAGTTCCATCACAATTATCATCTGAGTTATCCTCATCACTTCATACTACAGCTCCATCTATACAAAACAGTCCAGGAGGTATACAGATAACATTAACACTTAATCAAAGCATATCTAATGCAGAGGACTCGCTTCTTGCATTTTATTCATACAATCAAAATTATACCTCTACTTACTTTAACACAACATTGGTATCTGAGTCATTGAAAAAACAACCTTCAAATAAAACACTCCAAAGCTTTTTAGCTCAGAATCAATCAGTTTTGAATGCATCAGTTATAGGTATGAAAAGCAGCGTAGCTTCTGAGTTAAGTTACCTTCAACCATTCATAGGCAAAAAACAGATTAACTCAAGCGATCCTTCTTATCTAAATACATTAGCTCAGAACTCATACTCCAATGCATCTGCAGTTTACAAAAACAGCATTTTATCTGAGTTACACAAGTTAGTTAATTTTAATACATATTCATATCAACAACTAACTCCTACATTAGGTAGTTACTTCCTATCGCAACTTGAGTTTGTAATACTTACTGCATTTATACTTATATCAATAATAGTATTCTTTATTTTTAGATCAATTGGCCCTGCCTTTGCAGTAATATTTGGTGCTGCTAACGACATGATATTTGCATTAGGAGCAATGGCATTATTCGGGATACCTTTGGGCGTAGCCAGTATAGGCGGACTCCTTATGCTGATAGGTTACTCAATAGACACAGATGTACTTACAGCTGTAAGAATAATGAAAAGACACGAGGGAACTCCTGAGGACAGAGCATACGCATCAATGAAAACAGGTATAACCATGACAGCAACTGCAATAGTATCTTTTGGAGTTTTGTTTGCAGTTTCAATATTTGCATATGTACCCACTTATTATGAGATAGCAGGAGTTGTATTATTTGGTTTGATAGGAGATATATTCACGACATGGTTTGGAAATGCATCCATGATACTTTACTTCAAAAAAAGAAAGGAGAGATAAATGTCAGTTATAAATTATTTAAAGGATAAAAGAATACTTGCATTAATTATAATTCTAATATTATTAGGAACAGCTGATTTATTTTCAGGTATACATTTAGGAATAGAGTTCATAGGAGGAACAGAGATACCAATAACTCTACAAACACAAGTAAATCCAACTGTAATGAGTTCGGTGCTTGCTAATCTGCAGCAAAGAATCTCTACCTTCGGCTTAAAGCAAGTTACAATTGAGGGTGTAGGAAACTCAGAGGTTTATGTAATAATACCGTCTGTAGCACAAACCGATATAAACAGTACAATAGCAGTAATAGAAAAGCAAGGTATATTTGAAGGATTAGTAAATGGAAAAGATGCAGTAAACGGATCAGATATTTTAGGAGGCAGTACTGGCGGAATTCAACCATCACAAAGCGTTAGCGGAAATAATGCAACATGGCAGGTAAACTTCTATGTTACACAAGCAGGAGCAATAAAGTTTTCAAAAGTTGCATTCGGTCAAGCAAATAAGCCAATATACATGTATCTTGATAGGCCTACAAATACTATTCTATTATTGAACTCATCACTATTGGGATTAGCTGCATCAAATGTTACAATTGGATTAGTACCTACAGAGTCTGCAGAGATAACCGCAATGAATACTGCACTACAATTTGGTTCACAAACAATTCCAGTTCAGTTGTTGTCTCCTAATGGTAATAACTGGAAAACATTGTATCCATTTTTCAATGAAAGCAAAGATCGTTTTAATGAGGTCATACTAGCTAATAATACTCCAGAATCAATAATTCAAAATCTTACCAAAATGAATTATACAATCGTATACAAAACACAACAAGAGCTACTTCCTCAGTTTATAAATGAGGCATCAAACTCCTCTACTACTTCATCACTTGTCGTTCAAACATGGCCCGCTGTAGGCCTTTTATCAGCTCCGGTACTTTCACCTGGAATTACATCCGGTCAAATAAACGAAGCATACCAAATTACAGGCGCAGTAACAACTGGTGCAACAGTTCAGGATAAACTTAATACAGCTATCAATGAGTCTACTACAATAGCAAGTGTACTTACTGGCGGAGCACTTCCAGTAAAGGTAGTTGTCGGTACACCATTCACTACACCTCCTACATTAGGTTCACAGTTCGAGTTGATAAGTGTTATTGCATTATTACTAGCAGTTTTAGCTGTAACTATAACTATTGTAATACGTTATAGAAAATTATTCCTTATACTTCCAATTATATTTACTACGGTTGCAGAGTTATTCATAATTACCTCGGTAATAGGTTTAGTCGGTACAATTGATTTATCTGCAGTAGCAGGTATGATTGCCGTAGTAGGTACAGGTGTAGATGCACAGATAATAATAACCGATGAGACAATAACAGGAAGTGGAAGCGGTGCAAGTATCAAATCAAAGTTACATCATGCTTTCTATGTCGTATGGGCAGACGCAATACTTCTTGTAATAGCAATGATGCCTCTTCTGTTTTCATCATCATTAGTTACTGTTATAGGTTTTGCAGAGTCCACAATATTAGGTGCTTTATTGGGTGCACTGGTAACAAGACCAGCATATGGGGCTATTATATCAAGGCACTTCTCAAAAGAAGACGAGAATAAGAAAAATTAGTAGGAAATTCATACTTACTTTTATTTTTTTAACAATCTTTCAATAAAGATCTTTAAAGAAAGTTGTGTATGACAAAATAGATACATCAAATAGATACATCTAAATATAAATAAAGAGAAATAATAAGAGTAATACATTAATCAATCTGGTTTAAAAATGAGTAAACGTTGTCCAACATGTGGTAAAACAAGCGACAGTATACAGTTCTACGGTCAGTTTTGTAAAAATTGTGTGGAAAAGAATATCTATGAAGAACTTCCAAACTCTGCAGAAGTTATTTTATGTAAAAACTGCGGTAAAATACGGCTTCAAGGAAAATTTGTAAAGGACTCTGGTCAAAATATGCAAGAGGTTCTTCAATCTGCCTTTAAAAATTATAAAATAATACTTGTTGATTATAATACAGATGACTCAACAGCAATCCTATCATTTGGAAAAGAAAAAACCGGAGAGATAATACCAGTAGAGAAAAAAATAGAGTTAAGATTTACTAAAACACTCTGCGAAAACTGCAGTAGAAGAGCAGGCTCTTATTATGAAGCAGTAATGCAACTTCGTGGAAATAAAGAAAGAATGGAGCGTTTCATAGATCGAGTGAACAACTACTTTGAGAGAAGAGGCGAGTTCATAGCAAAGGTAAAGGAAGCTGATAACGGTTATGATGTATACCTAAGCAATAAAAAACTTGCATCCGCATACATCTCTTCACACAACTTAGAAACAGTTAACTCCTATACATTATATGGAGTTAAACATGGGAAAAAGGTATACAGACATACATATTCCATAAGGATGTAGTGGTTAAAGTTAAAACATCATGCTTCATTCTTAGGGCTCAAAACTTTTTTTAATACCCCTTCATCTAAAATCTTTTTTTCTAAACAAACTTGGAGTATACTTTTATTTTCCTTCAATGCTATATTAGCTATCTCAGCGGCTCGTGAGTAACCTATATACTGATTCAGAGCAGTTACTATCTCAAGATCCATCTCTACATATCTATTGATATTTTTGATATTTGCCTTTATTCCTCGTATGCACTGCACATCAAAAGCAGTTATTGCATTTGAAAGTATTCTTATTGAGTTTATCAACTCATAAGAAATGACTGGTGTGAAGACATTTAACTCTAACTGGGCTCCTGAAACCGCTCCTGCTACTGCGCTCGCTGAGCCAATTACTTTATAGCATACCATATTTAACATCTCAACTATACTTGGATTTATTTTTCCTGGCATAATTGATGAACCAGGAAGTATAGCTGGTAATACTATCTCAGAAATTCCTGTTCTTGGACCGGAGCTAAGCAATCGCAGATCATTTGCCATCTTTGTTAACATTACAGAAGTTGTCAATAATGAGTTAGAAAGCTCTAACTGTTCATGTCTAAAAGACATATCTGTAAATACAGATTTAGCTCTTCTTAAATTAAGTCCAGTTACTTTTCTAAGCTCCTCAAGAATAAATCTTTGATACTCCTTTCCAGTATTCAATCCAGTACCTACAGCAGTTCCTCCTATCGGTACCTCCAATAAAAAGTAAGACGACTTTTCAATACTTTCAATTGATTTTCTAACCGCTCCTGAATAAGCTTCAAACTCCTCACCTAACTTCATAGGCACTGCATCTTGTAAATGCGTTCTTCCAATTTTAATTATTTTTGAAAACTCAACTGCTTTGTTTTGAAGCGATCTCTCAAGATTTTTCATAGCCGGTATTAATAACTCTTGTAAAAGTGAGTAACATGTTATATCTACAGTTGTTGGATACGTATCATTTGTCGACTGGGACATATTTACGTGGTCATTAGGGTGTATTATTTTATAATTGCCCTTTTTTCCATTTAACTCCTCTATCGCTATGTTTGCTATTACCTCATTAACATTCATATTCAGACTTGTTCCTGCACCGGCTTGGAAAGGATCCAGTATAAACTGCTCATCAAATTTTCCTGATATAACTGATGTACATGCCTTTACTATTGCAGTTGCTTTTTCCTTATCTAACTTACCTGCACGCATATTTGCTATTGCAGCCGCTTTCTTAACCTTTGCGTAATTATAGACTAATGCAATATCTACCTTCTGACCAGAGATCTTAAAGTGCTGCATTGTTCTGAATGTTTCTGAACCATAATATGCATCAAACGGTACCTTTATACTTCCTATAAAATCTTTTTCTACTCTAAACCTCATTTTTTTCACCATCATTTTTACCTTTTAAATCATCACTTATACTAACCATCTTCAATAACTGTATGGCAGAAGCAGGATCGACTCCCTTTGGACATGCTTTAGAACATGCGCCTGCAAACTCACAGCCCCACAGTCCAGTTAATTTATCTATTGCAGTTAATCTATCCTTACTCTGATCTCTAGAATCCATTTGGTATCTATATGCTTGCGATAAAGCTTGCGGTCCTAAGAACTCTGGATTAGAGTTAACCACAGGACATGCATCATTGCATAAACCACACATTATACAATATGAGTAAGGAAGGAACTTATTTGTATCATCTGGTTTCTGGTCATAAGGAGTTTTTCCAGTCATCTGTTCCTTTGTATTTTCTCTAATCAAGTGTGGTTCTACACTACTATGTTTATCAAAAAAATCTTTAAAATCTGTAACTAAGTCCTTAACTATAGGATGTGCCTGCATCGGTTCTACAGTAACTACATTGTTCTTTGCTACCTTGATAAAGTTGGTTTCACAAGCTAAAGATGGTTTTCCATTTATTACCATACCACAAGAACCACATATACCCATTCTACAACTGTATCTCAAGGCAATGGTATTGTCCTGTGCTTTTTTAACATCTAAAATAGCATCTAAAACTGATGTATACTTATTAATATTTACTTTGTACTGTTTTTGTTTTATCTCTTTAGATTTAATATCAAAGCCCGCAATTACTATATTATATCCATCATTTTTTACATTACTCAAGTAGTTTTTAACTAATTTGTTTGTTTTAACCTTATCACTTCTTTTATATATCTCTAAACCTCCTAAAATTGAAAATACAAGCAAATCAAGTCCAATTAAGATCAGTAACTCCTTAAAATACATATAACTGTAAAAGGCAGAGATCAAAAGCAAGAAAAAAAGTATAGGCAAAAATCCCATAGACAAATAAAAAAATGCAAAATATTTTGATGTTTTCATAAAATCAACATTTTAAAATAAATTATTAAAAGAGCAATCCATACAACAACTGCTAACACATTTATCGTATTTAAGAAAATGTATCTTTTCTTTAAATTATTACTAACCAAAAAAGAGTTGTTCATGTACTTTGAGATATGAGCATTTGTTATCTTAAGATTTAAAACCTGTATTACTTCATACAACTGCGGAGTGAATAGTATCCCTATACAAAGTATCAAGTACTCTGATATTAAAAGTAGCTCGTTAACCCCAAAAATTACATACCCAAAAATACTCAGTCCTGTAACTACTCCTAAAACTACGATTATTCTATAGAATATCATGTGTATTAATGCAAAGTTATCAAAAAATCTAAGTCTAAAAATACTCGATTGTTTTCCTCTAAAATCAACTCCTACCATAAAAACACTAATATTTTCTCTCCTCAGGTTTCCACTTTGTTATCTTAACATCACTGTAATTTATCTTTATTCCACTACCATCCTTAGCTAAAATTGTATGTTTTAGCCAAACTCTATCGTCACGTTTCGGATAATCTGTTCTGCTATGTGCACCTCTGCTTTCTTTTCTATTTAGTGCTGCAACTGCCACAGCATGTGCAAGCTCTATCTGATTTATAAACTCTAAAGTGTCTCTTAAGTTAGTATTAAAAATATTAGATTTGTCTTGTATTCTTAAATTTGTGGATTTTTTAAGTAATTTTTCAAGAATATCTAAACCTTTTTTCATTTCCTTCTCATTTCTATAAACATAAAAATGTTTTTCCATGACCTCTCTCATCTCATCTTCGAGTTCATAAGCAGTATACATACCTTTTTTATCAAACAACACATTTAAGCGTAGCTCCTCTTCTTCTGCTAACTTCTCAAGTTCTTTGAGATCATCATGTTTTATATCATGGGTGTTTTTAGATACCTCTTTCCCTACTACTCTTCCCCATACAGAACACTGACTTAATGAGTTACTACCTAATCTGTTAGCTCCGTGTACACTTACACAGCCACACTCCCCGACTGCCCATAAATTGTTTATATGATTTAACTCTATATCTAAAACCCTTCCATCTATATCTGTATTTATACCTCCCATAGTAAAGTGTGCCGCAGGCCTTACAGGTATGGGTTCTTCTTCTGGATTTAGACCTATTGTCTTAATGCATATCTCCTTAATCATAGGCAATTTTTTGTTTATTATCTCCTTTCCTAAATGTCTCAAATCAAGATAAACATACTCTAAACCAGAGCTAGGATCCTTCATACCTCTGCCTTCGTTTATCTCAGTTATTATTGCTCTTGAAATAATATCTCTAGGAGCTAACTCCATCTTACTGCTAGCATATCTTTTCATAAAACGTTCATTATCCTTATTAAGTAAGTAACCTCCTTCTCCTCTAGCAGCTTCGGTTATTAAAATCCCGTTTGGCACTAATGCAGTAGGATGAAACTGTACAAACTCTACATCCTTTAAAGAAGCTCCTGCATTATAAGCTAAAGCTATTCCGTCACCAGTTGTTGAGTGTGATGTAGTAGTTATTTTATAAACTCTAGAAAAGCCGCCTGTTGCTATGACCAATGAGCTTCCATATATGACCTTGTGCTTTCCAGTTGCTAAATCTATTATAAAAACCCCTACAGCATCCTTAGTTCTGAGTATCTTCGTTGCAAAGTTTTCATGAAAAATATCTACATTAGGAAGTGATTGTACTTGGTCATAAAGTGAACGCATCATGAAAAATCCTGTTTTATCTGCGGCAAAAGCAGTTCTCGGTATACTCATTCCACCAAATGGTCTTTCCTGTATTATTCCTTTTTGATCTCTATTCCAAGGCACTCCTAAATGTTCAAAAAATACAATTTCTTTAGGCGCATTTTTAACTAGTAACTCAACTGCATCTTGATCAGACAAATAATCAGATCCCTTTATTGTATCGTATGCATGCAGTTTTTCAGAATCCTTATTTATCTCTGGATATAAAACACCAGAGATTCCTCCCTCTGCAGAAACAGAATGGCTTCTCATTGCATGTAATTTAGATATTATTGCTATCTTTGCCTTTTTATTTAGATTAGAGGAATGTATTGCAGTTGTAAATCCGCCTATCCCACTACCCAAAATTATAACATCATATTTTAAGAGTTGCATTACATCTATTCTATCAATAAGCGATAAATATTAAAAATATAACTGTATTATTGATATACATAAGCATATTGATGATTTAATGATGGATGAAGAAACATTTCTAAATTTTGAAGATGAAGTTTTGAATACACTTACAACAAAACTAAGTGGTTTTCAAACAGATTTTGATATTAAAAATATAATATCAAAAACAGCAAAGATAATAGATCCTGAAATTTCAAATGAGGATCTAGATAAATTAATAAGCGATATAAATAATTTTTACCCTATACAACAATACATAAACAATGATGAAGTAGAAGACGTAATGGTAAACAATACTTTGGACATTTTTATTTACCATACTGAAAAAGGCGCATTAAAAGTTCCAGAGGTAGTAGAAGATAAAAGAAAGTTAGAACGTTTAGTTAAAAAATTCAAAATGTATGCAACAGTAGTATCTGCAAATAAAAATATCTACGATATACATCTTCCAGATAAATCGAGAGTAAATATAGTCGAATCACCTCTGGGTGCAGATATAACAATAAGAAACTTTAAACAAAAGGCCATGAGTATTATTGATTTAATAAATATTGGCGAGCTGAGTTATAACATGGCCGGAAGGTTCTGGCTATATGCAGAAGGGATGAAGATAAGACCTGCAAACATGCTTATAGGAGGTATGCCTGCAGCTGGTAAAACAACATTATTGAACTCTATGTTCAGTTTTTTCAGACCAGAACAGAGAATTGTTACTATTGAGGATACATACGAACTTAATACAGAAACTCAGGAAAATTGTGTTCGATTAGAAACAAGTACAGAGGTTTCTTTAGAGGAGCTGGTCCAGAACTCATTAAGAATGAGGCCTGATATGTTGATATTAGGAGAGGTTCGTGGTAAAGAGGCAAAGGACATGATGACAGCAATGAACATAGGTAAGATTACAATGAGCACTATTCACGCCAGTACGGCAAGAGATGTAATAACAAGATTAGAACATACTCCTATGAACATAGAAAAAGATATAATACCCTTAATAGACGCAATAGTTCTTGTATCTCAGATAAATATTGATGGCAAATTTACAAGAAAAATAACACAAATATCAGAAATTTCTGGAATAGAAACTCAGGTTCTTTTATCAGATCTTTACAAATATGATTATAAAACAAGAAAAGGTTCAGATATACTACCCAGTGTCACTTACAGAGATACATTAGCTACTTTATCTGGAGTACCACCTAGTGACATATTGAGAGAAGAAAGAAGACGTGCAATAATACTCGAATCAATGAACAAGAAAGGAGTACGCGGCTTAAAACAAATTAATGAGATGTGTAGGGAGTATTATGACAATCCAAACAGAGTACTTAAAAAATTAGATATAAATGACTCAGTGTAAAGATGTCATTATTACAAAAAATACTTGTAGGAAGATGGATTGTAGGAACAACAATAGACGAAGCTATATCAAAATCAATTTCATTATCTGATATAGGAATAAACTCAATGATAAACTATTTAGGCGAAGATACCTATGAAAAGAAAACAGCAGAGTTTTCTACAAATATTTATCTACAATTAATTAAAAAAATAAAGGAAAATAATCTTAATTCCTCAATAGCAGTTAAACCTACACAGTTAGGTCTCTTTATAAATAAAGAAACATTAGAAAAAAACTACTTAAAAATAATAAAAACTGCAAGAAAAAATAATATTTTTGTTTGGTTAGACATGGAAAAATATACAGATGTAAGCAATACAATTTCACTTTACTTAAAGTACAACTCAATTGGAAATACTGGAATATGTCTTCAATCTTATCTTAAAAGAACAAACTCTGATTTAATAAAAATAATTAAATCTAATGGCGTTATACGTTTAGTAAAAGGCGCATATACTGAATCTAAATCAATATCTTATAATAGAGATGACTCAACAAAAAATTACATTAATTTAATGGAGTACTTATTTAAAAAATCAAATAATTTTACATTAGCTACACACGATCTAAATATAATTAGAAAATCCTTTGCGCTATCTAAAAAATACAAGAAAACTCCTAAATATGCAATGCTTTATGGAATAAGAAACAACTTAGCAAAAAAAATCTCCAGAAATCATGATATGAGTTTATATCTTCCGTTTGGAGAGGAGTGGATTAATTATTCTTATAGGAGATTAAGAGAATCGAGTAATATTAAGTTAGTCTTAAGATCTTTATTTGAAAATCAAAAAATTTAGTTGATTAGATGAGTGTTTTTGAAGAGTTAGAAAGTAAAACATTAAAAACTAAATATGGCAATGTATTTTATAGAATAAATAATCAAGGAGACGATACACTTATTTTAATACACGGATTAGGGGCAAGTTCTAAAAGCTGGATAAGGTTTGTCGAGTATCTTCCAAAAAATTTTAGATTAATCTTACCCGATTTGCTTGGGCATGGAGACTCAGAAGCTCCAAATATAAATTATCATGTTATTTATCAAAAAGAAATAATAGAAGAAATTATTAAAAAAGAGAGTATTACTACTTATTCATTAATGGGTCATTCATATGGTGGTTGGGTGGCATCTATACTTGCGATAAATAATCAAAATATTAAAAAGCTTATCCTTGAAGATGCTGGAGGTTTAAAAAACTTTTTTGAGGTTGTAGTAGGTACTGATAAGCGAGAAAAATACAAAAAGGATTTACTTGCAAAAGCATTAATGATAAATGCAAATGAACATGTATTAAAAAGCATAATAGATGATGAGTTCAGTTCATCACAATTAACAGAAGAAGATCTTTCTAAAATCTCTTCAAAAACATTGATATTGTGGGGAGAAAATGACACAACCATAGAAAAAAAATTCGCATATGTATTTAAAGAGTACATTAAAAATAGTGAGGTTTCTATTATTAAAAATTCAAAACATACCTCGCATTATTCTAATCCTGAGGAAACTGCGCATATAGTAAATAGC
>JAJYYF010000012.1 GCA_021801225.1 Microcaldota archaeon | reverse complement strand
TGTAACCGAATGCATTTAGACCATTTCTACCTGCAATTTTAATTAAGAGCGCACCACTTGAATCTACGCCGTCTCCGTTTGCACCTGCTATTCTAACACTAACGCTTGTCATATTAACACTCAAAAGTTCTGTACCTTACTGGTAACACCAGATAGTTAAGATATAACAATAGATTTATAACCTTAGCATATAGTTATGCAACTGACGTAAAAGACTCTAAGCTAAAATACTTATTGTAAGAATATTAAACAGTATAAAGATGATTTAATGAATGATAATGAGTTAATTCAAAAGGTTTTAAAAGACGAAATTTCATTACATAAAATCGAGGAGTATGTAACTCCTGAAAAAGCAGTTAGCATTAGAAGAAATGTTATTGAGGAGTATGCAAAGGTATCTTTAGAAGGTATAGCTAACTCAACCGTAGAGTATGATAAAATACTAAACAAAAATATTGAAAATATAATAGGTACTATATCAATACCGTTAGGCGTTGCTGGTCCTATTAAGGTCAATGGTGATACTGCTAAAGGCATATTCTATCTACCTATAGCTACAACAGAAGGTGCTTTAGTTGCTAGTATATCTAGAGGTATTAAGGCAGTAAATGAGAGTGGGGGCGCTATGGCACATGTATATAGAGATGGAATGGCTAGAGCCCCAGTATTTGAGTTTGATACTTCTGAAAAAGCAGTAGAGTTCACAAAATGGATTGAAAAGAATCAAGACAAGCTCTCTAATTATGCCAATAAAACAACAACGCATGGAAAAGTAAAGAGTATGTCCTGCTTCATTTTAGGAAACAATGTATGGTTAAGAGTACTTATGGATACAGGAGATGCAATGGGTATGAATATGCTAACACTTGCATCTGAAGCTATAGCAGAGTATATTGAACAGAACTTCAATGGAGCTTCATTGGTAGCAATAAGCGGCAACATGTGTTCTGACAAAAAAGAGTCTTTTGTGAATGAGTTATTTGGGAGAGGAAAAGGTGTCGTAGCCGATTGCTTAATTAATAAGAAAATTTTGGAGAAGGTATTTGGCGTTCAGGCCGAGAAGGTCAATAACTTAAATATAAAAAAGAATCTTTTAGGAAGTTCAATGGCAGGAAGCAGTAAACATAATGCACATTTTGCAAATGTAATTGCAGGAATTTTTGCAGCTACAGGACAGGATCTTGCACAGGTAGTTGAGAGCAGTAGTGGTTATACATGGACTGAGAATAGAGGTGGTGATCTGTATATCTCAGTGACATTACCATCGCTTGAGGTAGCAACTGTCGGAGGAGGTACATCGATTAAGCAACAAAAAGAAGTATTATCAATAATGGGGTTAAATTCAAATAATAATTTAGGAGATGGAGCAAAAAAATTAGCAGAGATAACAGCTGCAGGGGTTCTTGCGGGAGAGTTAAACCTTCTTTGTGCGTTGGCAAAAAAGGAGTTAGGTGCGGCTCATAAAAAATTAGGAAGAAATAAATCAAATTAGTAATCTTTAAGTTAATTTTTATATAAATCTAATACATTTCATATATATTAAAAATTATCTTGTTATAAAAATATTTAATATGTTTATCTTCTTAGAGTTATTTCTTATTTATGTAATAACAATTGTACCTAAAGGTGAATACTCAATAGAGTTGTTGGAATAGAAGCTTATCCATATTGCAGCATCATAAGAAGCTCCTGCATTTTCTGAGTAAACCTCAACGTTGCTAGAATTATATATAAGTATGTTAGTACTTACACCTTTTATAAAGCCTGATGTCGAAGGTATTTCATTAGAGGCACAGTAAGGCAGTGAACAGATTCCATTGAAATGAGTATAGTTTTTGCCTCCAACTAAGTATACAGTTATGGGACCACTAATTGTTGAGTTTGAGTAGAAGTGCTTCTGTATATTAAGATTAATAGTATCATTATATGCGTAAGATGGATTATACCCGAGGTCATTATTCACAGTGCAATTGGACATAGCTTCTCTGTAACATACAAAAACTAAATTATTTGCAATCATAGAACCGATCGTTTCTGGTTTTCCTATGTATGAGAGCGGTTTGCTCGAATGCTGTGAATATTCTGTAGATGCAAGCTGAAGCCCTTGTGATAGGTTGAATACATACATATCAGTATTTGATGCCGCACCAAAAAGGAGAATCCCAGTATCGTTTATGCTTATGTACATCATTACTTTACTTAAAGATGCATTCGCAGCATTTAAAAGAAAGTATTTCATATGACCTGATGTTCCATTATGTATGCTTAACCCTTTAATGGCTTTTGAATTTGTTGTAATATTTTGAACTACTTCGTTTAAAAAGGAATTTGCTAAAGTATAATTTGAAAAGTTATAAACTGAAATTGTTAATGCCTTTGAGTAATTAATATTCTCATAATTTAACTGTGTAAAATTATAGGACATAAACTGTGAATATTGTGTGACGTTGCCACTGCTAGTATAACTCCATCCTGCACCTAGTATCTGAGATACCTGAATTGGAGTTAAAAATGCTTGATTTGAGGAACTTGTTATATTTGATTGCTCAATTGTTGTCACAACAGCAGTACTTAAAGAATTTGTGCCATTTGCAGTAGCAGAAGGTATTGGCGTTTTTATGGTATTTGATTGTTGTATGTCGCTTCTCATTAATATAAAATAAAATGAAACAGTTATTATTACAATAACTAAAATTATAGCGAGATATATAATTGTCTTTGATTTTTTGTTATATTGTTTTTCAGTGGTAGGTTGTGAAGCTTCCGGAATTGGAGATGATGTAGGACTCTGTATTTTGGACTGTGGTGATTCTTGCTGGGAAGTTTGCTGAATATTATCTGTCTCGATTTAATCACATTAATTATATTAATTATATTACAATATATTTATGCCAAAATTTATAATACTTATTATTAGAACATTTAACAAAGTGAGCTTGAAATCCCACACAATTTATAGATAGAATGAAAGCGAACCGTAGATAAATAGAAGAATTCCATTTTTCCATCAGGGATTCATAGATTTCATATCCTTGTTTAGTTGGATATTTTCTCAATTCAACGAAAATTGCCTCACTGGAAATCTGTGGTCTTATAAACTCTCCCCGAGCTTAGATTTCGAGATGTACTGTAGTATGATAAGATTTTATTACAAACACATATATCCTTTTTGTTCCATATTATTCTGTTGTTTAGTTTGGGAAGCCCACTGATTTATCTGTAGGAAGATGTCACATGAATATTGGTTAGAGTATGTATGACCTTGATAATGCAATGGATGTATTGGACACATTAGAGAAGAAAAAAGAAAAGGGAGTTGAGATAAAGGAGATCTCAAAAAATAAGATACAGATAGGTTTTGTTGAGGGATATTTTTCAAAGATAAATGTTGTTGCAATAAAATTAGATTCCGAGTTAAATACAGGAGATATTATAGAGATAGGAACAGAAGATGAATCAGTAAGACAGAAGGTAATTAGTATGCAAATTAATAGAAATGATGTTTATACTGCTTATCCTGGTGATTCGGTTGGTATCAAATTAAGGTATAAAGTAAATGAAGGCGAGGCTGTTTATAAAATAGAACAATGAATTAGGGGCAGTGTTTAGCTGCCCCCTATTTCTGGGTGCGTTGAACCTTTGTTCAACAACATTAATATATCGTGTATAAGTTTATATAATTATCTACTTGAAGTAAATAATTTTAGTAAGGTATATATATTTTACTAAAGTATAAATATTGCAAAGAGCGTAAGTCGAGCGCAAAATAAATACGACTGGTATCAGATAACCAAATATCTGTCTATTTCTGGGTGAAAAAATGAATGGAAAAAAGGTTGGTTGGGAGAAAATTATGCAGTGTCTTGAAAGAAACATCAGTAAAAATGTGGTTTTGGACTGCAACGATCTTTCTATAGAGATAAAACATTATAGTAGATTGTGGCTAGCTGTGTATAGCCTTTTGAAGGTGTTTTTTGAACCGGAATACTCGCAGGTTAGAGATATTGTAAAGATCAATGGCACTATAGCTAAGCTCATAGATCAATGCATAATTTCAGAAAGAAGTGAGTACTCCAAAAAGACATTCGAACTTCGTTGTAAAATAACAAAGCAGGGAGTAGTCGAGACAAACATAAGCATAATAAATGGAGAGGCAGCTGAGCCTCTCCACCCAGCCAACTTCCATTCATTTAAAAAAATGACGAATAACTCCAAAAATGTCTTTAATGAATTTAATTTGGTTTTGAAGAGGTTTGAGTTTTATATTAATTTTAATAGTTTTGCCTTAACTTCTTCCTAAAAATGAGTTGCTTTTTGACTTTCCACACGTAAAAAGCTTGAAAGATTAAGTATTTATATCTAAAATGATAAAATATATTTTATGAACGAAAGAAAAGAAGGCATAGTTAAATTTTCAAGTGCAATAAGAAATTTGGAACTGGAAACAGTACTAAGGCCTAGAGAGGTAATTACCCCAGATGAAGCTAAATCTATGTTTAGACGTAGAAATGGCATTATTACAAAGGTTACAACCGAAGAAAGAATAAATAATTTAGAAAGAGAGAATAAATTATTGAGAGATGAAAATACAAAATTAAAACGTATGTTGCTTACAGACGAGATGACAGGTCTTGGAAATCAAAGAAAGTATGAATATGACACAAAAATGATAATTTCTAGATATTTAAGAGAGCAGGATGATTATAAAAAGGGTTCTGGAAAGAAACCAAATGGTATCGAGTTTATAGTAATAGACGGAAATGACCTTAAAAAGATAAATGATACCTTAGGACACGGATTAGGGGATGTTGCGATAAAAAGATTAGGTACTGCGATATTAAAAACAATTAGGGCTTACGACTTTGCGTATAGAAAGGGATCAGGAGCGGATGAGTTTGTAATAATATTAGAAACAGATAAGTTATCTTCACAAAAATTAGTTAAGAGAATAACAGAAGAACTTAGAAAAATAAACTTCGGAGAGAGTATAAAAAATAAGGAAAATATGCTTAGGTTTAATTTAACATTTGCAGAAGGCATAGCACGTATTGACGAGGTTATGAATAAAAAGCTAAAAGGTTATACTCCAGAAATTTTAGAGAGGAAGCTTTTCGAGTTAGCTGAAAAAAGGATGTACGAAAGAAAAAGAGAGATGAAAAAAATAATAAATTAGAATATTTCTCCAACAACGCTTGTTGCTCCTCCTTTCATGCTTACTGACTCTACATTATGCTTATTTTTTAGGAAATTAACAACATACCTAGAGGAATTACCATGATAACAAACAAATACATGATTATTATATAGTTTAGCTTGATCACTATCCATTGATGTTATTTCCGCAGGAGATAGCTGTTTTAAGGTATTTTTTTCTAGATTTAATACCTCTTCTATGTATTCCTTAGGTTCAGAGCCTATCCAAACTAGTGCAGTTTTATTTTGTTTTACAAAGTTTATAGATTCTTCAAAGTCTAACTCTTTCACATCCATTAAATTACCAATTAATTTTTATTTTTTAAATACAGTACAGAACATATTATATCCTCAAAGAATATATGTACTTTTTCTTGCATTTTAATTTCTAAATTTAAGTTTTTTATAAACAACATTAGTTTTTCCATATTACCTAAGGAACTTGAAACTATAAAAATTACTCCATCATCAGATAGATACTCCAATGAACTCTTTAAAAATGACTGAGTAACCTCTATGCCAGACCAACCTCCAAAAAATGCTTCAGTAAGTATCTTACTATTTTCTTCATTTGGTAGATATGGAGGATTAAATGTTATTATATCATATTTCTCTTTAGGGATATTAGAAAAAAGATCGCTTTGAAGAACATTTACTTTTATAGCATTTAAGATATTTTGATTTTCCTTTACATTGTTTTTTGTTAATGAAACTGCTTTTGGATTTATATCTGATAATGTTAATTTACTTATACGATTACTTTTTACAGAAGAGATTCCTATAACTCCTGTTCCTGTCCCTATATCAAGTAATGAAAGATTTGAGTTTTTTGAATCTTTGAGATATGATAGAAGCGTATCTATCAATAAGTAACTGTCTTCCGATGGTGGGTAAACGTCATTACTTGTATTTATAATTACTTCATTTTCCATTTGAATACCCTCATTATATATATTTAATTTCATAAAATATATAAGAATAACATGGTAGATACTCCAAAATGGATGATTGCGCAGGACTTATTAGTAAGAGCAAAAAATGAGTTGATACTCGAAGCGATTGATACATTACATATAGAGATAAAGGAAAACCGATTAGAGATAAATGGAAATGTCATTAAGTTACCAGATAAATCATCAGAAATTGAGATGGATATGTTAATAATAAATAATTTGTTAGAGCAAGAAAAACAGATTGTAGAAAATTATGGCAAGTTTATTAAAGAAAAAGAAGATTCTGAAAATGATCCTTTAATAATAGAAAGGATTAATGAGTTAAAGAAGTTTTTGATGGCAGTAACACAAATAAAAATACTTATGAACTTTGCAAAAACAATAGATGAGTGGATTTTAGATTTTGCAAATACAATGAAGATAGATAGTGTTCCTAAAATTATAGCTGAGACTGCAAAGAAAAATGTAGATAGAATAGAAATTTTAAGCTTTATTTTAGATAATAAAAAGTTTTATCAGAACGAAGCTTTAAGAAATGATGAAATTGAAATTGTAAAAGAAGCATATGAACTTTGTAAGTGATTTTTTGGTAAGATTGGGTTATCATGTATCTATTGCTGGAGGAATTTCAAAATCATTTGATTATGCATCTGAGATAGGATGCACATCGATGCAGATATTTTTAAGTAGTCCAAGAACATGGGCATTGGAAAAGTCATCTCCAGAAGAGAAGAAGAAGTTTCTAGAAAAAACGAAGACCTATGATATAAAGCCTATTTTTGTACATATGCCATACTTGCCAAACGTTGCTTCACCTAAAGAAGAGGTATATGAAAAATCAATAAAGATTATGGAGAGTATAGTGAATGAGTGCGCTACTTTAGAGATACCATATGTAATCGCGCATTTGGGTAGTGAACTAGGAACTGGAAAAGAAAATGGAATAAAAAGAGTCATTTCTGGAATAAATAAAATAAAAAAGGTTAACAATGGAGTTTCAATACTTTTAGAAAATCAAGCAGGCCAGAAAAATAGTGTAGGTTCTTACTTGGATGATCTTAAAGAAATATTTGATAACTTAAATACTGATGAAAAAGGTTTTTGTATTGATACCTGCCATTTGTTTGCTGCAGGTTATGATATAACTAAAAAAGAAGTATTGGATGAAATTAAAGACAAAATAGGACTTGAAAATATAAAAGTAATTCATTTGAATGATGCTATTTATGAACTTGGTTCTAAAAGAGATAGACACGAGTGCATAGGAAAGGGGAGTATTGGGGTTGAAGGCTTTAAAAAATTCTTTTCTTATAAAGGAATAAATAAAATGAATTTCATTCTTGAAACGCCCAGAACAGATAAAACTGAAGAATTAGAAGAGTTAAGTTTGGTTAAGAAACTTATTTCAGAATAAAAAGTATTTTTATGTGATTTTATGAGTAGGGTTAGTGGAACTTGTAGAATTTTATATATATTAAAAAGAAAAAGAATAGCGATTAACGGTGAGTTTAATTTTGTTTGGAAAAAAGTTTTTTTTAAAAAATATCTTAAATTAACAGGTAGGATAAATCCACATATAGCAATAACAGGTCAGAGTGGCTCTGGAAAATCAAATGCTGCTAATGCGATAATAAAAGAGCTTTCGAAGAATAATTATAACTTTATAGTGATAGATCCTAAAAATGATTATGGGAGCATTGCAAATGAGACTTCAGCTAAAATTTATAATGCGAGATATGATGGTATAAATATTTTTGAAAAAGGCAATGTTTCAATAGTTGATAAAACTGCAGAGTTATCAGATTTATTTCAACGGCATTTGAAGCTCGGTCATGTCCAGAGAAATTGTTTATATAGATGTATAAAGTATACTTATGAAATATCAGAAAGAAAGAATCTTGAGGCGTCTTTTTCGTCTCTTTTATTTACAATTAATGTTTTTAAAAAAAATGCAGAAAGTAATGGTAAAAGAACTGAACTCAATATGTTAGAGTACTTGAAGGGAAGATTAAGTGTTTTGGAACATTTAGAAAAGAAAAACAAGTTGAGATTATCGGAATTAATGAACTCAAAAAGTATCATTACACTAGGAGGATTGAGTACAGCTGACTCACAAGGAATATTTATGGAGGAGTTGTTACGGCAGATTTACTCTTATGCTGTTTCTACAAAAAATGAAAAGCTCAATACATATGTGTTAGTAGATGAAGCTGGAAAGTTAGGTGACAATCCAATATTAGGTAGACTTGTTTCAGAAGGTAGAAAGTATGGAGTAGGCATTATTGCAATTTCTCAAAGTGCAAAAACATTGGACAAGGATGTGCGTGCAAATTCTTCATTGTTTTTAAGTTTTTATACGAGAGAGCCTGAGGAGCTTAATTATTTATCTAGCTATATCTCAGGAGGTAGTGATGGGGATCGTTTATCTAAGATAAAATCATCATTTAGAAACCTAAGAGTAGGAGAGGCTATTGCTATAGATTACAATACAATAGATCCACTTTTAGTAAAATTTGAAAAAGTAAAAAAGGATAGAGAACCTTTAGAGTATTTATTACAAGAATTTATAAGAGAGCCTAAAAGAAAAGCTGAGATTGAAAAAAATTTCAATGATAAAGGAATAGATATTTTAGATATTGAAAAGACATTAGATTATTTGGAAAATGTGCAAAGAATAAAAAGCTTTAAAATTTCTATTAACTCTGAATATGATGATATTTGGTATTTACAATTTGCAAAAAATACCTCAGAGCACGAAATAAGTATTTATTTAATTAAAATGCATCTTGAAAAATTAGGAACTTACTCTTTAATTTATAACAAAGCCTATGGACCTGACCTTACATTTGAAAAAAATAACTTAAAGATCGCTGTAGAGTATGAAACTGGATTAAAGAAGTTTGATGATTCAGAAAAAATGATAAATGAAAGATTTAAGACTTTTGATAAAGTATTGGTCCTGTGCAATGACTCAGTTTTTGAAAAGTATAGCAAAATTCAAAATGAAGACATTAAAATAATTAGTATTAATGAATTTTTAAGACTTAAAGAGCTACCAATATTTGAATAAAGCTATAGTGTTTTATAACTAATCATTAGAATAAATATGATGATTAATTGCTAAATGAGATTGAGGTTATAGGTTTTACTTTGATAGCTGCTGCAATAGCTGCAACGTCACAGTACTTAATGAAAAAATCAATACACAAATTTAGCATTGATCTTAAAGGTATATTTTCTTTATTTAAGAATAAATTCCTTATAATAAGTATATTTGTTTATTTAATAAGTTTGGTTTTTTATCTTATTGCTTTATCCTCTGGAGAGTTATCCTTTGTATATCCAACCTTTGCGACTACGTTTTTGTTTGTTTTTATTATAGCTAAATTAAAATTAAATGAACCTATAACACTTTATAGAGGAATTGGTATCACTCTGATAGTAATCGGAGTTATAATAGTGGCAATGACTTATTAGTGATTTAATGAATAGTAAAAAATTATTTATAGTAATGCTTGTTTTTAGTACAATACTTGGAGCCTTAGGACAACTGCTTTTTAAAATTGGTTTAGACAGTTTAGGTATTAATTTAATATTTTTTCTAATTCTAGGGATACTTAGTTATGGAGTTTCTACAATAATTTATTTATATGTTTTAGGAAGGGCGCACTTAAGTTGGACGTATGGTTTAGGAGGTTTAAGTTACATTTTTGCAAGTCTCTTTGCATTGTTTTTTATAAACGAACCAATAACATTATTAAGGTGGATAGGAATCTTAGTGATAGCTTTGGGAACCGCGTTTATTGGAATAAGTTAAATGTTTTATTTTTTAGAACGGGATTTTTTAGTTTTTTTAAGATACCTTTCTATTATTTTTTCGTATATCTCTGAACGTAGTTCCCTTCTTTCTTTAAAATCATAAACTAGATTTACAGTAATTACATAAACATCATTATGCAGATACTCTATATTCATATGATAACTCTTTATTTTTTTATTTTCTAGTACCTCTTTTACTACTTTCTTTATATCTGAGTAAGAAATATCTACTGATAAATCAAATTGTAAACTAATTGTATTCTCAGTTGCCCTTCTATAATTTAGTACCAAGGCTTGAACAACTATACTATTAGGCACATACACAGGAATATTTTCATCACTAGTCAGTTCAGTATACAACAAACCGATATTTTTAATTACCCCTGAAAAGCCAGGCACAAATTTATCATGAGGGTAACTTTGAGGGACCATGTTATACTGCCATGTATGTATAGTTACTCTGTCTTCAGGTTCAAAGGCCTTACTTGAAAGCAGGTATATACCAGCTATAAAGTTAGATAATGTTGATTGTGCAGCTAAACCTAAAACTACACCTAAAAATCCTGCACTTACTAGCAATCCAGTTATATTTATTGAAAAAAGTGATAATAAAAATAATATAAGTATAGAGTAACCAATTATTCTAAATAAATTTCTTAATGTTCCAGATTCCTCGTTTTTAACCGTAGATTTAAGAGATATGTGAAGTATAAAACCCAACATCTCTATTCCTAAAATACCTATTATTGCACTAAGTGCAATTTCTTGTCCATTGTTAGAAGGTGTTAACGAGAAGTATTTTGTAATGATGTAAAGACTAAAAAATGATATGAGTGCTATTAATATTACACGGATAGAGTGCTTACGTAGGTAACTTCTATCCATTATTTTGTCATCATATTTATTGGGCATTTTATCACATTAAAGAGGTTGAAAAAGAATAAAAACCCTTCTATATTGAAGTTTTAATAACTAATCATTAATATTTTTATGAACAAATGCGCCCATTATAAGTAATGGAAAGAGTATAGATGCTTCTCCCCATACCTTGACATTGTTTCCATCTGGAGCTGCTTTACCCCAGCTTTTTGCTTCTTCTGGATTTGCACCAGCATTACTCCCTTCTTGTTCATAACCTGTGTTTATATAAACAGTATAATCAGCACCTTCTCTCAACATTAATGCATTCATTATATGATGTTTTGGTACTGAACCGCCTAAAAGTATTGCACCTGTTTTATCAGCATTTATCACAGTATCGTAAAGTAACTCAACCTCTTTTGATAAATCGATTACAAAATCCTTATGTTCTTTTTTGAAAAAGTAAATATGATCTCCAATTGCACCGTCGGCTAAAGGCACACATAGCAAAGGAATTTTGTTTTTATAACACCAGTAAGTAAAACTTTCTTCATGATTTTTTAATTTTTCAACCTCGTTGCCTAAAAACTCAACAAGTTCTACCGAATCGATAACCTTCCCAGAATTTTTATTTTTGGAGTATAATTTTTCTAATGAAGAGTGCATAAATTTTTCAAACCAAATATATCTTTCATTAGGTACAAAAATATTTCCAGAACGATTTACTCCATTTTTCCTTAAGTATGCACCATCAGCATCGAATGAACCTTTTAAAAATGGACCGTGTGTTTTTATAATGTCTTCTTCTAGACCACCAGTAGTAGTTACAAGAAAATGAACAAGTTTATGCTTTGTCAAATAACTCAGTATTTCACGTAGACCGCTTGTTGTTATATTTGAGGTGAAGCCCAAAAATATTTTTGCGTTTTCTTTTTGCATCTTTTTAACAAGGGATATTGCCTTACCGAGATTAGTTGCTTGAAAACCTATATCAGAAAATGATTCTATAAACTCATTAATATCTAAATTTTTTTCTAGGTTAGGGCCTTTTATGTAGCCCTCTCCTAATTCTTTACTTTTCTTAAACAATGCCTTTTTCGGATCTATTTTTTTAATATAATCACTTTTTATTTAATTTTCACGCCATCTTGACTTCCTTATAGATAGCACTAACATAATAACAGTTAAAATTATTAATACTAACCAATCAACATAAAAATTTAATGGTGTTATTTGAAGATAGCCAGTAATACTTTGAAGTATCTCTGCGGCATATGTTGTCGGAGATATGTATGCGATGTACTGAAAAGGCATTGGTATATATGTAATTAAATAGTAAACAGGAGGTATTGTAGATAATAATGTCGAGATTACATTTGTCATACCCCAGCTTTGCATTACATCAGATGTGAAGGTCGATAAGAAAAATCCTAATGATATGGAAAACAAAAATATTATTATCAAAGCAATTAACATTATTAGTGCTTGAACGATAGTTGCATGTATAAAAAGTATTGCTAAAATAAGAAGTACGATAAGAGTAGGTATTATGTATATGAGTTCAGAAAGACCCATACCAATCATATAAATAAATGATGTTGTTGGTGAACTTACAACTATATCTTGCAATTTAAAATCATTTTTAAGATGAGAGAGATCTCCTTGCAAACTAAGACCTCCGGATAGCATAGTCATTATAAATGCACCCTCTATGCCCACACCTATTAATGCGCCCCTACTGACTATTACGATTATAACAAGCATTGATAATGGAGATAAAAGGGTATTTATGAACATTATAGGATAATTTTTCATAGCGTATATACTATTTAAAAGAATTGAAGCAAATATTTGGTTAAGCTTTTTTTTAGTATTCATCATTATCACTATTATCAGAGTCCTCTGAAATTGTCTTTTTAACTAAATAATAAAATATGTCCTCTAATGAAACAGGATTTATTGAAAATTTTATATTGTTTTTTATCAATATGTTTGTTATTTTTTCTGAATCTTTTTCATTTGTAAGTATTTGATAGCCACTATTTAAACCTTTTATTATTTTGTATTTCACATTTATAAATTTGGGCATCTTTTGGATATTGTTAGATATTAAAATGCTGTAGTTATACTTTATTTTTTTTCTAAGGCCATCCATACTGTCGTATGCAACCAACTTCCCATCATCTATTAAAATTATCTTATCTGAAAGCCTTTCTGCTTCCTCAAGATAATGAGTAGTTAATACTATTAGATAATCATCTTTTAGTTTTTTTAATAAATTCCATAGTTCGCTTCTAGATATCGGATCGAGGCCTGTTGTCGGTTCATCTAAAAAGATAATTTTTGCTCCTGAAAAAAGTACATAAGAGACTAAAACCTTTCTTTTCGTACCTCCAGAAAGCAACCTATTTAATGTGTTTAAATTCTTGGTTAATGATAATTTTTTCAATGACTCTATTGCTAATTTTTTTGATTCGGAGTAAGAAAAACCACGATACATTAAATATGAGATGAGTGTTTGCTTTGGAGTAAGCCATTGAACAGCACGTGCTTCTTGCGGAATTATTGCTATGTTTTTACGTATTTCTTCTGGATTTTTTACAATGTTTATATCATCTATAATTACGGTGCCAGATGTTGGAACTAACTCCGTAGCAAGTATTCTAATAAGGGTAGTTTTTCCAGCGCCGTTTTTACCGATTATAGAAAGAATCCCTTTACCCTTAAATGAAAAAGATACGTTGTTAAGTGCCTTCTTTTTATTATGATATATTTTAGATATGTTTTTACAATATACACTATGCATGTAATCAGTTAGAGAATTAGAATCACGTATATTTATTTTTATATATTAGGATTATTATGGTATATTTTAATACAAAGTAAAAATAAGAATATTTATAAATTTATAGTAGCAAATTACTTCCATGCGTTTAGAGTAAATCTATTTATCTTCCCCACCCTCTAAACGCTATTTATATTGTTAATCTTGAGGGGCACCCATATCTCCTATATCTTAAATAAATGTATAAATATTTATTACTAATTAAACGATTAGGTAAGATATGAATACCAAATCAGTATAAAAGGTATAATAAGCTTTTCAATTAAGTATTTATAATGTTTTATCCTTATTATTTTTTACATCGGATAAAATACATTTAAAACAGTGTATATATGAAAAAATTCAACACAACTGATGATATAAAAATACCTGAAAAGATGATTGATCAAGTAATAGGACAACAGAGAGCAACAGAGATAGTAAAAAAGGCCGCTAGACAACACAGAAATGTATTGTTAATAGGTGATCCGGGAACAGGAAAGACTATGCTTGCACAGGGAATGGCAGAGTTATTAGGAAATACTGATTTAGAAGATGTTTTAGTTTATAAAAATCCTAATGAGGAGAATAAACCAATAATTAAGGTAGTTAAAACCTATCCAAACCCTCCTCAACAAGGAAAACCATTAGGGGATGGACAAGGAAGACAGATAGTCCAAAAAGAAAAGATGAGGGTAAAGGTTGATACATCTGCACCTAAAAGCAGTATAATACCAATAGTATTAGTAATAGTAATAATACTTTTTGCCTTAAGCTTTTCTAGCTGGTTTACAGGATATAGAATGCTGCTATTAGCTGGGTTGATACTAGGCGTTTTGATTTTTGCTTCTATAGTTGTATTTGTAGGCAGCTTTAGACGAATGGGAGGTATACTTCCTGGAGTTTTCGAGTCTTCAGAGCCTAAATTAATAATAGATAATACAGGCAGAACGCATGCTCCATTTATAGATGCAACTGGATCACGCGCAGGAGCAATGTTTGGAGATGTAAAGCACGATCCATTACAGTCAGGAGGTTTAGGAACTCCAGCACATTTAAGAGTAGAGAGCGGAGCAATACACAAAGCAAATAAAGGAGTTTTATTTATTGATGAAGTAGCTGATATAGAACCTAGATCACAACAAGAGTTACTTACTGCATTACAGGAAAAGAAGTACCCAATAACCGGTCAAAGTGAGATGAGTTCTGGTGCGTTGATAAGAACAGAACCAGTACCGTGTGACTTTTTACTGGTTGCTGCAGGTAACTTACAAGATATTCAAAAAATGCATCCTGCACTTAGATCAAGAATACGTGGTTATGGTTATGAGGTTTATATGGAATCATCAATGCCAGACACAGAAGAAAATAGATTTGAGTTGATAAAGTTTATTGCACAGGAAGTTAAAAAAGATGGAAAGATACCTCCATTTTCATATGATGCGTGTATGTATATAATAGAGGAGGCAAAGAGAAGAAGCGGAAGAAAGAATAGATTAACACTTATATTAAGAGATCTTGGAGGATTGATTAGAGCAGCTGGAGATATTGCAAAAGAAAATAATAGAAATATGGTTACAACAAGTGATGTACTCTCAGCCATGAACCTTGCAAGACCTATAGAAGCACAGTATGTTGCACAAAGTCTAGAGTATAGAAGAGATTATCAGATATTTAAAACAAAGGGCTTTGCTATAGGAAGAGTAAATGGTTTAGCTGTAGTCGGTTCTTCGTACTTATCTGCAGGAATAGTTTTACCTATAGTTGCAGAGGTCACAAAGGCAAGTTCTAGAACAGAAGGTAAGCTTATACCTACTGGAAAGTTAGGAAAGATTGCACAGGAGGCAGTTAAGAACATAAGCGCAATAATAAAGAAACACATTGGAAGAGATATGACTAGATATGATATACATGTCCAGTTCCTTCAGACATATGAAGGTGTAGAGGGAGATAGTGCAAGCATATCAGTTGCTGTAGCTGTTATCTCTGCCTTAGAAGGAATTCCTGTAAATCAAGAATTTGCAATGACTGGTTCACTTTCAGTACGAGGAGAGGTTCTTCCGGTAGGAGGTGTAACTTACAAGATATTAGCAGCTATAGAAGCAGGAATGAAGTACGTAGTAATACCAGATACAAATAGTAAGGACATAAATCTAGATAAAGAGGATCTTAAAAAGATAAAGATAATTACTGCAAAGAACATAGCTGAAGTATTAGAAAATGTGCTAAAACAAAGTCCAAGAAGAGACGCAATGATAAAGGAGTTAAAGAATTATATAATGAATGACTCTAAAGAAAGAAAGCCATTAATACTTGATAAAGAAGATGAGTGATTATGGCTAAGAGTAAAGATAATGAAACACCAGAAAAAAAAATAGAAGATTTAGGAAATAGTATAGTTAGGGATATTAAAAAAGGGGCTAATCCTAAATTTACAACTTTAGCTAGGACACGTTCTAATATAATTTTTGATCACAAAAATGGTTACTTGAGATTAGGCAGTACAAAAGAAGAACGAAGTTTTGTGAATGTGTCTCAATCTAAAAGATTTATGCAGACCATGGCTGTGGCTGCAAAGTGTCATAAATTTGTGAAGGAAGGTTTACACACCACAATAAGAGGTTTGTATTACCAATTGAAGTTTTCGCTAGGTGAGGATGTAGATGAAAATGTATTTAGCGAACAATCAGAGTCAAATCCATTAATTGAGGATATAGAAGTTGCACTTTCATTGAAAAGAGAGGACCTTAATTTAAATGCAAACAGAAAAGGAGTACTTGCAGGAAATATGAGGATAATTGATACCTTTGGAAATGAAAAAATCGAGATAGACTGCACAAAACAAGGAAGAAGCGGCTGGGCTATACCAAGTGATGTAGATAATGATATTGAGTTTGTTGATATTAAAGCAAAGTATGTTATTGTAGTAGAAAAAGATGCATTATGGCAGCGATTAAATGAGGACTTATTCTGGAAAAAAGAGAATGCGATATTAATAACACCTCAGGGCCAAGCAGCTAGAGGAACTAGAAGGATAATAAGAAAACTAGCTGATGCAGGATTACCGATTTATGTTTTTACAGACTCAGATGCGTGGGGATGGTATATTTACTGGACTATAAAGACAGGTAGTATTAACCTAGCTTATATAGGAGGTGACGTTGCAACTCCAGAAGCTAGATTCCTAGGTGTCACTATGTCCGATCTAGATAAGTATGAATTCTTAAATAAATTAACTATAAAAGCTTCTGAGGTAGACCTTAAAAGAGCACAGGAAATGCTTAATTATGAGTGGATAAAGAAGCATAAGGAATGGGAGGTTGAGCTAGAGCGTATGATAAAATCAAGAATAAAACTTGAACAAGACGCATTACAAGGACCTAGATTAACATTTGTAGGAGATTACATAAGAGAAAAGATAAAGAATAAGGAGTACTTACCGTGAATAGAGGATTAAATTGAGTAGATATTTGGGTAAATATAAATCACAAAAAAATGAATCAGAACAGCATCCAGCATGGTTTGATAAAAATCTTGCTTTGAGTACAGAGAGTATTAATGTTCTAAAAAGATTGTCTAAACATAATGATGAGTTTGTAAGATTAGCCGTTACATTAAACATAAAATTTTCTAACAACAAAAAAAGAAAAAGTTCAATAGAAAGTTATAAACAAATATTAATAGATATTGCAAGAACAGATCCGGTAATCTCAATCCGTGATTCTGCAATAGCAAAAATTCTTAAGTTAAAAAGAGATACATAATAAGTAGATATGAAATTCTGTATTTTTAGTTTTAGAATCAATTTTTAAATTTACCATATAAAGTAAGTTCTTGCCTGTTGCTTGGAAGCGCAGTTATCGATTCAATTTTAAAATGTTTAGATAAGATAGTTTTTGCCTCTTCTACATATTTTTTCGCAAACTTTGTTTTGCATTTTATAGTAAAAATAAGCTTCGCGTTTTTTTTCAATTTACCTGAAAAAAGTAAAACTGCCTTTGAGGCTTCTTCTGGGGATATATTCATATCACAGGTTATTATATCCGCTTTTTTAACATAGTCTAGAAAACCTATTGCTTCTTGAAATTTTTTTCTTATATGTAGTATTTGTATATTATTTTTTTTAAATTTACTCATGTTTGGTGTTGTTGCTTCTATATAATTTATATTTAATTTTTTAATTTTATCAGAAAACATCTCGCCTTGGTCTATGGCAAGTACATTTACTCCTTTTTTAGCCATAAGAACGCTCCAGCCTCCTGGTGAAGCACCTAAATCAAAAGCAATTTGATCTGGTTTTAATTTTATCTTAAATTCATCAAATGCTTCCATTAGCTTAAACTCTGCTCTTGATATCCCAGAAGATAAAGTTTTGTAATGCCTCCCAGGATCAATAAAACTTAACTTCTTATAAGAGATAAATCCTATATGACAGTTCATATCAAAAAGAATTATATAACAAAGTATCTCTGGATTTTTTAAGGTAACCTTTGCTCCTATTTTTTCAAGATACTCTCCTAAATAAACCTCAATATCCTTAGCTGAGTAGCCTCTTCTTGAGTTTATATCGACACACTCTAGACGTATTTTTTTGTTAGGTATGGTTGTTTTTATTAAGGTATTTTTAATATCTTCAAGATAATTTTTTTCTGAGATTTTTTCTGTTTTTAGTATTTTTAATACTCTATATAAAAAATTTATCTCTGATTTTTTATTATTTAAAGATGCAGAATGCGCTGATATTATATATGAATTAATAAAATTAGACTCTACTTTGAAGTTGCCAAAGATACTTTTGATTGATATAAGATTACTTTTAAGGAATATTGGAGAACCGTAAATAAAATATCGCATTTTGTACAACCTGGAATGAGTTACTTATGTATTAGATATAGTTACTGTAAAAAGAATTATACATTTAATGCTTCTGCAACATCACTGCCTGATTTTGAAAGACTAAAGAATCTTTTTCGTATAAACGAACCACTTTCTTTTTCTTCTAATAGAGACATTCCTTTTAAGTAACCTACAACTTCATCAAACTGTGGTTGTTTCAACTTTACTGATCTTTTTGATACCTTGTTGAACAACTCACTTCTAGATAGCTCTTCGGATTCTTTAAGTACGTCTAGTATATGTATCGTTAAGCCGTTACATCTTTTTAAAAGAAACTCATCTGATTTTGTTTTGATTACTATAGGTATTTCCTTATTATTCTCCCAGTAGTTCATCTTTTTAATAAAAGAGTTGTAATTTCCGTTTTTATTTTTTTCTTCTTCAACTGATTTTGCGTGAGATTCGCATAAATAAACCTTTCCGCCAGAAGATAAGTTAATAAAAACATCGCCAATAACATAGCGATAATACTCATTATAACAAACATCACAGCAAGTTAATGCTAGTTCTATACTATTAAAACTGCTTGTTTTTGGAATATCTTTTTCTTTCATTTTTGGCACACCGGTCACCTTGTATGTGTAGTTGCATGAGGTACATGTAGCGAGTACATACCACTCATACATATGCCCAATATTTGAAAGGATCTTTACTTGTATTGCTGGAGTTGTTTCAGTGTATGTTGTAATTGAAAGATCAGGCTTATGCGAATAATAAGCCGTCTGTTCCGTATCCTTTAAGCATATTGGACATCTCTTTATTATTTGCTCAAATTTTATGAGCTCCAATACTTTTTTTTCTGATATTACTACCATTTAAACAACTTGCAAAAGCCCTCACATGCACTTTTCAGTGCATTAATATGTTAATCGCTAAATAGATAAGGTCTTACCTTTGCGTTGTTTAGATAGTTTTAATTAACTTAAATTTGAAGTTTCAATATATACGATCAGTCATCTCTAGCCTCATGCTATGTGCTTCACGTACCTCTTTGTTTCTTGACTCTCCAAATTTTGCTTTTACTCCAGTTATTACTGACATTACTCTTACTTGGTCGTTCAACTCTGGAAGCATTCTTGAACCGAAGATAACATTTGCATCTGGTGCTAAATTGTCAGTTACTCCTTCGCCTATTCTTGTTGCGTCACGTATTGAAAGATTTGTTCCTCCTACTACATGAATTAATGCTCCTTTTGCACCTTCGTTATCAACAGTTAATAATGGATGTTCTTTTGTTGATCTTATTGCTTGCTCTACCTTATCAGCTCCCTGACCTGAACCCAAGCTTATTACAGCAGTACCTGTGTTTCTAACTACATTTCTTAAGTCTGCAAAATCAAGATTTATTAAACTAGGTAAGGTTATAGTATCTGCAATGCCTTTTACAGCATTACCTGTTATGTTATCAACTAGCTCAAATGCTCTTTCTATTGGAAGATTTGGAACGTATGACAATAGCTTGTCATTTTCTATAACTATTACACAATCTGCTTGTTTATTTAGTTGTTCAATGCCCCATTCTGCTTTAAGTTTTCTGCTTCTTTCAAGTGCAAATGGATAAGTTACAGTTGCTATAACAGTTGCGCCCATCTCTCTTGCAACTTGCGCTACAACAGGTGCAGAGCCTGTTCCTGAACCGCCACCCATACCTGCAGCTATGAACACCAAGTGATAACCTTCTAATGCTGCTGCAATCTCAGATTTGCTTACTTCTGCTGCTTTCATACCTACCTCTGGATAACCACCTGCACCTAATCCATTTGTTATGTCCTTTCCTAAGAGAATCTTTTTTTGTGCTTTTATCATATTTAGGTGACCAACATCTGTATTCATTGCAATTGTGTCAGCACTTTTAATGTTGTTTGCCATTAACCTGTTAATTAAGTTGCTTCCTTGACCTCCTAAACCTACAACAGCAACCTTAGGTTGAAATGAATCGTAATCGAACTCTGCCATTATATCATCTCTAAATCTCCAAATGAAGATGAAGCTTTCTTTTTATCTTCAAACTTCCCTAAAATGCTAGAACCACTTACTCCAGTTACAATAGCAACTATTTCTAGTTGGCCTTCATAACCAGGAATAATTCTTGCTCCCCATTTTACGTTTGCTTTTGGATCCATTCTTTCTGTTATTAACTCTCCTGCTTTTATTGCGTCTCCTAATGTAAGATCAGAAGCGCCTGAGATGTGTATCAAAGCACCCTTTGCGTTTTCGAAGTCTACATCTAGTAATTTGTTCTTTATTACTTGTTCTGATGCAGCTGCAACTTTTTCATTGCCTTTTCCTGTTCCGACAGAGATAAATCCTACATCTCCGCTTCCCATTATCGAACGTACATCTGCAAAGTCTATATTTATTAAACTTGGTTGAGTTATTGTCCATACCAAACCACCGATTGCCTTTGCTAATATATCATCTGCTACTGCAAAAGCATCATTCATTGGTAAGTTAGGAACTAACTTTACAAGTCTATTGTTATCTAATATTATCACACTGTCGCTGAATTTTCTTAATTTTTGAATACCTTCTTCTGCCTTTACCTTTCTTACTCTTTCAAGATCGAATGGGTAAGTTACCATTGAAACTACTATTGCGCCTTGTTCTTTTGCTATTTGTGCAACTACAGGGATTGCTCCGGTTCCTGTTCCTCCTCCCATACCTGCGCATAAGAATACTAATTGAGCACCAGAAAGAACCTCTTCTAACTGTTGTCTGTCAACTTCAGCTGCCTTTGCACCAACTTCAGGATCTCCTCCTGCTCCTAATCCTCTTGACATACTTTTTCCTATCAAAATTTTCTTAATTCTGTCATCAAGAATTTTGAAGTGCTGAACATCTGTGTTCACAGCTACAAGTTCGGTTCCCTTAACACCAACCTTTATTAATCGGTTTACTGTGTTATTTCCTCCGCCCCCAACTCCAACAGTTACTATTTTTATCTGTGGAGTATAATTCACACTACTGTTATCTACATTTTTTCCCAAAATGTCTCCGGAAAAATCTACCATTTGATCGCCTTGACAAATATAAACATAAATAAGTTTAAATATCTTTTGTTAAAACGAAAATAGTGGAATACTTTATTTTCAATAAAAAAACATTTATTTTAGTAAATAAAATTTACTTGAGTATAAGGAACTAAATAAATAATTATCTTAAAATTATTTATCACTTAAAGGTTTTTTCTTTTGTTTTTCAAACATCTCTATTATCTCTGCAGTAGTAGTAGAATCCTCTGCTTTTTTATCCCTTATCCCATCACTTATTATCCTTGGAAATCTTAATGCGTAACCTATCTCTTCTGATTGATAAGATGTTTTACCGCAAGTATGCATAGGAGAACGTGTTATTTCGTCTGCTCTTACCTCAACAACATACTTAGGTTCAACCCAAAAATCAGGTTCTACTTCAGACTCAACTCTTGCAGGTTTTTTCTTAAGTGTAATTTTATCTAAAAGTTCTTTGAAGTATGACATCTGTTGTTCTGTGAAACCAGTACCTATTTTAGTTATACTTTCAAAAAGATCTTTCTTGTCATTATAAACTGCTGCTAGAAGGCCACCTAAACCAAACTCAGTCCTTGACCCTTTTCCTAAATAATAACCTATAATGACTAAATCAACTGTATCTGAAAGCTCACTTTTATAACTTCTCTTCATTTTTATCCAGCTAAATTTACGAGCTCCGGCAACATATGTAGATGATAAATCTTTGGCAACTATCCCCTCTAAACCAGCAGTTAATTGCGCGTTAAAAAATAATTCTAACTCTTTTTTTGATTTAGTTATTATTCTTATAGCAGGTAAAATAAAGATACGTTTATTTAGTACTTTTTCTAAAGTTTCACGTCTTTCGGAATAAGATTTATCCATTAATGACTTTCCATTTAGGTACATTATATCGAATACAAATAAATGAAGCGGCATCTCTGAACTTTTTTCTTGTATATCGTGTTTTCTTTTTGTTTGTATAGTTTCTTGAAATGGTCTGAACTCCTCTGTTATATCGTCATAAGCTATTGCCTCTCCGTCCAATATTAAAGTTTCTGCGTCTACCTCTTCGAAAACAGCTTTTACTAAGTCAGGAAACATATGAGTCATTTTTTCTAAATTCCTAGAAAATATTTCTACTCTTTTTTTCTTTTTATCTAGATGTAATTGAGCCCTTAAGCCATCGTATTTACCATCTACAGCGCAGATATTATTCATTCTTTCCATTATCTCTTCAAAACTTTTTGCTCTTTCTGCCAACTCAGGACGTATTGGATTGAATAAAGAAACCTCCATTTTATTAATCCCGTCTATGCCTTCGTCAAATAATTTAAAACCGACTTTGCCCAAATCACTACATAAGTTATATGCATTTTCAAGAGCTTGTTTTGATTCCCTATCACCGGTTTTAGCCTTAGATAATGCTTCAAGAATAGTTGCATCACCTAAACCTAAACGTAATGTACCTAGTGCAAATCTAATTATATATCTCGATTCTAATGGAGAAGAATCTGATATCAATCCTGCTAAAAGTTTTATCTTAATATCTTGACTCCCTGAGCCAGACGAATCTGCAATTTTATTTAATGTTGAAAATAACTCATTTACTGTAAATTTTTTATTGTGAAGTTTTTTTAACTTAGTATCTTTAATTGCTTCCTCTGCGGCAGAGCCTAAATCACCTTTTGAGTTAAAAAGTTTTTGTATATTTTCTTTTGGTATTCCGGTAGCTAATACTATTGAAGAAATCGCAAGTTTTTCTGCCATACCAATTTCTTTTCCTTCGAAAGGAGGAGAAAGGACCCCTTGTGTTAAGTAAATAAGTTGTTTTATTTCATCTTTTGAGGATTTTGAAAATAATTCAGATAAAATATCTATCATTGTAAGTCTTGAAGAAACCTCTTCTAATTTTTGGTAGTACTCTGCAACCTCAGAAAATAACATTTTATCGAATATATAACTATCTCAACTTTATTAAAGGTTTTTAATATTACTACTAGATAACTCAGCACTCAGCACATAAACTAAAAGATTTAAACTGTAAATAAAGAAACCTATTTAAGTATTTATTTGTTATCTAATAATGATACAGTATGGCAGAAAACATAGTAACAGGAATAGACTCTTTGCTTAGTTATATTAATGAAAACGGAGAGGCTGATGCCAAAACTCTTGCGAATGCTTTAAATGTTAGCCAAACAACTGTAATGGATTGGGCTAAAGCACTTGAAAAAGCAAAGTTAGTGCGTTTAGTAAATAAAGTTGGAAGAATGTATGTATCTCCTATTTCTAAAAGACGTAAATAAAAATTCATTTGGAATGTTTTATTAGCAAATAAATTAATATCTCATATTTGAAAGATTTTGTGTAAATCAATATTCTCTTTATTATGGCAGCATCATTCCACATGTAAATGATGTGGGCTTCCTTTGCATTCATTTAAAGCATAAATAAAGGAAACCTATTTAAGTATTTATTTGTTATTCAATAATGATACAGTATGGCAGAAAACATAGTAACAGGAATAGACTCTTTGCTCAGTTATGTCAATGAAAAAGGAGAGGTTGATGCCCAAACTCTTGCAAATGCTTTGAATGTTAGCCAAACAACTGTAATAGATTGGGCTAAGGCGCTTGAAAAAGCAAAGTTAGTGCGTTTGGTATATAAAGTTGGAAAGATGTATATATCGCCTACTTCTGAAAAAGTAAATTTAATTAAAAATCCATCCGACAGTAAAGGTTCTACTCAAGTAGATCAGGCTAATATAGAACAGATGAGTAATGAGAATATTAAAAAAGTAAGCGAGATAAAATCAAATATAATAAATCAAAATCTAAATATTCAAAGAAAAAATATTGATGCTTTGAATAATAAAATTAAGGTCTTTAAAGATTACTTTGAAAATACAAATAAATATTTAAAAGAAAGTACGCCTGTAATTAAAAGTGAAACAGATGAGTTAGTAGCGTATAATGGAGAAGCACAAAAAAAAGTTATGAACATTAAATCCTATTTAGATCAGATTAATAATGAGATCCAAAATTTGAAAAGTAGAGATTTTGATTTTAACAAAGAGTATCTTTCATTCCAAAATGTTGATGTTGTATCTAAAAATGCACGTGAGATAATTGATGATTTAAGAAGTAAAACAGCATACATGAGAAGCTCTGTAAAAGATTTAATAAATGAGTTTAATAAAAAAATGTTTGATATGAAGGATCAGTTTTCAATAATTGAAAAGGAGTTAAAAGAAAAAGATGAACAGATAAGTTTATATGAAAAAACAATTTATTCTCAAATATCAAATTATGATGAAAAACTTGAAGAATACAAAAAGAATCAGACAGAAGTGAATATGAAAATTAAAAAAGAAAGAGTAGCTATATTGGATAAATTAACAAAAACAAAAGAGGATATTGAAAAAATTTATAATTTAAGTAGTAAGAGGTATGAAAAAATAGCATCAGATGTAAATAAAGAATTAGAAATAATAAAACAGTACCAAACAAAGTTAGATGAAATTAAAAAAGTAGACAATCAAATAAAAGATATATTTAAAGAGGTTGGAGATGTTAAAAAAGAAATAATTGATTTACAATCAGAGTTAAAAAAAGGTACAACAAATAAAAAAGATAAAGTCATGGTTGATGATTATAAACAAGTATTGGTAAATGAACAAAAAACAAAAGATATAGGAGATAAGATAAAGGACATAGAAGGTAAATTGCCACAAATTGGTGCAGAAAATGAAGATGAAAAACCTATACAATAATGAGTAAGTTTTATGATAAATGAAGAAATAAATTTAACAAAATATAAAATTAATTCAAATGGCTTAGATGTAAATATAGACATTACTAAAAAAGGAGATTTTGTACCTATTTATACAGTAAGTTATGCAGGTATTGGAGATGCGACTAAGGTTTTATTAACTTCTATGAGACCTGAGCTTCTTGCTGCCGTTCCAGTAGATCAAGAAAGATTACAAGACGAAAAATATGTGAAAGAACTAAATAGACTTTATGAAAGCTCTGCTAGTACAATTCTAGATAAATACTTACCCGGAATAAACCAAGAAATGAAGAGCATACTTATTGCTTATATAATAAACATGTTCTTAGGTTTAGGGGACTTAGAAGTTTTTATAGCTGATGAGAATCTTGAGGAAATTGCAGTTAACACTGCTAGCGAACCGATATGGATTTTCCATAAAGATTACGGATGGTGTAAAAGTAACTTAAGGCTACAGAGTGAAGATGAAATTTATGAGATATCGGAACAGATAGGAAGAAAGGTAGGAAGAGAGATTAGTAACTTAACTCCTATCATGGACGCTGAACTTCCTGATGGTTCTAGAGTAAATGCTACTTTATATCCAATATCAGTAAAAGGAAATACAATAACCATAAGAAAATTTGCTAAGAATCCCTGGACAATGACTGCACTAGTAGCTAATAAAGCGTTATCACCAGAGATAGCCGGATTAATTTGGCTAAGCATACAGAACGAAATTAGTATTTTAATCTCAGGAGGTACAGCTAGCGGTAAGACAAGTTTTCTGAATGCTATGAGTATGTTCATGCCACCTAACAGAAGAGTAATCTCAGTAGAGGATACAAGAGAACTTAGTTTACCTGATTTCTTACAGTGGGTACCTATGCAAACTAGGCAACCAAACCCCGAAGGAAAAGGAGAGGTAAGACTTTATGACTTAATGATTAATGCTTTAAGACAAAGACCAGATATTATGATTATTGGAGAAATTAGAGTTAAGAATGATGCAGAGACTCTTTTCGAGGCTATACACACAGGTCATGCAGTATATGGAACACTTCACGCAGATAACTCGCAAGACACTATAATCAGAATGACAAACCCTCCAATAGATACACCAAAGATTATGCTGAACTCAATAGGTGCTATTGTTTCACTTTTTAGACATAGGAGATTAGGTATTAGAAGGATGCTTGAGTTCGGAGAGATAACAAACTCTGGAGATGCTAATGTGATTACAAGATGGGACATAAGAAATGATATGTTCTTGAGAATAGGAGATATGACAAGATTAAATCAGACTATTTCACTTTATGGAGGTTATACAACACAAGAAATAAATCAGGATATAGCACAAAAAGGTAAGATAATAACATGGATGATAAACAACAAAATATTTGATATAACAACTTCTGGTTATATAGTTGCAAATTATTATAAAAACCCTTCAAAGGTAATAGATATAGTTAATGAAAATATAACATATACTGAGAATCTTTTTAAATGATTTTTATGGCAGAGATAACTTATGAGGATGCAGTAAATAAAATACTTGAATTAAAACAAAACGAATCTTCAGAAATATTGAATTTAAACGCTGCACTAATTAAAAAAAGTTCAATTAATGAATATGATTATAATCAAGCTTTAATGGCAATAGATAAAAATTCAGTTACCAATGATTCAAAGGCGCATAATAAAGATGGAATGAAACACTCACAGGAATCTTTTGCTTTTCAAGAACTTATGAAAGATGCTGAAAAAGAATTGGGAATGGCTGTTTCAAATATAGGCAAGGAGGTGATTACTGATATAAAAGATATTAGTATGCCTTCAGTTAGGAAAAATAAATTAGTTTTAGTTTACTTGTCTACGGAAGATCAAATAAGTGAGTTAGAAAAAATAAGTTTAGGTCTTGATCAAAATGTTTTTAACAAAGAACAACTCGATACGATTAATGATGAGATTAAAGGATTAAAAGAATATGTTGACTCAATGGTTAAAAAGGGTTTTGAGAGTGGCGGTGATTCAGAAATTAGAAATCAAAGACTTGATGAAGTAATCAAAAAATTACATAATACTATAAAATAGTAATGTTAGATATTAGTGGATTATAATGGCTGAAACAAATCCAAATACAGGCGAAGGTTCTGAAACGAATCAGAATAAACCAGTAGGTTTTACAAAAAGTAAAAAAATTGGGTTTTTTAAAATAAAATCTAAACCTATATATGATAATAAAAAAATAAACAATGCACCGACTAACAATAATGATAATAACACCCAGGATAAAACAAAACAAGAGGATACTTCACAAAAGACAAATGTACAAACAACTCAAAGTACAACACAAAAAGACACATCAAATAACAATAAAAAAAATAAAAATAGAAGTATGTATATTACAAGGATTTTAATAAATAAAAAAGGATTAGATACTTCATTAACAGATATTAATTTTAAAGGAACACCTTATGATTTTATAAAAAGAATGATCTTTTTTTCAATAATTCTTTCGATAGTAGTTTCAATTCTAGTTCTAGCAATTATGTTAAAGTTGAATGTCAGTCCAGTAGGATCTGCGATAATAGCCATTGTAAGTTTAATTGCAATGTATAATGTTTTCTTCAATAATTTTATAAGTTATCCAATAGCGAGAGGTAAGAAAATTGGAAAAGAAATAGACAAAGATATTCTTTTCGCTACAAGAGATATGGTAATAAGTATGAGGTCTGGAATGCCTTTGTTCAATGCTATGACCTCAGTAAGCACAGGCTATGGTTGGGCAAGCCATGAGTTCCAAAAAATAGTTTCTTTAGCACAGTTAGGTATGCCTGTTGAACAAGCAATAGAGGAGGTAAGTAGTAAAAGTTACTCAAAAACTTTTAAAAGAATAATGCTTCAGGCAAGTATAAGTATAAGAGTTGGTGCAGATATTACAACATCATTGCAAGGAGTAGTAGACGATATAATGCAAGAAAGAGTAATTGAATTAAGAAGATACGGTCAAAGGCTTAACGCACTTGCTATGTTTTATATGATTTTTGGAGTAATATTCCCAAGTATGGGAATAGCTGTGGCTGCAATAATGACAACGTTTATAAGTTTAGTGACAATAGATACAACGACATTAGTGATAACATTAGTATTTATAGTAGGCGTACAGTTAATATTCCTAAACTTAATTAAGAGTTCAAGACCTTCGTTTAGTATGTAGATGAATTAAAAATGGCAGTAAACTTTGAAAGATTGGTATCAAGAAACCTAGTAAGGTTTGTATCAGATGAGTTAGATTTATCTGGATTGAAGATGAGTGTGGACAAGTTCTTTAAAATAGCTATTTTAGGTGGATTTGGAATACTCATTTTGTTATCATTTTTTTCGTTGCTTGTAGAAGGTTTTAATCCTGGAATTTCTGCGATTATTGGAATATCAGGTGCAGCAACTTTTGAGTTTATTTTATATGCCATATTGGAGTATATGATTGACAAAAGAAAGACATTTGTAGAGGAGGTTTTACCAGATTACTTACAAATAGCTTCAGCAAATATGAGAAGCGGAGTTTCTTTAGATAAAGCATTAATAGCAGCAGCAAGACCTGATTTCAAGTACTTCAAGGATGATGTACTTTTAATGGCAAAACAACTTTACTTTGGAGAAACTATGACTAATGCACTTTTAAATTTATCAAATAGATACAGATCAGTACAGTTAAGAAGAACTACAAGAATGATGAGCGAGGCTTTGCGATATGGAGGAGGTTTAGCAGATATACTTAATCAAATATCAAAAGACCTAAGAAATCAACAAATAATACAAAAGGAGATAGGAAGCCAACTTTTGATGTATACTATATTTATAATTTTTGCAGCAGTTATTGGAGCTCCGGTACTTTATGCTTTAACAAATAAAATGATTGCAATTACTGACACAATATGGAGTGGGATATTACAACAAAATCCCAACGGTTTAAGCTCTATAACACAAGTCAGTAGTGTTTCGTTTCTTAAACCACACCCACCAACAATACAACCTTCAGAGTATAATCTTTTCTCTTTAATAGCAATAATATTAATAAGTGGAATAAGTGCTTTCATTGTTTCAGGAATATCTAGTGGCGCTGCCATTAAAGGCCTGAAGTACCTGCCTGTTTTCATTTTAATAGGATTAGCTATATTCTTCTTAGTCTCAATTGCACTAGGTGGATTATTTAGTGGAATAGGCCCTGCAGCTTAAATTTAATGTAATTTAAGTTGCTAAGCGAGTTAATTATTTTTTGATATATCAATCTTCTAATTCAATGTTATGTATTTGGCTTGATTAAGTAGTTATTTATTAATTGATCATTAAATAATTTAATCTAAATTTTTTACAGACTCACTCTATTCCAAAAGTAGTATTTGTCCATACTTCTAGAGTTAATTTTGCAGGGTAGCCATTTATTATAACGGGTTCTGATACTACATCTATTGATGTCGGATTAAATGAAACGGGATTTCTGCCTAGATCTAAATTAAAGTTGTTAGATGAAATATTAATGTAATAGTCATACGAAATTCCTAATGTTTCTTTTGTTAAAGAGTAATTTATATTTGACATTGCCCAAAATGACAACAATTTACTTTGGGATAGATCATTTGGATTTGATAACCTACCAAAACCGGCAGATATTCCTGACCATGTTGTTGGATTTGAAACATTTATTACAGAGTCCCAGTTTGATGGATTTCCTGGATAAAAAATTAAGTAATTAAGTTTTGTTAACTCAGATTGCATAGATCCTGCGTTATTTGATGATACAGATGAGTAGCCATTGCTTATAGTTATCCATGCATAAGTGAGTATTATTAGCCCTAGTATAAAGAGTATTATTCCAAAGACAGCGTCAAAAGACCAAAATTGTGCTTTCATAAATATCAACTTATTGGAAGTTTTTGCGTTGAGGTAATTGGCATCCCAAGTTTATACAGCATATAGATTTGTGTCGCATTTAATGCAGATTTGAAAAGAGATTCGTCTGCAATGATGCCATTATAATCATACGGATAATTATTTATATAAACTCCTCCAAAATTAAATGATGTTACTTCATTTGCTAATGTAGGTGTTACTCCATTTAGTACCGATGCTTCCTGTCCATTTATATAACTAGTAAGATTTTTACCATTATAAACCCCAGTTACTTGTGTCCACGTATAAAAAGGTATTTTACCTCCAATATCATTATATAGATTTCCTCCAGTAGATAATGAAAGATTCAGGACAAGTCCTGTTGAGGAACTTTGCTTATTAAGCGTTAAACCGAATGCAGCACTTGATGAGTAGTACATAGATACAAAAGATAATACATGTGAGGTAGGATATGGATAAATCCAATCATTTATTGTAAATGAGTTTGTACCTACAACAGTATTAGAAAAAGAACTACTTGCAGCTCCGTTACCGTTGAACAATAAACCGTATCCATTTAAAGAATACGAATTAAGATTTATCTGTGATAATTTTTGATTATATTCAATATTAGAAGAGGTTGTACTTCCATTAAATGAGTAATCGTTTGTATTTCCATCTAAAGGCAACCATACAGTTAAATTATTGTCATTAGGTATTGATGCTTCCCCATTTTGAAATATTTTTGCAACAGATGAAGGAGATAGTGTTGTATTATATAATTGTATATTTGATAACTCTCCGTTAAGATAATTTCCAGGAGAGTTTCCTATCGACAACTTTGTCCAACCAGTACTAGTAATAAGTTGAAATGGAGTACTTTGTATTAATACTCCATTTAGATAAATAGAGGTGGTGTAAGGAGCTGAGACGTTGTTAGTTAGTACTAGATTATACCAATGGTTATCTAAAAATTGTTGTGGGAAAGAAAAAGAAGAGCCGCAATTATTTGAAAATGTTACTGTATTTGAGTTCTCCAAATATAAATTAAATCCACAAAATGATGAGGTTGAGTATGTGTATATTAATTGTTGTATACTTTGTGGAGAGTTAAGTTTAAACCATGTGCTTATTGATAAAGGATATTTATCTCCTGAGTTAACTAAACCGTATGAAGGATTTGTTATATTTATTGCAGAGTTTATGCCATTAAATGATGCAACCAAAATACTACTTTGATTTGTATTTAGATTTGTATTTACCTCAGGATTTGAAAAACTTACCGATCCTGAAGTAAAAAGATTGTAGTTGTTTCCTGCATAATTATCTAAATTGCCATTCAGTTGCATCCAAATAATGCTGTTACTATTTATTATAGGAGGCGTTTGAATTCCAAAGTTTGTTAATTGAGTTATTTGATTAGGAAGTAAGTTAGTTGCGTATACTTGAAAATTTGATAATTTACCTGTAAATGAAGAAAACCCAGGGTTTGGTTTTGAGTATCCTAAATAAAACGGTGAAGAAGTTAAAAGTGATTGAGTAAGTATGTTTGAGGTTAAAAGTACCCCATTTTCATAAGTAGAGATGTTTTTTGTTGCACCATCGTAGCTTAAACCAATAAAAGACCACGTATCAGGAGTATAAGAACCGAAAATAACATTTCCAAAACCTTGTATATTTAACATGAATTGATTATTATCTGTAGAGTTTAATGCACTGATTGAAAAACTTCCTGTAGTAGAGCTATTCTGTCCAAAAAGTTCTTCGTTTACATTTTGATATGGATAAACCCAAATGCCTATTGAAAATGATTGAGGTAGTGTTAATGAAGGTATTTTTATATAACTATTTCCTTGAAACGTTGCTGCATAATTAGGTTCAGCCCAAGATACATTAACTAGAGTAGCTATCGCATTATAACCACTTAAGTCATAAATATAATTCCCAGAATCTAAGTTTAATGGAAACCATTGTGATAAATTTTCAATCATTCCTTGCCCACCTTCAAAACCTATTGCTTTAGCTATAGCCGTACCGCCAGGTCCGTTTCTAGAGATAAAAACATTTGCTGTGCCGTATTTATTAGTACGGTTTGTTGAGAATGCATACTCTGAAAAGTTACCTAATGTTGTAGAAAAACCAATTAATGAGTTAAAAGAGTATAATCCAGAGGTATTCAACACAACAGCATTTATAGTGTAACCAGATTTCCCATTTAATGAGGATTGAGAAGAATAAGTACTTATTTTAGATGGAATGTTGTTTATTTGATAACATGGTTGATCAATACATATTTGACCCAAATAATTCTGTATAAAAATAGTATTATTTGATAAATAAGATGGAGCTTCTATATTATTTGAATTTGCGTATGCAATACCGCTTATTACTTGAGTATTTATCTTTGAGTTTACAACTACTATTCCTGTTTTTGTTATTGATATATTGTATATAGGTACACCTATTGTGCTATAAAGACTTGAGTTGTAAATGTAGCCTGTGCCTGATATTTCTGCAAAGTTTATTTGCTGTGCTATATTCTGAGCTATTACTTGTAACTGAGAGTAAGTCTGCTGATTAGATATGGAGCCTCTTTGTGTTGCGATTAATGCAAACATGAAAAGAAAAATTACAATTATAAATGCAAAAAGAATCATAAACTCCAAAGCTATTTGCATTTTTAAAGTCATAATATCAAATATTTATACCACTGGGGTCATAAAAACACAACTAAATGAGGGATTTGAAGGACATACTGATTCTGCAGTTAAGTTAACTAAATATGTACCTGGATTTATTATTCCTCCTAAATTACCACTTACATTAGTTGGAGTATACTCAGTTATATAACTAGGCCCATTTGAAGCTCTTATTACAAATATAATTATATGGCCAACTCCATTTTGTTCATTCCCTACATAGATATTTTCAACATCTGGAGGTATTTGTATTTGGACTAGTTGTTTTGCAGGAGGACCCTGTGATCCTATTGTTGTAGCAACACTTACTAACTTTGATGCTGCTTGCTGTGATTGTATTGAGCTTATAGAAACATTAGCATTAGACAATTGAATAAAAGCAATAATTACAACAGGTAGCAGTATTGCTAAACCTATTGAAAGCGTTACCAATAACTCAAAACTTGATTGAAGTTTTAATGCTTTCTTATTCTTCATTATATCTTCCTATAGCTTCCTTTTTCATATATATTATTTCTTTTTTCTTTTTTATTGTATCGTAAACTGTTTTTATTAATTCAGAAAGTGTTTTATCCAAAGAAAAACCTGTCAGACCATGTGATACCACACCTCTTTTCCCTAACCAGACTCGCATATGTAACTCGTAATTTTTACTTTTGTGTCTTTTAACATTAAGAGATATATGTTCAACATTTATCTTATGAAATTTTTCTATCTTATCATACATTTTTTCCAGTTCGTCCCTTATCTCTGATTCATATTCTTTAGTATAGGTATCTAAACCAAATATTACTATGTTATCAGGAAGTATCCCAGAACTTTTAACAATTGATTCTAGAACATCTTTTGTTGTGAGTATACCTACGGTTTTATCACTTCTATTTACCAGAACTGAGGAGATGTTTTTTTCTATCATTAAACGTAATGCATCATCTACTCTCTCATTATAATTTATTGTAAAAGGATTTTGTGAGTATATAGATTCAACAGAGGTCTTGTTAGTATTGTCAGGTATTGAATTTTTTGTATGTTTTTTTGGAGTTCTGATTGTATTGTTGATTATATCTCTATATGTCAAGATACCTTCTGTTCTCCCATTTGATGTAACAACAACCCTGTTTATTTTATTTTTTTGCATGAATGCTTTTGTATTAGGTATTGATGATGAAGTATCAACTGCAATTACCGGAGAGGACATTATATCTTTAACACGAAGTTTTGAGATTAGGTGAAGAGACAATATTGCTTTTAGTATTGTTTCTCTTTTTACTATTCCTATCACTTTATTATTTGAAATATAAGGAAGTACTTTTGCCTGAGAGGTATAAAATAAATAAATCGCTTTATCTATACTTGTTTGATCCTCTAATTGTGGAAGTTTAACTGCGAATGAACCTAATTTTACATTTTTATTTATTTTTTGAGTTGAACGATATATTGCTCTATCGTCTACAATTCCATAATATTCTTTATCTTTCATTACAACTATTGCGCCGCTTTTGGTTATTGTAGGAATTGCTGAGGTTAGTTCCTGACTGTGATTAAAATAAGACGCTTCAGATACAAAGTCCTTGGGTAATACTTCAAATGCTTGTTTCATTTACACACCATTTAAATATCTACATATTTATATTTTAAATACCTATCTAAAAATAAAGATAAATCACTGTAAAGTTTATATAGATATTAAATGTGCCAGGATGGCAGATTGGCTATGCGTCCGCCTGCAGAGCGGAGAAGGGGGGTTCAATTCCCTCTCCTGGCTTTACGTAATGGTAGTTCATATCACTACACTTCTTTGCTAATAAACCCAATTTTGTTAATTAGTTTCTGATTATTTTTTATTACATGTACAAAATGTTCTTTTTTCATTTAAGTATCATGAAAATAGTTGATAGACCTTTCTAGTTCTACTAATTCTTTAGTAGCTTTCTTTATTGTATCATGAATAATTTTTTGTTCTAGAAAATTGCTTATAGTAATAACAATCCCGCCCCATGGTATTTGCAGGTCTCTCTCAAGCTGCTCTTTTGTTAATTTAATCTGTCCACGTATTGGATCTGAAATATAGAATATCCTTTCATCTAAATTATAACCAGTTACTACTACCATATGTTGTTCTTTTCCGAATAGAATATTGAGAATTGGAATATAACCTTCTTTCATCTGTTCTATTAAAATATCTGTATTAACATCAACATTTATGCATACTACTCCTTCAGACTTAGCTTTATTCAAATAATCCATATATTGAGCTATAATTTTTACTATTACTTCATGATGAGCATTTCCAAATGATTCTTCTAATTCCTTAAATTTTGATTCTGGTATTTCAATTAACTTACCAAATATTTCTTTACTGGAAATTAGTAATCTAACTTGTAAACCTTCTTTTTTGGCGAATAATGCAAGCAATGGATCATAGGAACCGCCTAACTGCTCTACTTTAATAAATTCATAGATATCTAACTCTCTTTTTTTTGTCATTGCAGTTTTATTAAAATAATTTTCAACCGTCATGAGACTAGATGGAGCACAAGTAACAGGAGTTGTTTGTCTGTAAAGAGACATGGTCCTGATAAACAATCGTCTTTTTACTTTATTAATCTGATCATCAAGTAATTTAAGCATTTTTAATTCGTTTTCAGGAAGCAGAAGATCATCAGTTTCATTAATTTTATTTTGTTTTTTTAGTTCTGACATTAGATAATACCTTAATCCAACCCCAGATATTCCTTCAAGTCTGGTATAATGTAATAATTCAAAATAATTATCAAAATTTACTATATCTGCAAGAGCTTTTAATTCTGGATCTTTATATAACTCAGTAGTTTTTTTAGAAATTTTTCTAAATCCATTAATATGGATATTTAAGAATTTATTTTTTAATCTCTGATTTGCTAATTCCTTAGATCCTAGATGATATTTGTCTAACAATACATTAAATTGTATTTCTTTTTTATCTTTTTCATTTTCTTCAAGATAAGACATATGTGCCGTTTTATATTCTGAAACAAACAATCCTTCAGAATGAGAATACATATTTAAATATTCAGAGTGTTCAAAGTTTCTTTCTGTTTTTATTCGTTCTACATTTATTTTTATCAATGGTTTAAAGTTAGTTGTTATGACATAATATAATTTATCCATTTGAATATTTAATAATAATATCTCCTTGATATTTTTCAAAACCTGCTCAGGAAGCTCATCGAATTTTTGTTTTAATAATTTTTTGACAAAATCTATTTCAACACCATCATATAATCTATCGTGAAAATCAATAAATTTGAGATAAATGTCTCTAAATGAAATTAATCCTTCTTTATTATTGAATCTATTCTTACAATAAATGTGGCCTTTATCTAAATAACTAAATTTTGAAACATCTCTTATCATACTTTTTCTAAGTTTATCATAAATTTCGTCAGGATCCCATCCCAGTTTCATAAATTCCTCTACAATAAGTATTCTTCTAGTATCTTTTGGTTTTATAAAATATTTTGCAATATTAACTGTATCTTTTTTGATGGATATCTTTTTGTACATATTAAACACTGATCACTTCAACATAACCTTCTTCTTCATCTATTTTAATATTGAGTTTAGCATCTTTTGGAATTTTTTCGATTGGAATGTTTACTAATGCAGGAATGCTAACTTCTCTTGCTATACAAGACATATATGATGCAACATTACCTTTTTTTATAAGTATAGCGTCTGCCATATAAAAAAGATCTGGATTAATATCAAGTTCATGCATCTCCGCCTCTTCAATTAATAATATAAATGGTTTTTGAAGGATATTGGCATTATAAAGCAAAATTTCTTTATGGCGTATAGCCGTACCTTGTAAATTTTTTTCTAAACCAATCGAAACTACATCCCATTTAAACTTAGTTGAATCTCTTAAAAGAATTTTTTCTATACTAGTAGTAACTTTATTTCCAATAAACTTATTACTAGAAAGACTTAATTTCTCCACCATCAAATCAGTTCTGGATATATTGAGGCATATATAAAAAATAAAATAAAAAATATTTATTTTATTCCTGATGCAGAACTTACTAAAATTGTTTGACAGTCGTCAACACTGGAAACTTCTTCTATTTTTATATTTTTTAACTTTTTCAATTTACCCACCTAAATATATGTTTATAAAATAATATTTTAATACTTTTTGTTTCTACATTCGCTTTCATCTCCTATCTAAAGATAGGAGTTTTCCCGCTATGAATTTGTAAACAAAATAAACTATTTATGCGGAGTTAGTTGTGCTTTTAGTATATGTAATAACTCCTTTCCTTCTGATTCTTCTAGATTTGAGAGATATTTGGTTGGGTATCTTTGAACCTTTGCAGCTGAACTTTTGTGTAGTCTTACGGCTTCTAATATGAGAGGTTTGTTGCTATCATCTTTTAATGTGTATAACTCTGAATCTTCTAAAACCCCTAATGAAAATCTTGACCAGTATAAACCAATATGTGCAACAGTTCTTTTATGATCATCTTCAACAGAGAGTAATTTTTTTGAGTCTGTATGAGCTAATGCTAACATAGCTATATCTTCATGTTGTTTGACAGCCACGTGGCCTACTGATTTTCCATCTATATCAGATATACCCCATAAATCTGATGATGAATCCATTGCATATTTTGCTGCTTCTTTATGATAAAAAACAGCTTCATGACAAACTGACCAAAGGTTATTATCAATTGAGATATTTACAGTTTCAGGATTTGATATAAGTTTTATTGCTAGTAAAGGATATAATGCAGCTATATAATGTGCAACTTTTCTCCCCTTAGGAGTTATAACCATATCTAAGCCTATATTATTTGACACTAGATAACTAGCAAATATCTTATCATCACTAATTACTTTCCTAACTTCATTAACTCCTCCCTTTTGGATTAATTTATTCAGTTCAGTTAGTATTTCATTTCTTTCTGATTCGTTATTATTTATTTTTATATTTGTATTTGAAGTAGTATCTGAAGTATTACCTTCGTTTTTAATATTTTTAATAACATCAGAGTTAGTTAAATTGATTACCTCTGTTTTATTTGGAGTTGTAATAGGAACCGGATCACTTCTTGCTGCTTCTTTTATTGTTGCTCTTTTATTAGTTGAGGATTTCAACCAACTTTCAAGTTTACTCAACTCAGCTTCTGCCAAATGAGGTTTATGTGCTGCATAAATTGCTTTTCCTATACTTAATCCTGAGTTATCTTCAATACTTAATAATTGAGTATAATTATCTTCGAGTAATTTTTTGGAAACTTCTATATGTGACCTTGCTGCTTCGTGACCTATACTCCAGCCACTTTTATCAGTTATACCCCAAATTTCTGGTTTTTTCATAGCCATAAAAGAAGTGTTTAAACTTAGATGAACTAACTCATGACCTACTGTTTTCCCAAGACCTGGATTTATTACTAATTTTAAAAGTTCAGGTTTTGAGAATATGAGATTTATTGCATTTTTATCAGAACTTATCAACTTACGTAAAGTTTCCACATTATGGTTTTCTTTAAGGGTGCTTTCTATTTTAAACATATTTTCAGATAACTCTTGTTTCATGATTCTTTCTAAATCCATAAATTCACTCCGCAGTGATTAAACAAGGACTTTTTTGATATATAAAACTTTAGATATCCAAAATTATACGCGATCTTAGCCCATTTTTATACTTTGATATAGTTAAATTATGTGGAGTTACGGCTTTTACATCCATTAAAAAGTTGTCATAATCAAAATTTTTAGAATAAAATAGTGTTGCAGTTACTTTGTAAGAGTTTATTTGTTTTTTTATAGATATGTTCTTCACTCCGAATATTGAAATATTTTCTGAATATATTTTAGATATTATGTCTTGTAAAAAGAACCATAAAAGATCATCTTTTGTTTTTGCAGAATCGATTATTTTTATTTCGTAATTTTTAATTTTTTTACTTTTCAATTGCTCTAAATTAAAGATAATGTTAAACATCGCTTCTGCTGAATTTTTGAAACATTCATTATAATTTTTGCCATATGCAAAAAAAGATATATCTGCTGTATGGCTTATGTATCTATAATTTTTTTTGTTGTTTTTTGTCATATAAGTTTTTTATCATAAAGACTTTTATATACATATGAGAAAATATGTAATGTCCTGTGAAGACAAGAGTAACTGCTGAAATTTGATGAAGCCTATATCGGCTGAGGACAAAATGGTGTTGTGTTTGAAGTACAATAAAACAATAAACTTTCTGTTTTTTGCAGTACTTATTGCGGTCTCAATATTGTACATGTTAAGTTTTACAAATTTAACAATTACAGACACAGACCCTTCCACATATGTTATAATACCAATTATAATGTTGCCTATTTTCGGATTTTTTTATATTAAAAAGAATATTATAATAAATATAACAAAAAGAGATGTTATTTTTGGAGTTATTTTATTTATAATATCAATTTTATTGAGTTTTTACTTAAGAGTTTTCTTATCTTTTTTGTTTTTTACATATAGAATTGACTTGATAATTTTACCTCTTATTTTGATTTCTTTGATATCTTTAATTTTTGGAATTAAAAATATTAAAAAATTCTATTTGCTCTTTTTGTATTCTATTTTTGCTTCTCCATTATTTTTGATTTGGATACTTCAACAAAATATCTTATTCACTATAATAAATACAAAAATTGTATATTTTATTCTTAGTATTTTTTTAAAAGGAATTAGTTATAGTGCACCGATAACAATAATTGCAAATGGCTATCACATAGGAATAGGTGAAAGCTGTGTAGGATTAGGATTATTAATAGCAATAGTTTTTCTTTTAATTCCAGTTGCATTTTTTTATGATGGAAAAATAAAGAAAAAAATAGAATGGATAGTTTTTGGAGTAGTGTTGATGCTTTTACTTAATATTTTTAGAATGACATTTATTGCTTTTGATTGGATTTTGAGTGGACCTACTAGTGCATTATCGATATTCCATGAATTTGCAGGAATTATTTTATTTTATTTGAGTGTAATAATAGTTTTGTTGCTTCAAGGCAAATTCGGCTTAGTTATTCCAAAAATAAAAAACAAAAATATTAAAATTAATAAATTTTTAATTATAGGAATTATTTTAGCAGTAATACTTTCTATTGTTTATTTAATGAGTTATTTCCCATATAAATTAACGTATGTATCGCCATATATGTCATTTAATTCCAATGGCACTTTTGGAATTAAAGGTCTTTTGAACAGCATAAATAGTAATGGTTATAACGAAGAAGTATTAAGTTACAATAATGAAAGTTATGAAATTGGATTGGTAAATTCAACTTTAGGTGTAAATATAACACAACCGATAGTAATTTCTTACAGCAATAGTTCTTATTATTATAAAAATGTGCCAAATATTATAACATATAAAAATGGAGTTACCGGAGATATGTATTATGTAAATTCAAGCAATCATTACTTTGTTATTTTTGAGGAGGTTATACCATATAATATATCAAATAATCAATATGAAGATACTAATTTATATTTTGTAATACCTAAAACTTCCTTAAATAAAAACATCTGCACTGGAAATCAATTAGGACAATCATTGAATAATTTATTGTTTTTAAGGTTTTATAACAGCACCGTTACAAATTCATTTAAAAATGCATATTGTATGATTAATAAAATAGCGATTTCATGATTAATGAAAGAAGTTCTGGAGCTATAATTTATCAGATTAAAAATCAATCAGTAGAATACCTTTTATTAAAAAAGTCTGATGGAAGATATGATTTACCAAAAGGGCATTTAGAAGAAGGAGAAGATGATATAACAGCCGCTAGAAGAGAAATTTTTGAAGAATCAGGATTGAAACCAGAAATATTAAAATTTTTTTCAAAAGAAGTTAGTTATATATTTACTGAAAAAGGGAAAAATATTAAAAAAACCGTCAGGTATTTCATAGGTAAGATACAAGATCAAAATGTAAGGATATCTAATGAGCATATAGGTTATATTTGGGCAAATAAGGAGGAATTTATTAAAAAAATTAAATACAGGAATATGGTACCTATTTTGAAAGATATTGTAGATTTTGTAGAGAGGTATGAACAAATAGATAAGATTAATAAAGAATATGAAAAACTACCAAAAAAATACAAAGAGTGGGATTTAAGTAAAAGGCATGTTAAGGGACATGGACCAGTTAATGCAAAGATTATGATAATAGGGCAAGCACCAGGAAGATTTGAGGATGAAAAGCTTTTACCATTTATAGGAAGAAGCGGCGAGTTATTAAATAAAAAAATAAAAATACTTGGAGTTGAAAGAGAGCAGATCTATATAACTAGTTGCGTACAATTTTTTCCACCGAAGAACAGAATACCGAATGATGAAGAAGTTGAAATATGTAAACCATTCTTATTGCAACAAATAGAGGTAATAAAACCAAAGTATATAGTATTATTAGGCAGTTTAGCAAATAAAGTTTTATTAAATATAGAAAAGGTTTCTGAAAAACATGGAAGCGTTATAGAAAAAGATAATATAATTTATATGATTACTTATCATCCGGCAGCAGCTTTAAGATTTAAAAGAATAAGTAGTATTATGGACAGTGATTTTGAGGTATTTAAGAAGAAATTAGAGTTAGATAAAATAGTATAAAAAATAATGAACAAACTATTAAAGATGTTTAAGTATATATAATACCAAGGGCTTGTAGCTTAGTTTGGTTGGAGCACCCGACTGATATGAACTTTAAAAAAGTTTAATCAAAAGCACAGAAATCGGGAGGTCGAGAGTTCAAATCTCTCCGGGCCCATTTTATACTTTATTTTATAGTATTTAGTTAAGTGCTTTTGCTACTTTTAATTATTTTAATATTTTAATTATTTTAATATTATATTAATCAATAAAAACAGTTTTGTACTTTTTAAATTTTTAGCTTATAATGAATATTTAATGAGATAGACTTACATTTTATATAATTGTTATGCATTTATAAGAAACATACAAAAGGTATAAACATAATAAAATAATAGTTTATACAGAATATTGTTGATTATATGGTAACAAAAAAATCTTTTGTTTTAGAAAACGGACTACGTGTTTTTATTTATTCATTTCCAGAACTTGAAACTGTTGGAGTTTCATTAGGAATCAGATATGGTTCTGTAGATGAAAGACCAGATGTTAATGGTGCAGCTCATTTTTTAGAACACATGATTTTTAAAGGTACAAAGAAAAGAACATGGAAGGACATTAATGAACAGGTCAAGGATATTGGAGGTTATGATAATGCATATACAGACAGAGAAATAACTAATTATTTATTCCAAATACAAAAAAACTATTTTGAAAAAGGTATCTCTATACTTTCGGATATGAGTATGAATAGTATAATTCCAAAAAAGGAGTTTGAACTTGAAAGAGGACCAATAATAAATGAAAATTTAATACATGAAGATAATCCTGAAAACCTATTTTATGACTACATGCCAAAAGTATTATTTAAAGGCCATCCTGCAGAGATGCCAGTAGGAGGAAATAATGAACTGACAATTAAAAAAATAACTAGAGATCATCTTTTTGAAATTTATAAAAGGTATTATTGTCCTAAAAATATGTTTTTATGTATTGCAGGTGGAGTAAAAATAGAAACTGCAGAAAGACTAACAAAAAAATATTTTGAAAGGTATAAATCAGATTTTAATACACCTCAAAGAATTATTTTTAAAGGAAAAAATAAGTTAAGAAACGAGGTAGTTAAAAAAGCAGGTATCAAACAAGCAAGGATAGCTATCGGTTTTTCATTAGACCCATTTAATAAGAAGAATATAGAGGAGTATGCAACAATGATAATAATAAACGAACTTATGAAGTATAGACTTTACGAAGAAATTAGGGAAAAACAAGGATTGTCTTATGATCCGTATTCAGTATACCAGGCAGGAAATACCATAGGGATGATATCTGCAGAGGCTGGAACTGAAACTAAAAATGTAGAACAGGTAAGAAAGATAATAACAAAGGAATTTGAAAAAATGCAATATGGAGAGTTTGAAAAAAAAGAGTTAGAAAAAATGAAAAAGTCCACAATAATAAAAAACAGGATATATAGAGAACGTTCTTTAGATATGGCAGCTAATATAACTTCTTCAGGAGTTATAGAAGATGAGCCAGATTTATTTGAAGAAATACCAAAAATAATTGAAAAGATAAACATTGACAATGCAAGGAAAGTAGCTGAAAAAAATATAGATTGTAATAAATACACTGAAGTTTTGTTAATGCCTAAAAAATAATGGATAACACATAATTGCATAAATATTAAAATATTTGGGTCGTTATAGTAATAAACTTTGAATGGTACAATAATGTTAAAACCAATTTTAAAATTAAATAAAAATATTAAACTTCAAAGTGCAATGGAGTATCTCATTACTTATGGTTGGGCAATATTAATTCTAGCTATTGCACTTATTGCACTTTTTATTTTAGGAGTTTTCAACTCCTCTGGAGCAACAGGACAAATTTGTCAAATCAATCAAGGTTTTTCTTGCCTTAATTACTATATGAATACTACAGGTGTACTTGTATTGACAGTAACACAGACAGGCTCAAATTACATAAATATAACGAGTATTGGGTGCTCTTCTGATACAAATAATCAGTACTTGGTACATTATACTACGCCTTCAGAACAGCCTTACATTCCATATGGTGATGGATACACGTTTACAGTACAATGTTATACTAGTACTGGGAAGCCTTCAATAAATATAGGTAGTGCTTTTTCAGGATTTATATATATAAATTATGTCAATGATGTAACTGGTTTTCCAGGCTCTGCAGTAGGTAGTTTTGTAATTAAGCCAAAGGTCTCTACTCCTGTAGGAATGATATTCCAAGGCCAAAGTTATATACCTATAACTCTTACAAATCAGCAAAGCTCTGGAACAACATCAGGATTCCAACAAATGATAAACTTCAATCCGTCTACTTATTCATCAGATGAGATGACAAATCTCAGCAACATAGAGTTCACATCTGGAGCACCTATAGGAAGTTCTGGAAGTGTTCCTCTTTATTCATGGATAGAAAGCGGTGCTTCTGCAACTGCACCTAACACAGCGATATGGGTAAATTTAGGAAGTGTAATACTTGGTTCAACACAAAATTACATCACGGTAAATGTAATAAACTCACAAAACACCGCTACAGGAACAGATTTTCAACAAATGATTTACTTTAATCCTTCAAGTTACTCGTCTTATGAAGCATCAGATCTTGGAAATATACGTTTCTACAATGGCAATAACGAGTTGTATTCGTGGTGTGAGTCTGGTTGTACGAGTACCTCATCAAATGCTGTCTTTTGGATTAATACAGGTTCTCTTAGTATAGGTCCAAACTCTTACGCAACGGTAAACATGATATTTGAACCAACATCAACTGAGTATGACGGAGTATATGCAGGAGAAGCACCACAGTTAAGTCAAACTTACGGAGAGTATGATAACGGTGCGAATGTGTTTGCAGGGTATTGGAACTTCAAGGGAATATCACTACCTACAGGTTGGGCAGAATCAGGAGATACATCAAATATAATCGTTAACAATGGCATAACTATGAATATTGGTGCTGGTGGTTGGTCTTGGGCTCAGGGCGGAACTTCATATAATCCCGGTAATTACATTATAGACACTTATATTCCTGCAGTATCTTGTTCTCAAACAGGAGGTGGTGCAGGATGGGGAGTATCAGGGACTGTTTTAACGAGCTGGACTGTAGGATATTGTAGTGGAAGTGATTTTCGGTCACAACTATATTCAAATTCTGGAGGATTTACTTATTCAACTTTTGAACCATTTTTATCAAATTCAATATTATCTGTTTATTCAACTTCTTCAGAAGCATATTTCCTTCTTAATTATGGAAATATTGAAGGATATACGACTGACTTTTCTCCTTCCACAAGTTCAGTCCCAGCAATACAAGCATATGATGGAGATAAAATAACTGTTCAGTTTATGGATGTAAGAGAATTACCGCCAAACGGAGTAATGCCAACATTTCAATTAAGCGGAGTTAAAACAGAAACTTCTGGGCAAAATACGGCAACTATTTATCTTAACTTTTTACCAAACAACTCACCTGTGACCACAGGCTATATGGGATATGCACCGCAGCTGTACTGTACATCAGGTTGTTTCCAGACCTCTTATGCGCAGTATGATAATGGTGCAAGTGTATTCAATTTTTATAATAACTTTGCTGGAACATCATTACCAACAGGTTGGGATGCTTATGATGGATATCCTGTTAATGTAATTTCAAATGGATTAACAATAGAAACCCCCTCAGGATATGATACAGGTATAGCATTTTCATCAGAAAGATTTAGTGTAGGGAATGTTCTTGATATCTATGGCTCTGATTGGCAGAGTTCTGGGGCAGGATATATAGGATTTGGCTATGGAGCTTGTAATGAACAAGGTGATTGGATTACAGGTGGTTCAAGCACTGTATATGGTGAACAAGATGGGTGTCTTGCTGGTTATCATAATCCATCTCCTTCAATAAGCAGTACATCTGCAAACGGAATTTATAGCTTAGCTATATTATCTACAACTGTTGATGGATTTTCACATAACTATGGTCCTTACCAGTATACTGCATTATCAAGCAATGGGATTACTTATCCTGCATATATCGTTATGACAGTTCAGGGTATAACAAATCCAATTTATGTTCAATATATTAGAATACGTAATCTTCCACCAAACGGAGTAATGCCAAGCGTATCTTTTGGAGGTATTAAGGGATGAGTAATATGCGTTGTTTTTATATAGTTCATGGTTTTGTACAAGGAGTAGGTTATAGAGCCTTCGTTTCTGGAATCGCAAAGAAGATTGGTATAAATGGTTTTGTTAGGAATGTAAACGACGGAAGTGTAGAGATATTAGCTATTGGTGACGAGTATAATTTGAAAGATTTTGAAAAACAAATAAATATATCTTTAGGAAGAATTGAGGTAAAGAGTATTGAAAAACTTCATGATGAAAAACAACTTCCTAAAGAGTGTATGAAAAATTATAATAGATTTTTAATTGAAAAAACAGTTACACATTAAACTCATCAAGCAGTGAAGGAACTACAACATTGTATTTTTTACCAATGCTTTCTTTAAGTTGCTCAGATTTTACTTTTTCTCCATGAACAATAAAAATATTTTTTAATGAATTTATTTTACTTATGAAATGCAGTAATTGTTGTCTGTCTGCATGTGCAGAGAGGTTATAACGCTCTATTATCATTTTTATATTTACTTTTTTCTTTCCTATCGTAATTATTCTATTTCCTTCTAGAAGTTGTCTTCCACGAGTTCCTTCTCCTTGATAACCTACAAAAATCAGTTTATTTGTTGAGATATGACCAAGATTTTCTAAATACTTAAGTATGGGGCCTCCAGAAAGCATTCCGCTTGTAGTTACTATTATACAAGGTTCTGTACTTTTAATTACCTTTTTTCTTTCTTTTATTGTCAATACATGAACAAAGTTCTTACTTTTAAAAGGATCATCATCATTCATTAAAATTCTTTTTTGAAGTTCATCCCTGCAATAAATAACATTATGCCTGTGAATTTTCATTGCTTTGTTGACCATCCCGTCCATGTAAATTGGCACTGATGGAATTACCCCTGAACGAATATAATCGTCAAGAGTAAGAACAACTTCTTGTGCTCTGCCTATTCCGAAACTAGGAATTATTACTTTTGAATTTGATTTTAAGGTTTCGGCTATGCTCGATGCCATAGATGTAAGAGTTATTTTTTCAGAGGGAAACATATCTTCATCCCCACCATATGTACTCTCAATAATTAAAGTACGTTCTTTTAGATCTTTTGAGTAACCTGGATCTAAAAGTTTTGTCGTTCTGAAGTTTACATCTCCTGTATATAGTAGGTTTTCATTTCTTACGTCTAATTCAATCATTGCGCTTCCTAATACATGACCTGCTTCTAAGAACTTTACATTTATATCCTTTATAGTAAAAACTTCACGGTACTCCTTTAATTTAAAGGCTTTAGATAGTTTTGAAAGACCTTCTTTTGTAACATTGTCTGGATTTGATATTTTAACATAATCATTTACTAAAATAGTAATTAATTCAAATGTAGGTTTAGTTGCGTATATATATCCAGAAAACCCAATGCTTAATGCATGAGCAAGATAACCACAATGATCAAGATGAGCATGAGATATTATTATTGCATCTAACTCACGAAGTTTTTCATCCGGAATTAATGGAAACTCTGGTGGTTCAGAGACTTTTACTCCGCAATCAAGGAGTACCTTTGCGTCTTTAGTCTCAATTAGTATACAGCTCCTTCCCACCTCGGATGCTGCACCATAAAATTTAACTTTCAATCATGCACCGTCGTAATCATTACTTTCTTTTTCGTTTTTGCCTTTTATTATTGCTATATCTGCAAGACTTATCTCCATAGGTTTTTGTTCTGGTAATTTTTCTTTTTTATGGAAGATATTTGGCTTTCTTTGTTGACCTGAAAGTTTTCTTAACTCCCCATAAAGTTCGTCAAGCTTCTTCTCTATATCGATAAGTTTCTTGTTTGATTCCTCAATATTTTTGTTTAGTTCTGCAATATCAGATATTATAAACTCTGTTTTTCTTCTAGATCTATAACTTTTTATTGCTTCCTCAAGTTCTGCATCAATTTCGTTCTTCTTTCGTATGAGATCCCTTTCTGCATCTAATGTATATGCTTCAGTAGATATTTTGAACTCTAGCCTTTCTTTTTTTCTTCTTAGATAGCCTATATTTTTAGTGTTGCTTTTAGCCGTTTCTGATAATTTTTTAGTCGCTTCCTGTTCCGCTAATTTATAAGCCAACCTTCGTTTAAAGCGTTTAATATCAAAGATTATCTGTGCTTTTTTCTTTCTTTCCTCTTCTATTGCTTTTGCTAATTCTTTTTGTTTTTCTGATGCACCTTCTGGTAACTTCACAGAGTAATCAAAAGGCACTCTTTGTTTTTGAGTTTTATTCCTTTGATAATCGTTATGTTTTGATGTATGCTGATCTTGTCCAGATTTAGCATTTGTAGCACTACCCTTTTCAGTAGTTACAATTTCAGAACCACTCTTTCCAGTGCTTTCTGTTTTCTCTTTTTGAGAATCAGTTTCAGGAACTTTTCCTGTTTCCGTTTTTATTTCCATTATTGTTGCATTGCTTAACTTTTCGTCCAGTTAATCGCCTTATCTTTTCTTAATTAGTATAAATTTTCAATGATGTCAAATATAATTTATATGATATAATTTAAATACTTATCTAATATTTATCTTGAATTTAATACAGAGTAATAAACATCAAGTAGTTTGTCAGTAACATGTTTTGGATAAAAATCCATTGCAGTTTTAACAGCTCCATTAGTATATGCACCAGTATTATTTAAAGCTTTTTCTATTTTTTTAGAACATTCTATGTAATCCCCAGGTTTAAACTTTTCTCCGTTTTTGCCGTTAGATACAAGTTCTTTCAAAGCAAGATAATCTGCACACACAACAGGTTTACCCATTGCCATTGCCTCTAAAGCAACTATTCCTTGTGTTTCAAATGTTGATGGAATACAAAAAACATCAGAAGATGCATAGACCTCTGGAAGATTTTCTCTTTTTATAGACCCAAGAAACTGGACATTTTCTAATCTTAATCTTTTAGCCATTGTTTTATAGTACAACTCAGCAGGTCCGGAACCTGCTATTAAAAATTTTAGATTATTATTCTTTTTAAGATACTTCGCACTTTTTAAAAGAACCTCTATTTTTTTCTCTTTGCTTAATCTGCCGACATACAAGATTATTTTGTCATCATCTTTAATGTTTAGTGATTGTCTTAACCTTGTTCCATCTATTTTTCTATTAAATAGCTCAGGATCAACAGTATTAGGAATTGTGTGTACATTTGTCAAACCATGATTTATCAACATTTTGGATATTGTATTAGATGGAGTTGTTGTTGCATTGCACTTCTTATAGAAGAATATAACATATCTCCATAGGTACTTTGTTGTCAATTTGCGTAATTGAGGATTTTTAGGATAATAATCTTTTATTACCGCTTTATTGTTTACCATTGTATGAAATGAACCAACAAGTGGATACTTCCCTACTTTAGAACTCATCATCCCGGCTAAACCCATAAAGAAAGGAGTGTGTGCATGTATTATGTCAACATTTAGGCTAGATAGCTTTAATATCGAGTTATAAGGGAATAGTGCCACATTATATTGAGGGTATGGCTTAAAGCCTATCCCAGGATAAAAGAATACGTTTTTCATTTTTATAGGATTTGATAAAACCTTTGAGCTAGTAAATATGTAAACAGAATGGCCTCTTGATTCTAGTTCTTTTCTAAAGTTTAGTATAGAGCTAACTACGCCATCTATTGCAGGAACATAGGTATCGGTATAAAAAGCTAGGCTAAGCTTTTCCATAAATTAATCAACATTTTGTAATTGAATAGAACAATAGAATTTATATTGTTATTGCTTCTCCTCCTGCTTTTTTGATTTTTTCTATTGCTTTTTTAGAGAATGCGTTAGCTTTTATTGATACTGGCTTTGTCAAAAGACCATCGCTCAGTACCTTATACCCTTTTAACTCTATAGAAGGTTTTTGTTCTTTACTATTCTCTATTTTTTGTGAGATTAAGTCTAAATTTATTGCATCAAGTTTTGAAGCTCCCCATCTTGTAAAGCCAGGTTTACCTATTCTTTCTTTTTCGTATTTTACTATTCTTGTCCACTTATGTTTCCTTCCTGCCCTACCAGTACCTCCTCTGCTTCCAGCTCCTCTGTTGTTCTTTTTGTTTCCTGCTGCCCATGTTCTTCTACCTAAGTTGCGTCTATTCTTTTTTGATCTTCTTTGTACCATGAATAAAACCTTTTTATAACATTCTTTTAATTAGGTCATTTATTTCTTGACCACGGTATCCCAAAGCTCCTCCTACGCTATAGCCTTTTTTTATGCCCTCATAACCACGTTTTGGAGGGTGCATTGTAATACTTTTATTAATTATATTTCTAAGGTTCTTCTTTCCGGTCTTTAATTCGGATAACTCTTCTTTTGTTAACTTTATCTCTTTTTTGCTTAATAATGATTCCAATGTTTTCTCATCTATTTCTCCATAAGTTACAAAATCATTACATTTTTTAATCATTCCTATATTTGAGTTATTTCCAAAAACTATTGCGAGATTATTAACTCTTTTTAGATTCAATCTATTTAATGTCTCCGTTATACTTTGGCGAACGCCAACCCTGCCTCTTACCCTAACTATTGCTAGTAATTTATTTTCCATTTTTGAGTTCATAAAAAGACCCGTAAAGTCTGTACTTTTTAAGATAAATATGAATTATTATATTATTAAGTTATTTATTACTTTCTAATTTGAGTATAAATTATAAATGTTACTTAATATACATAATGTATTCATGATATATTCCAGTATCAAAGTATTTAAATATTAACTTACATAGTAGATTATACTAATAATTGATTTAATGGGAAACTTTAGTAAATTAATAATTTTTATTTCGTTCTTTTACGTATTATCAAGCGTATATGGTTATTATAATATAACAAATATAAACACAACACTAATATTAAATTTAAATCAAAGTGCGCATGTTGTAGAGGTATTCACAGTATATGTTAGTAATGCTTCATTAAGTTCCTATCAACAAACAAAAGATGCAATAGGTATAACTCTTAGTGATTGGCAAAAAATAATTTATAATGGAGGTTTGACTCAGCATATTTTAGGAAGCGGACATAGCGTATATGACTTTGCATTTTTGCCTGGACCTCTGGTAAGTATTCCTGGTGGAGGTTATGCAACATTAACTATGAATTATTATGTTAAAAATGCTACATCAATAAAAAATATAGCGCCTAGAAAATTTGAGTATACATTAAATGATAGTATATTTAACTTTCAAGCAGTACAGAATGGCCAGATACTTCCTTCAAATCTTAGATTTAACATAATAATACCTAAAGGTTCACAGATAGTAACGTTATATCCATTGTCAGACTCACCTAAACCAAATTTCATTGAAAATTATACTAATGATACAATTTTCTCTTGGTATACTGGTGAACCATTATCACAGTTTTCATTCCAGTATGTAGTTACTGAATCACCCCAGACAGAGGTAGTAGATTACTTTAATAATTTGTATAAAGAGTACACATTTGAAATTTATATAATATCAGGAGTTATATTGATAGTTATAATAGCGTATATCTATAAAAAAACATTCACTAAATAATACTAAATATTATTCCAAAACATTATGCTCTGAGCAGAATATTTCATAACGTGAAAGAACAGTTTTATTTGCTTGAGGTTTTATTTTAGAGATAAGTTTCAACAATAACTCCATGCTTATCTTAGTTTCATTTTGAGAGGGTTCGTCTGAATCGTTTTTCTCTAGATTATTTTCTAAGGCAGAAAGTTTTGCTTCTCTACACAACTCAACTATTTCTGCAGGAGTAAAGCCTTTACAGGCTAATGAAAGTTTATCAAAATCTAAAGTTTCAGCAAATAATCTTTTTGGAATTAATTTTTTGAACAACTCTATTCTTGCTTCGTAGTTTGGTGGTTTAATGTATATTAATTTTTCAATTCTTCCAGGACGTAATACTGCTGGATCTATCTTTTCAGGACGATTTGTTGCTCCTATTACCACGACACCGTTTGTTGATTTTAACTCTTCAAACTCGCGCAAGAACTCAGATGTTACCTTAATGCTTTCTTCTGTAGAGTAATCTCTATTTGGAAGTAATGAGTCTATCTCATCAATAAATACAACAGATGGAGCGTTTTCTTTTGCACGATAAAATGATTCTTTTATTGTTTTTAATGACTCTTCGTAGCCCTCTTTTATCAAGTCTGAACCGAGAATTCTAAAGAATTTTATTTCGTCATAATGGTTCTCCATTGCTTTTATAAGCATAGTTTTTCCACAACCAGGAGGCCCAAAAAGAAGAACCCCTGTTATATTTTTTAAATCGTACTCTTTGACTAAATTAGGATGTTGTAATGGAATTTTTATAGATTCATCCAAAATTTTCTTCGCTTCTTTTAAATTAACTACATCATCTAACAAAACATCTTTTTTCTTCTCTTGATTTTCAGGATTAAGCCTTCTTTCAAAATCTATCTTGAACTGTTCATACTCTTCAAGTTGTGATAAAGTAGTAGATGGTTTAATTAGAGAAATTGTTTTTAACAGATCAGAGGTTTGTATTTTTAAGGGGGTAGATGTTTTTATTGCATTTGTTGCTACTTCTGAAGCCGTTTCTGAAAAAACTGCTGCAATGTCAGCACCTGAAAATCTTGAGGTAATTGATGAAAGTTTTTCATAATCAAGTTTTGTTGTTGAAGGGTATTTTTTTGCATACTTCTTAAATATTTCAATCCTACCTTGAAGATCTGGAAGTGGCATGTATATTATTCTATCAAATCTCCCAGGCCTTAAAACTGCTTTATCTATTAAGTTAGGAGTATTTGTTGCGCCGACTACTACAACACCGTCTATTTTTTGAAAGCCGTCCAACTCTGAAAGAAGTGACGATAAAATTTCTCTGCTTGCTTCTCCAGTATTTTCAGAACGTTTTGAGGTTATACCGTCTATCTCATCAAAAAATAAAACAGTAGGAGTATGTGCACGTGCTTCTGAGAATATTTTTGAAAGTGTTTTTGCACTATCTCCAGAGTTTGAAGAGAGTATTGTTGAGGATTTTACATAAATAAACCTTGCCCTTACTTCCTTAGATATTGCACGCATCATTAATGTTTTTCCAGTTCCTGGTGGTCCGAACAGTATAATTCCTTTCGTTGGTTTTATATTATAAGCCTTTGATATTCCTTTATGTTCTATGGGATTTAGTATAGCTTCAATTAATTCTTTCTTTGTTTCTTCATAATTACCTATATCATCAAGTGATTCTTTTGTTCCAGAGGAAAGATCTTCAAATGTTTCTCCAAATGTACTTAAAAAGTCCTTTTTCATTACATCTAGTACACGTACTGCGTCTATATCATTGAACTCTAAAAAGAACAGAAATAATGGTGCAATTATAAAACCGCTTATTACCGGTAGTGACATGTTCAAATTAAGTAGAAAACTTAATGCAAAGTATGTAACTAAAATTGCAAGTGCGTATAAAGTAGATTCTGAACCTTTGTAAGGAGATCTATGCCTAACAACATAAGCACTTACTGAAAATACAACAACTAGCCAAATCACTAATTGTACAAGTATGTAGATTATTTCGCTACTGAAAGCCAGTATAGCTAGGTATATTCCTTGAGTTATATACACAGAGGCATCTAAGAACTTTACAACACTAGATACTAGATTTGATACAAACATGTTTAATGAGGATACTTGAAGAGATGGAGTAAATAACTGGAAAGCAGTAGATGCACCAGATATTGATCTAAATGAAGCTATGTTGTAAACTATAGGTGCAAATGGTGCAATGCCTGTCAAACTTGCTATTACAGGAATTGCTATTATTGCAATTGTTGTTCCTATTAAAGCTCTCTTTAAGCCGATATACAAAATACCGAATATAAATAATGGTATTTCTACAAAATTCCCTATAAATGAAAATGGTAATACTATAAGAGTATACGCAAAGATTATGGCACGATAATGCTTAAATCCGAAAATAAGTGCTAAAGTTAAGAAAAATGCATAAAACCATGCCAATAAAGGAGCTTGATACATGAAAATAGGAAATGTTATAAACAATAATGCCATTAACCCTGCAAGAGGATGTATTCGAGAAAGTATAAATGTGATTATTAATAATGGCACTAATAAAATAATTGGATAAAATGGAAATGCTACTGCAACACTGAGCAGTGCAAAAAATGACATTATTGAATCTGGGAAGTATTTATTATTCGCAAACTCAATTATGCGCTCTTTTATAAAGTAATAAGATATTGGAATCTCTATTTTTTCTGTTTTTTCTATATTTTCTTTTTTAGTATTTCCTTTTTTAGAGTTATTTTTATTGATAGTTTTGTTTTCTAATTGGGTCGTTTGATTTTTTGATTTTGTTATTGAAGAAATAACAATTTTATCTGTATTACCTGTATACTTTATTTTGTTTGATTTTAATTTATTTGATTCAGGCATAATTTTATATATATCTAATGAATATATATAATTGCTTTTATCCCGTTGTAGCTCAATGGCAGAGCGATCGGCTGTAGTCTGTTAACTTCTTGGGGTTTTCAAGGAGGATACCGATAGGTTGGGAGTTCGACTCTCCCCAACGGGAAATCAGATTTTTAGTAAATGTTTTACTCTTTTCCTAATAATGAATAAGAAACAGAGTATATGCACTTGTTTGTCCTTAGTGAAGAAAACATTTTTCGTATATTATCTGCATCTGAACTTAATATCAATATATCAACACCAGAGCCATAACTATGATGATGTACCTCTGTCTTAATGATATCCTTGTATTTGTGTATTAAATCTGATACATGATTTTTCTCATTTTCTTTGTAGTTTACTACAAAAACACACTCTATATTGCCTGAAACTGAGTTTATTTCATTATAATCTTTCATTATATTCATTATAGCTGTCCTTAAAAATTTAGACCTACTTTTAAACTTAAGCAGACGCTGTGTTTCATTTAATTTTTCTAGGGTTTTATCGTCTATTGACAAACTAAGAATCTCCATTATCTCAAATAACTATTAAAAAATATATTTATTATTACTTTCTATTTTTTATGTTAGTTAATAACTTTTATAGAAATATTTAATAATATTAACATTAAATAAAGTACTAATAAAGTACTAGTAAAGCACTGCTAAAACTAAAGAAAATTTTAATTTGTGTTATTATGGAGAAAAAAGATGTTTTATTAATTGTTCTTGGATTTCTAATTGTTGCAATAATATTGTATATGGGAGTTATCTATTTTACTAACAGTAATATACAAATATTCAACCCAACTGCAGCAGGACTTAGTATAACCACAGCTCTGCTCCTTTCATTTATATTAGGATTAGTTCACGGAGTTACTCCTGATGAACATACATGGCCAATAACATTTAGTTATGCCGTTGGTGCAATGAGTACAAAGAAGGGTGCAAAGGCAGGTTTACTTTTTTCTATGGGATTTACATTCCAGAGGGCATTAATGTCTGAACTTGCATTTCTTTTCCTTGCACCGTTTTTAAGAGTAGATTCTATAAATGGGATAATATATTTAATAGTCGGAGCTGTTATGGCAGTATCTGGTTTTTATATATTAAAAAAAGGTATATACAAACACCTACATATATTTTCGCATTTAATTCATAAAATTATAGATCCTAAAGGTAAGACATACAAAGAAACAACAGTACACAGCCATAATAATATTGATACACATAATCTTGAAGAGCCTAGACCAATACCTCTTAAACTTACTGTAATACATGGGCTAGTTGCCGGATTTGGCTTTGGGGCTTTTGCAATAGTATTGTACACAGTAATATCGCCACTTATGCCAAACGCGTATGTTGCTTGGGTACCAGGAGCACTTTTTGGAGTAGGCACAATGATAATGCAGGTTCTTTTCGGAGCCGCAATAGGAAGATGGATGCGAGCGAGAAGATACACTGAAAAAGAAATAATTTTTATAGGAAGAGAAACCTCAGGAAGTATGTTGGCTTATGGAGGAACGGCATTTGTATTTGGAGGTATCTTTTTACTATCTTTTCCAAGTATAGCGAACTTCAGTGTAAACACTGGAATAAATATACCGAATTTGAATTCGATAAATATAGGAATTATATTGGTTATGATAACAGTAGTTATAGTTTCAATACCGTCATACTTCCTTGCCTTAAAAAAAGTTAGAAAACTTAGAAAAAAAGCTAATGACAATTATGAAAAAAATAAAAAAACTATTGAAAAGAAGTAAATCTCATTTTATTATTACGCCTTTGCTTTCAAGGATTATGGACACTTCCTTAAATGTTAATTTTTTAAGAACCTGAACCTTAATGATATTTAAAGATAAAAGCATATCTTTAGCATCTGATTTTTTTATTATTACGTTTTTAATATTTGCCCCTCTTAATAATGTTGATTTTAGTTTAGAACCTGAGAGGTTTGCTCCTTTTATGTCGGCTCCGTTTAAATATGCTCCTGAAAGATTTGCACCTGATAAATCAGAACCTCGTAAAAAAGCACCCCAAAGATATGCATCAGAAAGATCTACATTCTTTAGAGAGTTATAAGCCATATAAGCTCCAGATAGCGCAGCTCCACGAAATGTTGCATTATCAGCCTTTCCGTAAGGCATGTTTATCCCAGAAAGGTTTGTACACTCGAAATCAGCGTTTTTAGCTTCGCAGTAACCCATATTGGAGCCACCAAGATTTGCACTCCTAAAATTTGAGTTATTTAATTTTGAATTTGTAATATTAACGCCACCTAGATTTGAAAATGAAAGGTCAACTCCTGATAAATCGAGATTTGATAGATTTATTCCACTCAGATCAGTGTAGGATAATCTTTTATTCACTTTTTTAAGAAGCTCATTCAATGATTTTTTAGTATAACTTTGTGTTCTAAGAATATCTATAATATCAGATTTTTTGTTAGGCATTAAATCAATTATTATTATTATTATTATTAAATAGCAAAATATTATAAATCTATTAACGTAATTATTTGTATGGAGTTTTTTAATTGCAGATTAATTAAGTTTAGTGCCTCAGATAAAATGAAACTTGACGGAATTTTAATAGGTAATAATAAAAAAACATGCTTAATTTATCTTCATGGAATGAATGGAAATTTCTACAAAAGCAGTATACCTTTTGAACTTTCAAAACAAAATAATTTTTCTGTTTTTTCTATAAATACACGTGGTCATGATTTACTTTCAACTATAAGAACAGAGTCTGGAAGAAAAGGAATTCTTGCAGGAACAGGAGCAGAAATCTTTGAGGACTCTGTCAAAGATATAAAAGGTGCAGTAAATACAATAAAAAATCTAGGTTATGATAATATATTTTTAGCAGGGCATAGCACAGGTTGTCAAAAAATTACATATTATGTCTATAGAACAAATGATAAACGTATTGATGGAGTAATTCTTTTTGCTCCTGCTGATGACTATTCTATAAAAAAACTTGAGTTAGGAAAGGAATTTAATAATTTTCAAAAAAGAATAAAGCAGCTCTCAAAAAAAAGTACTATGAGTAATAAACCTATTGAAAAATACGGATTTTTTACACCGAACAGGTTGAAATCTGCATATTCAAAAAATGGCAAAGAATCGATGATTTATTATTATGATGGCAGATTAAAGGAGTTTTCTTCAATAAAAATACCAATACTTGCAGTATTCGGATCTAAAGAGGAGTATAAGGATAGAGATGTTTTTGAGTATATGCGTATTCTAGAAAGAAAGACTATATCAAAGAACTTCACTTATAAAATTATAAAAGATGCAAATCATTCTTTTAACAATAAAGAAAATGAATTATTAAAGTATACAAACGAATGGATTATGAGAGTAGGTAAGTAAATGGAGTTAAAATTAATAGTAGTTGATCCGAAGTACCAACTTAACGTAGGTTACATAGCAAGAGTATCAAAAAATTTTGGAATTAAAAAATTATATTTTGTTAAACCACGTGCAAATTTAAATGGTAAAAAGGCAATAATGTACTCTAAACATGCAAGAGAACTGATAGAAAATGCAAGGATATATAACAAACTTGAAGAGGCTTTAGAGGATTGTGATGTGTTAATAGGAACAACTGGAATATATAGAACAAATCCGAAGATGGGTGATTTTTATACACCTGAAGAAGCAGTCAAGTATGTAAGTAAAAAATTTAATAATGATAGTACAATAGGAATAGTCATAGGAAGAGATGATAAAGGATTAAATGCTAAAGAACTTGAGCTTTGTGATATAAATATAAACATAAATGCAAATCCAGAGTATCCTGTGTTAAATATATCGCATTCTGTTGCGATTATACTTTATGAATTTAAAAAATACTCTTTTATAAGAACAAATATAGTTAGAGAAAAGGTCAAAAATGATGAAGTTAGTATGTTGCTTTCTTCTTTTGATAAATTAATAAAAAATAAAAAAATACGTGATAAAGGATCAGTTAAGAAAGTATTTAGGAAAATGCTTAGGAAATCTCAGTTAGATAAACATGACATACATTCTATGATATCTGCCTTTAAGTAATTAGGATAAGTAATCAAAAAAGAGAGGCAAAGAAAGAGTTATTTTGTATTAGTAGGTTGTAGGAATTACTAAAAAAACCAAGAATGTCTCCTGATGGAACATATCTAATAGTTAAAAATAGAATAACGGTAAGTATTCCTGCTTTTTTAAATAAATCTTCATTTTTCTTTATATCTAATAAAAGTTTTTTTATTAAAGGCTTAAGATTAGTATTTATAGAGTATTCGTGTGTTCTGCCTTTTATCTTTTGATTAACGACCTTTGCATCCAGTAAAGAGTTTAGTATGTGAGATACATTTGTTTGTTCAATTTTAGTCTTATTGACTATTTTATTAACTGAAAGTGGACCATCTAGTATTGCAGAAAGTATTTTTATTTTACTCCTGCTGCTAATTATTTCGAAGATATTGTTTTTTTCTTCTTTTTGATGATCCATAAGTTTAACCAATATTATTTAATAGGATAAGATATTAAAATATATCTTAAAATAATATGAATTTATTACATATGAAATTATTACATATATTTAAATAATATTTCATCTAATATAAACTCGGTGAAAAGATGCCAACATACAAAATAACAGCAAAAAAATTAGGAAAAGAATGTAGCTTTGAGGCTATAGCACCTGAAAGGCAAGAAGTAATAAAGAAAGCAGCAGAACATGCGAAGGTTTGCTCAATATGCGCAGGCATAACTGAGGAACAAGCAACAGCTGCAGTAGAAGAAATACAATAATAGCATTGTTTTGCAATTTTATTTTTTTTTATTTTAAAAGTTTGAATACTAATACTTTTTATAAGATATAAATTGATTCATATAAGGATAAATTGAATTAAATTAAAAAAATTAGAAAAAGAATAATCAAAAATAAAATAAAGAGGAAGGATTTGTTTTGTTATTAATAAATTATTTGCTTGATTTCTTTCTTTTTATTATTTTAACTTTTGAAGGAGTTAACAAAACTCTTGATTCATCTATTTGACCTATATCCCCATTTATTTTATCGCAATAGGTTTTTAGCTTTGAAATTATGTTGTTTCTTGTTGTTGGTCTCTTGTTAAGCTCGGATATATCAAGTAGTATTATATTTCCTTTTGAGATCTCTTCTTGTATAAGTTCCGCATCACTTTCGCTGCTTGCAGTTACAGGTTTTATGTACATGTCAGCAGGTTCGTGAAGAACATCAACATCTTCCATTTCCGCAGAGTTCATATAGTCTTCTATATTGATCCCTTTAGATGAGCTACCCATTGCATTTCCTAGTTTATCAAATATTCCCATGCTATCGCCTTAGTATAATATAATGATAATAATTAACTATTAAAGTCTTTCGGAAAGCAGTGTAGCTAGAGATATACATAGTTTATGAAGGCTTCATTCAGTTAAACAGAGTGGTTTTCTTATACAGCTAGGATAATATCTATATCCAAAATATATGTTTTATATATTCTGACTCTTATCTACAGGTTTTAAACTCCATATTTAGTATGTGTTGCTTAATAATAAATTATTAAATATGTGAATATGAATAATGTGAAGTTTTAGATTGCATTTTTGAATAAAAAATTTGACAAATACCTTAACTGATTGTTTGTTCTAGTATTTTTTTAGCTATTTCTTTTCCAAATAAACGCTCTACTTTTTGTTTTGAAGCTTCTTTCCTTAAATCAGAAACTGTTTTTATTCCTGCATTGAACAATAATCGCGCCCTGACTCTTCCTACCTGTTCTAGCCTTGTCAAGTCAAGTAACTCTTTCTTTATTCCATACTTTACTCTTACCCTAAGCTCTAGGAGTTTAGCCGAACCTATATGAAGAATTCTAGAAAGTTCTATACTAGAATAAAGTAGCCAATCAGCATTGTTTGTTTTTGAAAATAATGATCCAGGAGTTTCTTTATATTTTAACATTATTCCATTTTCCCCTGTTTCATTTATCCAATCATTAAACATTAGTGCAGTACTAAATGGTTTGTAAATGTCATAAAACTCTCCTCCAAAAGGTTCATATTGTTCAATCATATCAGAGTATTTAGGAAGTAGGTCTTCCGCTTCTTCTGTTGTTTTTGTATATGGTCTCATTTCTGAGGTATTGCAAATCATAAACAACATAGATACCTCGTCAGTTAATCTAGGCAGTGATTTGACTATCCACCTAGCTGAAACTGGATCTATGTAAAGTTCGCTTACTCTTTTGCCCAATTTTGTAGGAGTATATTTTGTATTGAGTTGTTCTATGAACTCCCAACTTTCTAATTGGTCTAAAACATCACGAACAATTGTTTTTAAACTTGAAATTCCCGCTCCAGTAAAGTTATAAAATGTCTCACTAAGAAATGAAATAATTGAGTCCTCCATGCTTAGAAAACCAGAAGCAATAAATGAAAGTATATGTGAACGTAATGATGGCATATAACCTAAATTAGAGTTTATGGGTTCTAATTCCCCCGTTACATAATAATTAAAAAGATCTTTCGCTTCTGATTCTGTTTTGCCTAATATCAAACCTCTTCCGTATTTATCGTACTTTGGCCTACCAGCTCTTCCCAAAAGTTGAGTTGCTTCATTTATATTCATACGTGAGGCTCCTTCGCTTTGTGAAAATCTAGTTATATCCCTTATTAAAACTGTATTTGCAGGTAGATTAACACCTACTCCCAATGTTGTTGTTGAACATATGCCCTTAATATAACCGTTTCTAAAAGCTTCTTCGACTAATGATCTCTGAGTATTTACAAGACCACTATGATGAAAAGCCGCGCCAGATTTAATAACATTAGATAACTTTTCACATTGAGGTGTTGGCTTACTTAAAACATTGAGTATTTTTTTAGATAAATCTTCTAAGTACTCATTTTCTTCTTTTGTAAGTTTAGGTTTTATTACCTTAGAAAGTTTTTCGCTTCCTGCTTCTGTATTTCTTTTAGATGAATAAAAAATCAATATTTGTTTATCTCTACTTAATGTATCTTCTACTACCCTAAGTTCAGGTATTTTATTACTGCCTTTAAGGGCTTCGCTTTCCTCACCATAAAACACCTTACTTTCAACAACTATTCCTTTTTGCAAAGGAACTGGACGATACTCACTGAAAACAAGCTCTGATTTTAACCATTGAGACATTTCTTCAGCATTTCCAACTGTTGCAGATAAGTAAATTTTTTGTGCTTCTTTACACTCTCTTTGTAATCTAGTTATTAGTATTTCTAGAGTAGGACCCCTTCCTGATTCTCCCAACATATGGAGCTCGTCTATTATTATAGCTCCGACTCTGCTTAACCAGTTTATTCCGTGGCGTATTAAGCTATCTAGTTTTTCTGTTGAGATAAATATTATATCGTATTGTTCTAGCCAGTCGTCCATCGAGTCTAGCTCGCCCATAGATACAGCTATCTTTAAGTATGGATAAAGTGCTTTGAACTCGTTGAACTTTTCACTAACTAGTGCACGCATTGGTGCTATATAGATAGCTTTCTTCCTTTCCCAAAGCACTGTTTTGATTATAGCTATCTCAGCTATGAAGGTCTTACCGCTAGCTGTTGGAGAAGCAATCACTAAGTTTTTACTATCCAGAAGTCCCTTTTTTACCGCATCTTCTTGTGGTGGAGTGAGCTCCTTAATACCTCTAGTATTTGCAGATTCTATTAACTCCGAAGGTAACTTCCCAGAAAGATCTTTTAAAAGCATTTTATCAGTATAATGTATAAATTAAAAAATAAAAAATATATAGTATAAAGTAGGCTTAACAGTAACTTAATTAAATTCTTTTATTTTATATTATATGAAATAAATGGGCATTTTTAAAAGTAACAAAGAAAAAACCTCTAAAACAAAAGATACAATAAAAACTTCTGAGAATGTATCTTTAAAGGAAGGTTTTAGAGTAATACAAGATGACAGAGTAGTTGGAAAGCACTTAATGGCTAATTTATACAAAATAGATAAATTAACAATAAGTAATAAGGAGTTTGTTAAAAAAATACTTGAAGAGGCTCTTTCTGAAGGGAATATTGGATTTTCAGAGATAAAAGTATATCCGCAAAGCACACCCAAAAGTTGTACTAGTATGTTGGGTTTATTGCAAGAAGGACATGTTGCACTGCATACATGGATAAGTTATGAATACGCAACAATTGATATTTTTATCACAGGAGGAAGTGCAGATCCTGAAAAAGCAATAATGTATGTAATTAAGAATTTTAGACCAGAAAGACATGAGATTTTTACAGCAGATAGGACTCAGAAACGAGTATAATAAAACTATTACATATTAGACACAAGTAGATATATTTTTATAAGTTAATAACAAATACATTATATCGTGCCCTGGTAGCTCAGTGGTAGAGCGCTTGTCTTGTAAACTTCTTGAAAGAAGTTTAATCAAGAACACAGGAAAACAAGAGGTCGTTGGTTCAATTTCCTCCTAGGGCAATATATGTAGAATTAAAAGCAAAGAGGAATGTAAAGGAAATGTGCTGAAGCTAATTGGCGAAGACATCACCGAAATGCCGGCATTCTACACGAAAAAAGACACTGAGACAAAACTTGGACATAGAACACAGAAGAAAAGAGAGCAGCGGTTGAATGAGATGACTGGAAAGGACAAGAAGGAGAAAGCATAGGTCTTCGGGTACAAACTGCGCCTCATTCAGGACTGTGAAATCGGTCTGCCATTAACTGAAATTGTGCTGCCTGCGAACGTGCATGATTCACAACCTTTCTTTGATCTATTCCCTTACGTTGAGAAGAATTTTGTCATTCAATATGACACAAAGTTCTTGGGCGATTCGGACTATAAGTGACACTCTGAGACGTTTTGAATTTAAGGGATTAGAAGGAAGATATGCAGTAAAGCAAAATGGTCAACCGCCAAAGTTGAGCTGCAGACAGAAAATTCAATTGAAGAAGATAGTAGAAAGTTCGCCTCAGAAACAAGATTTACCATTCGTGACATGGACATCAAAACTTGTACAGTACGTGATAAAAAAGAAATTCGGTGTAATGTACGTACTGCGACAAATATACAACTTGATGAATAGTTTTGGATTTTCGATACAGCGACCAAGACCAGAACATCTGAGGGCAAACAAAGAATTGCAGTCGAAATTTAAAAAAAACTCAAACGAATAATTGAGAAACTTAATAAAGCTGGATATGCGATCTTCTTTTTGGATGAGGCAATTTTCCCATTAACCTCATATTTCACACGTTGATGGTACAAAATCGGATCCAGACCTACTAGAAAATACATTTGGAATCCCTATCAGAAGACATGTGCATTTGCTGCATTAGGATTCAGAAAGCACTATACGAAACTGAATCGTAGAATTAATTCGAATTCTTACATGTCATTCTTGAAAAGGATAAGGAAACATCATAAGAAACTCCATATTATAGATGTATAAACTCTATTTGGTAAAGGAAGAGTATTAATCTTTTTGCAGTGTTTATATTATCTTGGTGAGTTAATGAAATATACTCTAGAATTATTGAAAGAGCTTACAGAAGAGGAAGTTGGTTTGAAGCCGGGAGATGCGAGTGAATATAGACTAAGAAAAGAGGCCAGAGCAATTGTATTGAATCATAAAGGTAGGTTTGTATTAATGTATTCTTCTAGGGATAAATCATACGAAGTCCCAGGTGGGGGGCTGGAGGAAGGTGAAAATCCTGAAGAGGCGCTTAAAAGAGAAATGTTGGAAGAGATAGGTTATAATATAGAGATAGATCGTGGTGTAGGCTTCAACATACAATATCGGAATACATCAAAGTTGATTAAAATGGTCTACTGTTTCTTGGCACATACTATCGGCAAGCCTAACAAGCCAAAACTAGATAAATATGAAGTTGCAGCTGGATTAGAAATGGTATGGGTGGAAAGCTTTAGAGATGCACTAAAATTAATGAGTACAAACCCGAATGAAGGGCCTGGTGAGCGATTCTCGAATAAGAGTGACACTGCTTTTTTGAAGAAGGCAGAGGATATCTTAAAAACATATCCAAAGCCTATTTGATTCTATTAATAGCAAAATATATTTGCTTATGTGTATTTCATTTCAATTTTTTCAAGAGCACTAATATAATAATCAATTATGTCTTTTGAAGGTTTCACGAATGGAGGTAAATGGATTGTATCTTCCATATATTTTTCCGAGATTGGAAAATCCCCTTTTTTATAAACTAATTTTTGTGGCTTTTGACCGTATAAGTACTGTGCATCATTTTTTATCTGAAAGAGTTTTTGCAAATGCAGCGGGTTAATCGATACATAATCATTTCTTACCTGAATTCCTTTGGCTAGCATCTGTGTAATTAAGTCGTCTCTAGATAAATTGTTAAGTATTTTTTTATTGTATTTTAAAACAAAGCTAAAATAGGACCTTTGTCCTGTTCCAAATTCGTTTTCTTCAGGAATTAAGAATTTAAATTTTTTAAGTTCTTTTTTATAATATTGGATATTTTTTTCGCATTGTTTTAATATATTGTCTTGTTTTTTAAATTGCATATTAGCAATTACTGCTGCCAATGGGTGTATTCGGTATTTTAAACCGTAGCCAGTTTCTGCAAATTTCTTATATTTATTTGACTTAACAACCTCTTTAGCTTTCTTTCCAGAATGACCCAACAATATTGCTCTTTCATATATCTCTTGATTATTTGTGATGAGAAATCCGCCTTCTCCAGCAAAAACAGGCTTATTTGCTTGCATACTAAAACATCCAACATCACCCCAGAATTCGCCTCCCCATGAGTCTTTCTTGATTTCTGGAAACCTCTCTACTATTTTTCTAGCAGTAATAGTCTTTACTACTCTGATGATTTCAAACGGTGAGTATCTTGGAGGTGCATTAACAAAGAGGTGCATGTGGTCTCCGTCTGTACCTATTATGTTAAATTTTATGTCGTAACGTTTAGATATTTCAGATAATATCTCTTTCAGAAAAGCGATTCTATCGTTGAGGTACAATTGCTTCTGTCTATATTTGACGCGTATCACAATGTGATATCTTATTTTGTAGACTTTGTGTTTAGCGTGAGAAACCTCACAATATATATTATCAGCGAAGTTGTTTAAAGTTGCAGTTTCAAAATTTGTAACCCCGCTGCAAGCAGTCGGGATATTTTCCTACGCTAATAAAAAAATTTACTTGAGATTATGCAACATGTAAATTCAAAGATATGTGTGGAGGGTGTATGCTAGAGCATTGTACAATACTGGAGATCTTCTTGCACCAGACCCAATGTGTCTTATTCCAAGTTTATTGACCAACGCTGATCTATATGGTTGAACTTCATAAAAATATACGTATTGCAAAAAAAGGAGATGGAAAAGGCATAATAAACTTTTTTAATGAGGGATTAAAACGGGATTCAGCAAATATACCGGTTCTAATAAACTAAAATCTTCTAAATCCGTTAAAACTTATGAGAACATTTTTTCTAAGCACAATACAAACGAATTCATATTTGTAGCTGTTGATAAACAAACTAATAATATCATTGGGGTATGTACATTTGTGGCAAAAAAATATGGAAGAACTAGACATAGAGGGAGGTAGGTTGGGAAGTGCAGATCCTGAAAAAGCCATATCATATATTATCAGAAACTTAAAACCTGAAAGACATGAAGTTTTTACGGTTGATAGAACTCAGAAAAGAATAGAGTAAAAGTAAGTTATGAACATATGTAGATATATTTTTATAGGTTAATGAGAAATAGATTATATCGTGCCCTGGTAGCTCAGTGGTAGAGCGCTTGTCTTGTAAGAAACTTTTAGAAAAAGTTTCATCAAAACCTAATCAGGAAAACAAGAGGTCGAGGGTCCAATTCCCTCTCAGGGCTAAAGGTTTTTGAGCGTAATCGGGTTGAAATCCCCATAATAAAAATATAAATAGGTATCCATAACAAATACTAACTATGGGAAAATCATATACAATACAAAAAGCGACTATGTATAGGGTAATAGCGGTGTGATTGTGGTTTCTGAAGTTAACGTAGTAGTTTCTATTGTTTTTTTTCTTTGTATTTTGATTTTTTTAGATCTAATCGCACCTCCATTAATTAGTCATTTACTTACTCTATTGTGGATAATCTTTATTATAATTATGATATACTTTTACATAAAAGACAAAAAGAAGGAGAATAAAAAAGTTAAAAAAGGTTGAAAACAATTCAACAAAAAAATGAACTGCAATTATAACCAAAAACTAAAGAAATTTTAAAATGGTATTTTAATATAGATACTAACTAAAATTGGTAAGACCTTCTAGGGCTTTATACATCTGAAGAAATCCGACACATGTAAGAGCCATCAATTTCCGAAGTCTAACTTCTAATAACGAAAGATTATGACTTTAATATCAAGGCTTTACTCCTGATTCCAAGAATTCAAACCTGTTTGTCTCCGAATCAAGAACAACGTCTACCCCCATAGGTATTGTAATTTGTGGGTCAGTGTGCCCTATGTCTGCACCGAACAGTATCGGAAACATGTATCTCTCTGTCCGCTTCATCAGCTTTTCTTTGAACAATGCCAAATCCTCTTTGTTGTAATAAGGCCTACCAAAAACCAATCCTTTTATATTTACAAAGACTCCTAAAATGTCCAATTGTTCAAGATACCAATCAACATATGGCAGTGGATCTGCCTCATCGACTTTTTGACCTTCCGATATCTCCAGAAATAGTATCTTGTCCTTGTAATCAGGCCAATATTTTGTTCCAGGCAAATGAACTATGGATTCTAAGCATCCTCCGATAATCTTGCCCTCTGCTTTTCCTCCTCTAAGCCATTCAAAGCCTTTGTTCTTTTCCAGCTTTCTAGGCCTTGTGAGATCAAGCTTTTTACTCCAATCCAAAAATTCTGCTGTCCAGCTATCCGAAGGATGTACCTTTCCTATAGGTTCGATTGATGCCACTGCCTTGTTAAAATATTCCAAGATGTAATCCAATGGTTTAGGATATTCACCAAACTGCGTGGCCACGCATGGTCCGTAAAAGGTTACCAAATCTGCTTGCGTATAAAATGCGAAATGCAGAATAGTATTGTCCGAGTAGCCACAAAAAATCTTTGGATTTTCTCTTATCTTTTCAAAATCTAAATACCTCAGCGTTTGAATCGCTACTGTGCCACCTGTCAAGGCTATTATTGCATTTACCTCATCATCCAGAAATGCATCCATTATGTCCTTTGCGCGATCCTTGGCAGGGGCAGCTTCCCATCCGTTGACTTTTCTCGTACAAGGAAATTCCTTTACTTTATAGTCCTGCGACTCGATAAACTTTATTGCGTTGTCAAGTCTGTGAGGGAAGTATAATCCTGCAGAGGGCGCAACGATACCTATTGTGTCTCCTTTTTTAAGTGGCTTCGGTTTTTGCATAATATTTAATTTATAATGTTAAACTTTTAAAATACTTGTCCATAAACCTAGGGCTAAAGTTTAGAGATTTCACTGTTAGAAGTGGCAAAGATAAGTCAGAAAGTCATTCCCGTTCGCCAAATCTACTTTTTATCAAACCAAATAAGTCCTAAAAATGTATTTTGTATTACTGAATATCCTTCATTCTGAACTTTAATGAGGTAATATTTTAAAACAAAGTTATATAAAGGCTAAATTATTAATATGAATAGGTTATGGAGAATTCTATAGAAATAGAAAGGTTAGTTAAAAGATTTGGAAACTTTGTTGCGGTTAATGGAATAAGCTTAGATATTAAAAAAGGAGAGGTATTTGGATTGCTTGGACCTAATGGCGCAGGTAAAACAACAACAATAAGTATGATTCTTGGAATTGTGAAGCCTACAGAAGGAAAAATAACAATAAACGGCATTGATTCAAAAAAAGAAACAAATAAATTGAAAAGTGAAATAAATTTAATGGCTCAAGAAACAATAATAGATCCGGATCTTACTGCTAAGGAAAATCTTTATGTAGCAGCAAGACTTTATCACATAAATAATAAAAATATTAACGAGAGTATTAAAAAAGGTTTAGAAGATTCAGAGTTATTATCTTTTGCAAATAAGAAAGCGGGTTCCTTTTCCGGCGGTATGAAAAGAAGACTTTATTTAGCCAAATGTCTGATAAACAAACCAAAAATAATAATTTTGGATGAACCAACTACTGGTTTAGATATACAGAATAGAAATAAACTATGGGATGTAATAAAATCATTGCAAAAAGAAGGAGTTACAACAATTTTAACTACACAGTATTTAGAAGAAGCGGATAAACTTTGCAACAGAATAGCAATAATAGATAAAGGAAAAGTTATAGCTATTGGAACTCCTTCTGAATTGAAAAGAATGGTTTCAAAAGGTCAAATAATAGAAATTGTGTTTAAAAAAGAGGATGTACAAAAAGCAGCTAAAATTTTACTTTCTAGCTTTAATATTAAGACAAATATAATAGAAGATAGATTAGAGGCAATAATTGAAAATGACGCTGTAACTATGATACCTAAAATAATTAAAGAACTTGAAAAATTTAAAATTAGTGTTTTATCTTTAAGTTTACATTTACCAACAATGGATGATGTATTTCTTAAGCTTACAGGATCTAAAATAAGGGATTCATCAAAAGGAACGAATGATGAAAAAATAAAAATAAAGAAGTAATTAGTATGTCTTCAATATCCGATATATTTACAATCTATATAAGAGAAATGCTTATATTTAAGAGTAATTTAAAGTCAAATATAATTAGAGCATTAGCCTTCCCTATAGTAATAATATTACTTTTTGGAAATATAAGTGCAAGTACTTTTGAGAGCCATGTGCTAGTTGTCAATTATGCACAAAATCCCCAGTCTTATGCTTTCATAAATGATTTAGTTCAAACTCAGACCTTATTAATAAGCAATATAACTTCTGAGAATTCAGCAATAAATCAACTACATAATAGTCAGACTAGTGCAGTAATAGTTATATTACCTGGATTTCCCAATACAAACAATAATAACCCCACAGTAGATATATATTACAGTGCAACTGGTTTTAGTGCAATAGGCAGCGTTCTATCAACAGTACAGTCAACTATAAGCACATTAGGCGGAAATACAAATCTTGCAGAACAGGCATTTTCAAATCAAGAAGTAAATAAAGCATCACCGGTTTCGGATATTGAACTTTATGGAGCAAGTACAAATTATAAAAGTTTCTTGATAGCCGGTGTTCTAGGTCTTGTAGCTGCTTTTGGTGCATTATTTGGTGGAGGAATATCATTAATAAACGATAGGGATTTAGGAACTCTAAAATCTTTTTTGATAGCTCCAATAAATAAAAATTCGATAATAGTCGGAAAAATACTTGCAGGAACTACTCAGTCAGTATTATATGTATTTTTAGCTTTGCTTATAGGTCTTGCAGACGGTGCTACTATAGCAATGGGTATGCTTGGAGTTTTATTAATTTTTGTAATTGCAATAGTTATATCTATTGGATTTAGTGGTATAGCAACTCTTATGGCCTCAAAAATTAAAAAAATAGAGGCATATACTATTTTTGCATTTTTAATAGGTCTGGCTCTTTGGTTTATATCTGGAGCATTATTACCAACAACAGCTTTCCCAGGATATTTAAATCTAATAAGTAATGTAAATCCATTATCTTATGCAGTTAGTGCGATAAGAGATATAATGTTAGTAGGCTATTTACCAATATCTTCAACAATAATAGATTTTTCAGTTTTTGGAATATTTCTTTTAGCTGGAATTTTATTAAGTTTTATATTATTCAAAAAAAATATTAATTAGGTGAAAAAATGAACAGGATAAATTGTATATTATTAGGAATTACGGTAGCTATTTTTTTAGGTAGCGTTAGTAGCATATATGCGCAGTCAGTATCTGGTGCGTTATCTATAACCAATTTACAGATTAGCCCAAATCCATTATATGCTGGTTCTAAAGCAGTAATTTCTTTCCAAATATATGACTCTTACTCATCAACATTAAATAATGTAAATATACAGCTTTCAGGAAGTTATCCTTTGCTTAATTTTTCACCTACACAATCAACTCTGATAAATTCGATGTCTCAGGGTATATATGGTGGGAGTAACACTTACTTTACATATGACATAAATATACCTAAAAATATACCTTCGGGTACATATACTATGGATGTTTTAGCCACGTATCAAACTACAACAACAGCTAGTGGTTCAACCCAAACAATAACAGGTTCTTCTACAATACCAATAACAATTTATATTTACGGTATGCCTGAATTGAATGTTAATGGCTATTTACCTTCAGGAACTACAATTCAACCAGGGCAAACAAGTAATATTCAGCTTACAGTGACAAATTCTGGAACTGGTGAAGCGTATAATGCAAGTATTCAGGTACTAAATAATAAGTACTTTACAGTATCTGGACCAGATGAGTTTAGTTTAGGAAATATACAGGCCGGCTCTTCACAAACAGTAAATGCAGACTTATTTACGTTAAGCAATATAACAAAAGGCTTGAGTAATCTAAGCACAGTAATAACATACCAGAATCAAAATGGAAGTATGTCTAAAATTTACAGAAATTTATCTATGTCTATATTAGTAAATAATCCTGAAATAAAATTGAGTATAATAAAAACAAATCCTAGCATATTATATTCTGGAGGAAATCAAACATTAGAGTTACTTGTACAAAATATTGGCAGTGGAGATGCACAGAATCTTCAACTCAACTTTTTAAATGGAAATAATATTTTTGTAACAAATTCAAATACTAAGGTTTTTGTAGGAACCCTGGGATCTGAGAGTTCTACAACAGAGATGATAACAATTCAAGCAGGACCAAATACACAGAATAACGAGTCCATACCGGTACATATTTCTTACCAAAATGCAAATTTAGGCCCTACAATGAATTCTACCGAATATATTCCATTAAGTATAGCTAAAAGTGTAGTTTTTAATATAAAAAACATAAATGATAATTTAACTCCTGGAGCAACATATGCACCACTGAATTTAACTATAACAAATATAGGTAACGAACCTGCAAATAATGTTTCTTTATCACTACAAACAATATATCCTATAAGTCCAGTATCTGGAGATGCGTACTTAAATTATTTAGGTATTAATCAATCAGTAAATGTTACTTTTTATGTAAGTATAGATCCTAACGGAAAGCAGGGAAATTATCCAATTGTAATATATGAACAATGGAAACAACCAAATTCTGGAATAAATCAACAGTTCTTTGGATCTACCGATTACTATGCAGAAGTATTTTCAAACTCTGGATCTGGAAAATCAACAAACAACACAGAACAACAATCTTCCTCAGGAGGCAATGGATCAGCAATAGTTTTGATAGTTTTAGTAATAATTGTTGTAATAGCTATAATCTATTATAAAATGAAGGTAAGTAAAAATAAAGGTAGTAAAAAATGAATGCTTAATAGATTTAAATATTTTATTTGATTCAGGTAAAATTTAAGCAAGATTAAGCGAATATTTTAATTGCTTAACATTTTTTACTCTGCAAATCACTTAAAAACAAACATTCTTAAAAAAATTAAGCAATTTTTAATATATTTTATCTGAGATGCCACTAAAATTCGTAAGGTCCCTAGCCAATACCATAAGGGATTCAATGTTCTATGATATTATTACACATAAGCATAATTAAGTGAACATGCCTGTATTTTCTTGCTTTATTGCGTATTGATTGAAACACACATAAACACAAAATATGGTGGTTGCATTTTACATACATAAAATTAAACAGCCTAATAACAGGTTTATTAGCATTTAAGGAAAACCTTTTATAGGGATATTTATAATATTAAGTCATGAAAGAAAATGAATTATTGGAGGATAATAAAAAATTAGTCGATACCTTCGGAGCTAGTAAGATTTCTGATTTAAAAGATTTGCCAAATTTTTATACATTCAATAATAATCTTATATATTCTCATAGAGACTTTAATAATTTTTATTCAGAAATTAGAAAAGGTGTTAAAAGTGCAGTGGTTTCTGGTTTTAATGCAAGTTCTACAATGCACATAGGACATATGGTTGTTTTTGATACTAACTTATTTTTTCAACAAAAATTTAATGCAAAACTTTTTCTTCCAATATCTGATGATGAAAGTTATGTATCATTAAAGGTAAAGACACAGGAAGAAGCACTTAAAAATTCGATAAAGCTTGCCAGATTAATGCTTGCTTATGGTTATGATCCAAAGAATACAAACATAATTATTGATCAGTTATATACAAATATATACAATTTTTCGATGAAGCTTTCGAGAGGCATAACACTATCTGAAATACGTGCAGTCTATGGCCATACCCCTGATCAAAATGTAGGTTTACATTTTTATCCTGCTGTACAATCTGCTCATGTATTATTGCCACAGGAATTTGGAATTAAAAATGTGATTGTCCCTATAGGACCTGACGAAGATGCTCATCTTAGAGTTTGTAGAGATCTTGCAGATAAATTTGATTACAAAAAACCTTCTGTTTTGCATACATTATTTCTACCTGGACTTGATGGTAAAAAAATGTCTAAATCTAAGAACAATAGCATATTCATTCTTGAAGAAGAAAAAGAAATAAAGAGAAAGGTGATGAGTGCTTTTAGTGGTGGTCAATCTTCAATAGAAGAACATAGAAAATTAGGTGGAAATCCAGATGTTGATGTGTCATATATTTATTTAAAAAATTATTTCCTAAGTAAAAAAGAATCAGAAGATATTTATGATGATTATAAAAAAGGTAGATTACTAAGTGGAGAACTTAAAAAACTATTTTTTGAAAAATTAATTGACAGAATAAACCAGATTAAAGAAAAATATCAAAAAATATCCTTAAAGGATATAGATAAGTCATTACTAAAAAATGAAGATGTTGATTTAGAAAAAATTGTTCAAAAACTCGATATTTTTTAAGGTAGATAAATGCAGAATAATCAAAAACTTGTTCTAACTCTTTTATTGTTTGTACTATTTGGAGTAGTGATAACACAATTATATTATACATATGGTGTTGGTTGGGATTTCGTTGCTCATTTTTTAAGCTCTAAAGCGATTCTTTCAAAAAATTTTACTAATTTTTTAACAAATATTATTTCAAATAATCAAACCTCGATTAAGTTTGGTATATTGGAAAGTAAGGAGTTATACTTCGAAATTTACAGAGCTCCGTTAAGTATTATTTTATTTTCAATAATTGATTTAGTAAGTGTCAATTATGCACTAATTATTTACCTATTGCTCATGGTTATTTTTCTGTTCGTGTCTATTTTTTACATATCGAAATCAATGAAAATAGAGTTTATGGTTATATCGTCATTATTAATACTCCCATATCTATTTAGTTTTCCATTTTTTGTAAATAGTGAGGAGATACTTTCCTTAATTTTTATGCTTTTTGCATTGGGTCTTCAGATAAAAGGGAAATGGTACTCAGGAATATTTCTTGGTCTTGCAGGTTTATCAAAATACACAGCGTTAATATTTCTACCGATGCTTCTTTTTCAAACGGATAAGAAAAAAATATTATATAGCTATGTAGGTTTTGGCTTAGTGACTCTCCCATGGCTGATATTTAATTACGCTTTTTTTGGTAACTTTTTTTACAGTTATTTTTCTTCAATAAGTGTATCTCTTGAGAGCAGTCCGATAAGCATGCCGTCTGTTATTTCATTATTAATTATTATAATTAACTTTATTCCTGGAATTATAATTCTAACAATTGCAAAAAGAAAGAATTTATTAAATTACAACTTAAGGGAAAAGATAAAAAAACCAATATATAAGATAAGAAATTTTTATTTAAAAGAAAGAGCCTATTTCATTACAATAATATTTTCAATACTATCTTTAATTTTGTTTGTTATTTTAGGTTTTCATGAAAGCGTATTTGATCAGACACGATATGCATATTTTCTATATACATCAATAGCTCTTTTAATTGCGATAAATATCACCACATTAAAAGAAAAAGGGAATACACGTAAAAAATATAAATTATCGGTTTATACATTATACGCATTTTCATTAATTTGCATGGTAGGAACAATAATATTAATTTCAATAAATATTTCTAATTTGATTGGAGTATCGAACTTAAGTTTTTTTAGAATTTTTAATCAAAATCAGAATATTCTCCAAAGTTATAATCTTCAAAATTGTAGTATCATATCTAATGATTGGGTATATTTGAGGTATTATAATATTTCGGCATTTTCACCATATGGTTATATTAAAAATTCTTCGAAATATCCAAAGTTAATTTTCAATTATTTTGGGACTTCTCCAAATGCAATATCTACATATAATGATAGTGTTTTATTCAAAAATGAAAACTTTACATTATTTGTTAATAAAAGTAGCTATTCTTGTTAAAAAAGAGGCTCACCGGTCATCTCTAACGGTTGATTTATTTCAAGCAACTTCAGTACAGTAGGTGCAACATCTTGCAAACCTCTTCCTTCTTTTAATTTTACTGAAAGTAATTTTTGATCATTGCTTACCATTATAAATGGTATTTTATTTTTAGTATGACTTGTTTTGAGTTCAGGGGTTTTTTCTTCAATACAACCATGATCCCCCAATATTAAAATTACTCCATTTTGTTGTAGACCGGCTTGGGTTATTTTTTTAAGATTATCATCTACAGCCTTTACTGCCTTAAGAATTGCCTCCCAAACTCCCGTATGACCAACCATATCTGCATTTACTAGATTTGTTATTATCACATCATATTTTTGTTTTTTAATCTCTTCTACTATTCTATCTCCAAGTTCATAAACCGACATCTCTGGTTTAAGGTCATAAGTTGAAACTTTTGGGCTAGGAACTAAAATTCTTTCCTCGCCTTCATACGCTTTTTCCATTTGACCATTAAAGAAAAATGTTACATGTGCATACTTTTCAGTTTCACTTATTCTCAACTGTTTAAGATTATTTTTTGAAAGTACCTCCCCTAAAAGGTTTACAACCGGTTCGGTAGGGAAAGCTACGTGACCCCTATTATTCATTGGAGAATAGAACTCCGTCATTGCTACAAAAAATATGTTTAGGGGTTTTCTTTCCCAACCTTCAAAATTATCTTCTATTAAAGCCATAGTAAGTTGTCTTGTTCTATCAGTTCTAAAATTGAAAAAGACTACGCTATCATTATTTTTAATTCCTTGATACCATATTGCCTTTCTTGGTTTTAAAAATTCATCAGTTTCTCCCTTAGAATAACTTTCTTCAATACTCTTATCAATATTATCGAATATTATATCGGTGATTCCGTTTTGTATACAATCGAATGCGACTTTAGTTCTATCCCATTTTTTATCTCTATCCATTGCATAGTATCTTCCGGAGATAGTTGCTATCTTTCCAATTCCAATCTTTTTAATAATTTCTTCTAATTCTTTTACATTTTTTAAAGTTTGATCCACTGGAGAGTCTCTTCCATCAGATATTATGTGTATTAACACATCGGATATGTTTTCTTTTTTACATAATTCTATTAATGCGATACAATGATCCATGTGTGCGTGTACTCCTTCCTTTTGTAATAACCCGAGTATATGAAAGGTACTTTTATTTTTTTTACAATTTTCAATTGCCTTAGATAATTCTGGATTTTTAAAAAATTCACCGCTTTCTATTGATTTATTAATTCTTGGGAGTGATTGAAAAAATATTTTACCGGCTCCTATAGTCATATGCCCTACTTCTGAGTTGCCTTGATAACCTTTAGGAAGACCAACGGCTTCTCCAGAAGCGTCAAGTAAGGTATTAGGATATTTTTCCATAAGCATTCTTGTATAAGGATTTTCACCCATCTCAGTAGCATTAAACTCTTTTTCCTTTCTGTATCCCCATCCATCTCTAATTATAATGATTATAGGCTTATTTTTCATAATGAATTCTCTCCAGGTTATTACTTATTACATGAAATTTTAGTTAAATAACACTCCTAACTAATATCTATATGAAAATATAAAAAACTTTTGAGTTAGGATTTGTTAAAAAATAGGTTTTTATATGTTTGGTAAAGAAAGATATTGATGATTTCATGAAATCAAAAGGAATAATAGGAATTGGAGTGATAATTATAGTAGTCATTATTGCAGGGGCATTCTTGCTTTTGAACAATAAGAGTACTTCTAATGCTACAACGGTTGTTTCAAACAATAGTAGTGGTGCTGCAAAAAGCACAGTTATTGCAAACACCTCAAGTAGTAAGACATCTAATTTGACAACTAATACATCTACTGTAAATACATCTACTGTGCAAAACTCATCAAGTAGTGTAGTTCTTTCAAATAACCAGATGCAAACTTTGTTAGGTGTTTCTGGAAACTATTCGATTACAACAACCACCGGATCTGCATTTGCAGCTCAATTAAATAAAAGTATAGCTAATACTACAAATACATATAGTACATATTATAACTACTTGAAAAATGGAACAGAAGAATGGAATGTTATTTATAAAAACACTACATCAAGTGGTAATATTAGTAGTATTGAAGAGATTATTGTAAAAAGTACAACTCCAAAAATAGCATTGAAGTTTTTTGGACTATTAGGAAGTAAATATAACGTTACAAACGCAACGATGAATGGATTGACTTATAACTATGCAAGTTCTGTTAGCGGTCAATTTTCATTTACAGCATTAGAGGGTTATAAAGGAGATTATGCAACCATTGTACTTGTAAGTGGAAAGCAAATAGCTCAAACTGAATTAGCCTCTGCAGTAACATCGGATATACCTTCATAGAATCACAAGTTTGGAGATTATTCTGAAGAAAAACAGTTTGGTTTTTTTCTTTTATTTATTTTATATTATTTTTTAAGTAGTTAGATAAGTTATAGGATATCTTGTAGCCAGTAAATAATGAGGTACTTCTAGCTATTTGTGTTTAAAAATTTAAATATTAGATATTTGATAGTATTATATAGCTTTTTAGTGATCAATATATACAATAGAGATAATTGGTGAGATTATAGCAAATCAAGGAGCAGGAGGAGGATGTGAGTGTGGAGGAGCTTGCATGTGTGGATGTTTTGGAGGTTGTGTATGTAAAGAAAATTGCATATGTGGCTGTACTTGTGGAGAAAGAAAAAAAGAAAGAGGTAAAGAACAAAAATTATAAGGATTTTTGAAGAATTTCTTTTCCAAAAATTGAGTCTACCTTAAAAACTCTTATTTTATTTTTATGCTTTAATGTTATTTCATAAAATGGTAGATAAACCTCTGAAATATTATCCAAAATAGAACAGGGGAATAATGTTTTTAGATATAATTCAATTTCATTTTGTTTTAGAAATAAATCACTCAATTTATTTTCAGGGATGTTGGTAGTCTCTATTGAAAGTTTTGTTTTAAGGTTAAAATCATAGAATGTTTTTGAGTATAACTTATCATTTTTTATAGTGATTAGATTTTTTGATATTAATCCACGTATTGATGGAGTAATTGTGCTTGGTTTAAAATCCTGATTTTTAAATAAATCTGATTTTTTGATAGATTTTGCTAGTTTTATTAAGTAAAGAAGTTTTTCCTCAGAAGAGGTTAACTTTTTGTAATTTAAGTTTGTTTTAATAACTGTAATTTTATTAGATATTTTTATAAGATTTCCATCTTTTGTAAGAGGTATTTGATAAACTTCAAACTCTCTTTTTTTCATAGTAGGTATTCTAATATCACATAATGTTACTGGAAGATATTTAATAGATATATCACTGACATTTTCTATTTTTTTACCAAATAAACCAAAAATTTTATGGGCTGATTTTTCAGCGAAAACTCTTGCTGAATCTTCAGAGATATTTGATGAGAATATTTTTGAAGTTATATTTTTTAATTTAGAACTTTCAGATTTAGTTTTTGTTTCTTTAGATTCTTGTTGTGATAAATTTGATTTGTTTATTACTTTTTTATTATTTAATTCATTAATTATAGAGTTAAGTTCTACAGTTGTATTAAGCTGATCCTCATTTATTTGAGGCGTAGAGCCCATATGAAAAGAGGTCCTGGGTTTTACCCTGAATTTTTCCTTGAATTCTATGCCAAAAGGCATGAACTCCCCAGTTTTTAAATTAACTATTTCATCAAGATAAGATCTGCTACTAAAAAGTTGGCTTATTGCGTTTAAATCATTTTCAATAGTAAGTTTTCCAATAAACCCATATGAACATTGAGACAATACATTTTTGCTTATATTACTAGGTCGTTGTGTAGCTATAAGTAGACCTATGCCTCGCTTTCTACCACGAACGCTGAGCTCTTCTATTATGTTAATATTTTGATGGACTACTTGTGGAGCGAACTTATCGGCTTCTTCTATTAGAACAAGAAAGGGTTTTCTAAGTTTTTCTTCAACTTTATAGAGAGTGCTTAATGCTTTATAAACATAATCTTGTTTTTTAACAACTTCTGAAACATCTAATACTATAGGTATTGAGTCAAGTATAGATTTTGTAAATAGATCCTGCAGATCAACATCTAATGATATATCTGAACTTTCCCCACCAACAACTAAAACATAAGGAATTGATGATTTTAATGATGCATATTCTCCTTCAGTATCGATTATACAGAACGGAAGCCTTTTACTTCCTATACCTTCAGCTACAATGCCCATTAAAAATGACTTTCCAGAGCCACTTTGACCTATTATACAGCCCCTTCCAGTCATAATTGATTGTAATTGAACATTGACATTTTCTGAAATACTTAATTCCATAATTTTTATTCAGTAAATAAGTATTTAAATTAAGGTTTTTGAGTATTTGACAATAAATATAATCTTTAACAACAATATAAGTATAAATATCAAAAAAATCAAAGTATAACTGAATAGAATGGACAGAGTTACCCAAACCCTTAAATTAAGACCTTATAGTGGATTATTGGCAAGAAAAAACGATCCTAAATTAGTACAATCTTATCTAAATGTTACCCCTGCTGAACTTGCAGTTATAGTAAGATCAAACGGAAGGGGAAGAACAGTAGATGCAGTAGTAAGACATATTAAAGATACATATGTAGAAAATTTTGAAGATTTGGTTAGAATTAATACATATAAAAAGGAACGTTCAAGAATAGTTTCGACTCCTGAAATTACAACAGCATTGGTTTTAGTAAATAATGGAATTTCTTTTAGTTGGGAAAATTTTAAATTATTTAAACAAGATGAAAATAAAAATTGGGATGTGATATTCCCAGATTTTGTAACTAATTTAATGACAGACAATAAGTTAACTGTAGTAGAATATCATGCTTTAGAGTTAGAAAGGATTACTGTCAAAGATCCAGATAGAAGGAAAAGTAATGTAAAGAGGAAACTTGTAAAATGGAGCAACTGTATCTCCGGAAGAAATTATTTTATGGTATTTTGTGGAGATTTACAAAGAGAGGAGTTAGTAAACTCATGTAATGGAGAAGTTCCAAACTTTGCAGAAATATATGTACCCCTGCCTTCTAAAAAACTAAAAGACAATTCTGAAATTACCCCAGATGTATTCTTAAATGACGGAAGTATTGTTGATTTAAAGATAGAGAAAGAAAAATTTAAAGATAACAGAAGGATAGTTATAAAACAACTTAGAACTTTAAAACATGAATCAGGAAGAGTTACTCAGAAGATTCATATGTATTATAGTGTACTTGATTCTTTTCTTAAAAAGTTAATTAGAGATAATAGAACTGAAAAACTTCTGAAAGAAGACTTTTTAATTACACTTGATCAAGACGTAAATAATGGTTTAAAGGACATACTTGACGCATTTTAGATAAACATAAAAAATCAAAAGTATTTAAGTTATTTTCATATAAATTAGATATGAAAATTGATAGGTTATTTTATGCCAAAAATGTCTAAGATAGTTGCAAGAAAAATAATAGATTCTAGGGGAAATCCAACAGTAGAAGTAGAGGTTTATGATGGTGGAACATTATTAGGACTGGCAGCTGCGCCTAGTGGTGCAAGCAAAGGAAAATTTGAGGTACAGGATTACCCAAATAACAAAATAGACGAAGGAATTTCAAAGTTTAATATAGAAGTTTCAAGTAAACTTGTTGGAATGGAGTTAGCAGATCAAGAAAGTTTTGATAAAAAACTTCACGAAATAGATATGTCAAATAACTTTAGCAATATAGGAGGTAACATTGCAATAGCGGCTTCTTTAGCATATGCTAAGGCTTCTGCAAAGTCACAAAATCTTTGGCTTTTTGAGTACATAGGCAAAAACAATCAGAACTTTAAATTACCTAAGCCTTTAGGAAATATTATAGGTGGAGGCAAACACGCAATAAATGGCACAGTTATGCAGGAATTTTTAGCTGTATCTTCAGGAAAGGATTATGAAAGTTCAGCTTTTGCAAATGTCAAAGTACATAAAAAAGTTGGAGAACTTTTGAAGGCTAAGTTTCCTGAATTGTCATTAGGATTAGGAGATGAAAAGGCATGGGTTGCTCCATTAAAAGATATGGAAGCACTTCAGATGCTTTCTGATGCAATAAAAAATGTTTCTGAAAGCACAGGCGTTGATATTGGAATAGCTGTAGATTTAGCTGCTTCAGAGTTCCATGATAATGCAAAGTACCAATATAAAGATAAGTTGTTGAGTACAGATGAACAAATTGATTTTGTAGCTCAGTTAGCTAATCAATTTAATATAAAGATTCTTGAGGATCCTCTTGATGAAGAAGATTTTGAGGGATTTGCAAAGCTCACTGAAAAGATAGGTAAAAATACATTGATAATGGGAGATGATCTTTTTGTAACAAATAAAGAAAGACTTAAAAAAGGAATTTCTCTTAAATCAGGAAATGCAATATTAATAAAACCAAATCAGATAGGTACATTGTCAGATATGATAGATACAGTCATGTTGGCAAAACAAAATAATTATGAATGCGTAATATCCCATAGAAGTGGAGAGACAGAAGATACGAGCATTGCACATTTAGCAGTAGGTTTGGGAATTGGATACATAAAAACAGGCACAGTAGGTGGAGAAAGAACTGCAAAGCACAATGAACTGATAAGAATAGAACAAAAAATTAAAAAATAATCTATTCTTTAATCAGTTAGTTTTTTTGCATGATTGATTAAGGCTTGTAAAAGCTCTTCTATTTTCTTTTTTGTTGTTTCATCTGTTAAAATTCCATTTTCATTTATCTTTTGATGAACCATAGGTACCATTACCTCTGGTTTGTTTATCGGATGCATATTTAAAAAAACAAATACTTGTCTTAGATGATACTGTGCTCTTGCTCCTCCCATATACCCGCCTGAACCAGACATCATTCCAACTATTTTACCATCAAATGAGTTATCACCATAAGGTCTAGATGCCCAGTCTATTGCGTTTTTAAGTCCACCAGGTATTGAGTAGTTGTATTCTGGTGTGGATATTAAAATAGCGTTTGAGTTCTTTATCTTTGATTTAAATGTTTTTACAGATTCAGGAACAGATGATTCTAAATCCTGATTGAATATAGGTATCTCAGAGATATCAGCAAGCTCAATCTCTGCATCTTTTAGATGAATAGACATTGCATAATTCATCAAGGCCTTGTTAAATGAATCCTTCCTTAAACTGCCCACTATTCCTAGTATTTTTATTTTTTTGTCCATAGAAATCATATAATATATAGGATAACATATATTTAATACTTACGTTTTAATTTATTTTTTTAAAAAAAATATAAAAATTACTTTTTAGGTATATGTTTTTTAAGTGTATTTTGGAATTTCTTTTTTAATACAGTTTTTATTATATCATACTCTACTCCTCTTACAGTATAATAGCGCTCTACTGTATTAAGATTAAAATTAGGTTCAATTGTTCCGTTTATCTTAAGTTTCTTTTTTACTTCAAGAAGACTCTTTTTAGAACTTCCTGAGAGGATCACAGTTGTTTTTAAAGCTGGAATGTCCTCAATTACTATTGTTGCTCCTTCAAACCAGTATATTTCTTTATAAATCTCTAAGTAATCATAATCATTTTTAGGCATCATAGTAAGAATCATCTTTGTTGCTTGTAGAAAATCATCTACATTTAATAGATTATGGTCCTTTTGTTTTCCTTCAAAATCGCTTTCCTCTATTTCAATAGTAGAAACCCCATTTTTATAGTTTATACTTAACCATGAACTTCCCTTAAAATTGCTTGAATTTTTGTTTTGGAACTTCTCAGATTGATCTATTTTAAATCTTAATTGTTTTTCTAATGTGCTTCCTAGAAATCTGGCCTTAGCTAACTTCAGATTTTTAAGAAGTTCTTCTTTTTCTATATTTTTAATACGGATATTTGAGGTATTCATTTTATCAACGTGAACTCGATATTCTAAATATTAAATAAGTTAATGGAAAACTAAATATCCATACAAAGAATCTTGCCTCTAGTCCAAATATAATAATATTCCAAAATAACGGAAGCGTTGAAACAAAAAATACTGCTGCAACAACTACATTTGCAATTACCAATTGAATATAATGATTCAATTTTGAAATTGCTTTTTGCTTGATTACAATGAATGTGAGTATGGCGAGTATAAGCATTATAGCTCCCATATCAAATGCAAATAATGAAGATATTGTATTTAACAATAAATTTGAGATTGTGGACTTCATTATATTGAATAAGTAAGGTTCTAATGATACAAAAAATAAAAGTAGTAAGTTTAGAAAAACAATTGCTCTTGTACTGAATTTAATTCTTGAGATTATTGCGGTATATCTAAACCATACAAATACTAAAATAAAAAAACCGAAGCCATAACTTAAAAGATTACTTAATAGTTGTGAACTGTTAGTAACTGTGTTAGAAGCAAGAAGTACAGCGCCTATTGATAAAGCAAGACCAAAGATAAGGTCAGTCAATGACTCTATTCTTTCGTCTATTTTATGATAATAGGGATTTACTTTTTTCATCTATTATCGCCATTTCCAGATAATACTCCACGTTTCTGTCTACTTTCTAATTTTTTAATATTTTCAGTTGCAACCTGCTCTAAATCTATTCCAAACTCATTTGATAATTGTGATAAATACCATAGTACATCTCCAATCTCGCCCTTTATATCCTCTAAATCCGGAGTTTTTTTATCCCTAGCTATTTTCTTGATTTTATTTAGAAGCTCTCCTACCTCTCCGGCTAAACCTAATGCAGGATAATAAAAACCACCCTCCATATTATTTGGGTAAATTGCAGTTTTCTTTGTATTTTTTTGGTATTCTTTAAAGTCCATTACATCACACATTTAAATTAAGACATTAATTACTAAATGTCTTTTGTAAATACCTTTGCTCGTAAATCATAAGCCTTCATTATATCATTTAAGAAAATATTCCCTAAATATCTACCATCTTTTTCTACAGGTAATGTTAATGAGTTAGTTTTTGCCATGAAGTTCAAGGCTTTTGCTATACTATCGCTAGGGTCTAACGATTTCCTACTTCCATCAACCCATAAATTAGAGTTGGGCATTCCATTTTTAGCTAGCTCTGAGGCCGTTATACTTCCTAAATAAATACCTTTTTCAACTATTGGCAATGAACTAACATTTAAAGAACGCATTAATGCCAGTACCTTCTTTTGAGATGTTTTCCTATTAATAGAGACATCTCTTAATGGAATACTACTGACATCCATCGATAGCATTATTGGTTTTTTATATTCACTTAAGTGAGCTGGAGAGAACTCCCTAGACATAACCTGAGATTTATAGATAGTTTTGCTTCCAGAAGCGAGATATGAAAATGCAACTGCAATCATAGCCGCAGGAAGTAGCTGTAAGCTTCCAGTCATCTCTATGACCATAAGAAGAACTGAGATTGGGACCTTTCCAGCAGCACCGAAAAAGGCAAGCATTCCGACTATTACTAAAGGAGCTACGCTAGGGAACAGTACTGGAAGTAATGAGTGTAGAAGTATTGCATAAACAAAACCTAGTGAGGCGCCTACAAAGATTCCTGGAGCATAGACGCCTCCGCTCCCTCCTGAACCTATAGTGAATGATGTAGCTATTATCTTAGCTATTGGTAACATTACTAGAATAAGGAGTATGGGCAAACCGAATGTAGGTATAGCTAGTGCGTTATTATTTATTAGAAGCTGTACCCAGCCGTAACCTACTGACATAATCTCTGGAAATAGTAAGGCAATGACCCCAGCTACAGCTGCACCTAGGATTGGCTTGTAGTAGTTGCTTATCTTTAATTTTTTGAAACCATCATGGACTTTATAGAAGAACCAGATATAGAATATAGCTAGTAAACCAGCAATTAGGCCCAATATTGCGTAAAATGGCAATCTCAACGGATCAAATGTAGTGGTAAGATAACCAAAAATTGGTGTAAAGCCAACTATAGAACCAAAGATTGAGTAACCGACTGCACTTGCTACTATCGCCGGAAATATTGCCCTAGTTTCAAAGTCTCTTTTATATGGAACCTCAATTGCAAAAATAGCACCACCTATCGGTGCCTTGAAGATTGTTCCTATTCCAGAACCTATACCAACAACTACGGCTGTTCTTCTATCCTCATCGCTTAATCTGAAAAAATCTACTAAATATGAACCGATACCTGCAGCTATCTGTGCAGTAGGACCCTCTCTTCCTGCACTGCCACCTGAACCTATTGTTATAGCAGAAGCTATTGTTTTTATTAAAGGAACTCTTGGTCTAATCTTTCCATCTTTATTATGAAATGCATTGATTGCAGCATCGGTTCCGTGACCTTCTGCTTCTGGGGCAAATTTATAAACTAAAAAACCTGAGATTGCACCTCCAATAATTAGTACTATTGGTATTAAGAGGTAATTAGCTACTGAAAATGTATAATTTGTTTGAACTACAGCTTCGCCAGCAGGTAATGGAATAGACATTCCTAAGATATTTCCTAAGAAAAATGACTCTGAAAACTTTATTGCAAAGTAGAAAATAGTAGCGCCTATACCTGCAGCTATACCTATTAATATCCCGAGAATAAGCCACTTCTCAAAGTACTCCATATCTCTTAGTTTATTCATAATACTTTACTACATTATTAATACTTATAAGTTTTACTATTCTCCGATAACTTTTATTTTTCTATTATAGTATTTTAGAAATAACTCAATTAATTCTGATTTAGTTGAGGTTGTAAGTTGTTTTAACTGCTCTTTTCTCAAAAACATCTGTTGTTTTTCCTTTTCTTTTTCCTGAATGATTTTAGACTTTGATTCTTTAGATAAAACTTCATTTTCTAAGTTGTTTATTTCGTCAAATAAAAATTTCTTTTGTTCATTCAACTCAGAAAGCTGTTTAATTTGATCTCTAAATTCAGATGTTTTTAATTTTTGTATACTTGGAAAAATTGCCTCTTTTCCTTTTATCTGTATTTTATCCATATTTAGCAAAGAAACCATATCATCCAGTAACTTTTCGAAGTCCTTATAGTCTGATTCATCATTAAAGTTTTCTTCAGGATTTTCAATAAATGATACAAGGCTTCTTTTACCCTTATATGAGTAGTCCATCTTTCTTGCGGCTCTTTCTAATTGCATAAGAGAACTAGAAATTTTTACCTTCATGTTGTGTATTTTTTCCTTTGCTGATGATAACTCTTCATTTTTTTCATTAAGGATATTTTTTAATTTTTCCTTTGTTGACAACTCATCTTTTGTCAATAATACACTTAACTCTGAATTTATTGAGGATATGTTACTATCCATTAATTTATCTTCTTCAATCATACCATAAAGGTTTTCTATTTTATTTCTTATCTCTTCGTATTTTTTATATTCAGGTTGTATTGTGTCAATAGATAATCTCAATTTATCTCTTGATTTTTCCATATTTGCAAATATTTTTTTGAACTTATTTAACTCGTTAGAGTAAGAAAGGACAACAACCTTGAACATACTGTTGATACGAAGCATCTCCCCTATTGTATCATCCATTATTGAAAGCTCAGCCTTGTATTTCCCATATTGTGTATCAAATGTGCTTTCGTACTCTTTTTCAAGTATTCGGATTAATGTTTTTGTATATGAATTTTTTTGTGTTTTAATTGAGTTTATATTAGGAGCCCACATGTCCTCTACATTTGGTTCTCCATTGTACTTTTCAAGAACTTTGCACTCTTCAATAAACTCTTTTTTTGAGTTGTTAAATAAAGTAACAAAACCACTACAGCTTGAGTAAAACTCATTAAGTGATGTATCTAATAAAGATATAAGTAATGGTGTTAAATTACTTAATGTATATTCCTCCTCTGGTGGTGTCGGAGAATTTTTCTTAAAAAACCACATAATATTACTTTGGAATATAAAAATAATAAACTATTGGAAAAATACTAAACAATTAAGATGAAGTTATTCCAAAAGGAAAATCAAAATAATTTTCAGTTAATGAATTTATTATTTGATCGGTAGTTGTATTAATAATAACAATATTACCTGGATTTGTTGACGTTGTTGTTACGTAACCATAGGTACCAGATATTACAATTTGCTTTGGAGAAAAGAATGGACTTGATATGCCATTATTGGTAAATTGATCTGTAGAAATATTCATTATTATAATGTTTCCGGAGTTAGAAATACCACCATACTGATTTACGATATAAGCATAATTAGAATTAATAGTAATACTTATTGGATTTTGAAATAATTGTGAATCAATACTTTTTATTATTTGATTTGTTTTTGTATTTATTATTAATAAGTTACCATTTGTACCTCCGTTACCATATTGATTTAACACATACATGTATTGGCCAGATATTGCTACCCCAGTCGGATTAAAAAATAACTGAGAGTCAATAGAATTTACTGGAGTATAAGTACTAGAATTTAATATGATAACATTACCATCCCCATAAGTTCCTCCTTTATAATTTGTTACATAGAGATTTCCATTATCCGATGCAATTGACATCGTATCGTCTAAAAATGAAGATTCAATTGTTTTAATATTGTTATTAAGGAGGTTTATGACATAGATGTTGTTATTATCTGCAAAAGATCCTGACAAATAAGCAGTTGATCCTTCGATAGTTATGCTAGTAGGACTGTTTAATTGATCTAATGGCCCTATATTTCCAAAAATACTATTACTTTGAGTATTAAATATTAAAATATTTCCAGTATTATAAGAACCTCCATTAATATTTGCGATATATCCTGTATTACCAGAGATAGCGATTCCAGTAGAACCGACTGTTAAAGAATTTGAAGATATACTACCAACAACTGTGTTTGTTGGTATATTTATTATTATAATATTACTAGTTGTTGCCGAAGATCCTGAAGGTCCTGATTGAAAATTTGATACATACGCATATTGACCAGATATTGAAATGCCATCTGGATAATAAAAATCAGGAGAAGAGATGCTGTTTACAACTGTATTTGTTGCAGTATTGATTATTAGTAGATTTCCAGTAGATTCTGAACCTCCATTTGAGTTTAGTAGATATGCATAATTACCAGATACAGCAATTCCAGTAGGTGAATCGAAAAAAGGTGAAGTAATACTACCAATTATAGTATTTGTTTCATTATTTAAAATAATTACATTGTCAGCTAATCTATTTACCACGTAAGAGTATTGATTCGATGTAGCAATACTAAAAGGATAATGAAAAGATGATGATGAAATACTATTTACTATTTGATTAGTTGCTTTATTTATTATTAAAATGTTTCCAGCTCCTTGATTTCCGTACCTGTTTAAAACGTAAATATAATTGCCAGACATTGCAATACCATATAAATTACCAAAAGAAGACGATGTGATATTATTAATTACTTGATTTGTATTTATATTTATTACAGGAATATTTTCACCATATTTATTTGAAACATATGCATATGAACCAGATAAAGCTATACCGACTGGATCATCATCAAATGGTGATTTCTGCGAATCTATAGCACTAAGTATAGTTCCGTTATTTATATTTATTTTTATTATATTTCCGAAATCAGAATTCCCACCTTCAGTATTGACTAAATAAAAAATACCGTTGCCATTGCTACCAGGTTGACCGACAGGCGTACCTGTTGATGCAGTAGCAGATACTGTGCCTAACATTTCTTGTTGACCATTATTTAATTGAAGCCAAAGTGATCCTTTGAATGAAGAACCAATACTTTGTGAATTTAATTGGCACTCAAAAGTAATTTGTTTTGATTGAGCTTGTCCTAATGTAAGTAAAACAGGAGAGTATGTTGTTGGTACTGTTGAAGAATTTGAACAGCCCAAACCCGTTATGACAAGATCTTGGCCGCCGTTATTTCCAACAGTAAGAGTAAGATTACCAGTAGAGTTTAAAATTGGATTAGTGCATAAAAATCCTACTTGTGATAAACAAGCACTTGGTGAAAAGTTATTTGCGTTGAAGTAGCCTAGCTCAAATAGTGCAACAAGAGCAATAGCAACTATAAGAATTGACCAACCATATGTCATCAAGTACTCCATTGCTGATTGGCCATGGACCTCCTTTTTCTTAATTTTATTTTTATGCATAAGGTAAATTTAATATAAAGTATTTTATTAATTTGCTTGAATAAAAATTATTCTAATAAATTTTATATATAGATTAAAAGTAAAAAATAAGAAAAAATAAGAAAAATACTAAATAAAAAAAATAAAATCCAATTAATTAGGAGTTATGCTTTGCAGAATGATGCTTTGCGTGTTTTTTCTTTCTCATGTACCAGTACAACAATAACAGGACTATGATTATGATTATTAATAAAATAATCCACCATGGGAAACCCGTATTGTTTACTACCTTTGCCACGGTAGTTGTGACTACAGGAGTTACGTTCTTTGTTTTGTTTGTTGTGTTTAATGCGTTTGTTGATGTTTTTGTTTTGTTCGTTGTGTTTGTATTTAGTGTATTAGAAGGCTGTGTATTTACAATAGTTTTTGTAGTTGTTGTCGGAGGTGTTGTTGATGGTGGTACTGCAGGAGGAATTGTTGTTAATGATGTTGTTGGTGCTGGACCTCCAGTTGGAATAAATCCTCCACTGCTGACGGTAGTTGTAGGAGGAGATGTTACTGTAAAGGATATAGGATTACTATATGCTACTGCATTTGCTGCATCTATTACATTTACTCCAAAACTGAAGCTTCCGGTTGTTGATGTGCTTGGAGTATATGTACTTGAAGTTGCTCCAGATATAATTGTGTTTGAACTACCGCTTATTGAGTACCATTGATATGAGTATGGTTGTGTTCCTCCAGAAACTGTAGCTGTTAATGTCTCACTAGAACCAGTAGTTATTGATGATCCAGAGTTTGCTGCTGAAATACTTAATGCTGGATTTACAGTAACTACAACACTATTCGAGAATGTAGGATACTCAAAAGGTGATACCATAATTCCATGAGCAGTGTATACTATGTTGCCGGTTGTTGTTGGAACTACTGTATTTGATATTGGAAAGTTTGAGTATGAAGCACCGGAATTAATGTTATTTCCGTTTATGAATAAATCGAAGTTGTTGTTTTTACCATTATTCAATGGATTTATGTCGTTTACAGTAAGATATACTGTTTGACCAAAATCTATGATAGGCGTATTTGTTGTTATAACTATTCCATTAAATGGAATTGCATTGAATGGAACATTTGCAGAGTACACAACTTGATTTGCTGGATAACTTGAGTCTGTTACTTCGACTTGTGCTAAATAATTTCCAGTATTAGATATCTTTATTGGATTAGCAAGTGTATTGTTATTTTGTCCCGTAGGCGTATTAATTAATACATTACCAGAGGTTGCATTGTATATTATAAAGTTGTATGTATAAGGAGATACTCCCCCTGATACAGTTGCATTTAGTGAAATTGTAGATCCATCGTATACTAATGTTGGTGATTCTACTATATTTGCTTCCATTGGAGATGGATATACAGAACCGAATGAAAGTGTAGGCATTTTAGTATTTGTTCTTGTTCTTAACCAGTATATACTTTGAGGTGATGAATGAACTACGCCTGCTGGGTTAAGTCCAACTGAAAACACGAACAATGAAGGAGATCCTAAACTTTCAGAGGTATCTTGACCATAACTAATGTAATTAACAAGCGCATTGAAAGATGTTGCTGAGTTTATCTGTATTCCGTATATTTTATTTGTATTTGAATCTGTAAATGAAGTAAGTTGACCACCGTCTAGATAAGGACCTGTTGATAAGTTTCCAGGTTGATTTGGAGTTGTTAAGTACTCACCTAAACTAAACGCAGCTATATTTTGTTTTGTTGTTCCATCGCCGGTTTCGTAGTTCCAAGTATATAAAGGAACAGGAAGTCCAGATGGAATTGATTCTAAACCTGCAAAGGTACCTGCTGGCTGATTATTGAATATATTACCATACCATTCTATTGTGTTTCCAGGACTCATTGATGGTAACGCGTTTTCAAAGATACCACAACCGCAACCATTTTCATTTCCAGAAACATAAATTACTGTATTTGAAGGATTATTTACGACAGTTGTATTTAAAGCTAAACCGCTTGTCTGGCCACCTGTTTTATTATTAACACTTGTCCATCCGGTAGGCAAAGAGTTTCCAGATAAACCTCCGAATGATTGATAATAACTGAAAACGTTTGCTCCGTTATCATACTCTCCATAAGATGATGATAGTATAGGTGATTCACCAACTGTATTACCATTAAAGAAGTTTGTTGATGTTGAACCAAATCCCATATAAACAGTATTTGTAGATCCTGTTGAAGGTAAGAAGTTTGGATTTACTATTTTTAACCAGTAGGATACGGATAAAGAGCTTAATGAAGGACTAAGAGATTCTCCTTCAAGCCAAGATGGAATTATAGTTCCATTTGAGTAAAAGAATTCTATATTTTGTAGGTTGTGACTTTCATAACTTAAATAGTTATTTTTTAGGAAGGTAAACATTACTTGTGCGTTAGCGACTACTGGACCATTAGCTGTTACAGTTATTGGAACATAGTATAAAACATTTGATGGCACTACGTTAGGAGAAACTACAGAAGCAGCTCCTACATAACCAACATTAAACAAAAAGACAAACATTACAAAAATGCTCGTCAAAACAGACATAAAAAATATATTCGATTTCATCTTACAACCTAAAATATTATTGAGTAAACCCAATATCCACAATTATCTTTAATTAATCAGATATATAAGGTTTTGCTTGGAAAAAAATTAAATAGTAAAATTTTAAAAATTAAAAATAAAAGAAAATAAACTATTAAATATTAATCATTTTTTATTCTTTATTGGTACCTTTTTACTACTAAAGAAGTAGTAAAGTATACCTAGAATTATTATGATTACTATTATTGCTCCTAATGCGGTGTACAAACCAGAGTTGTCATTGATGTTTGTTGGTGCAGTACCTTGTGTTGTATTTGTATTATTTGTTTGTGCAGATTGATTAGATGTGTTTGATGTTGTATTTTGTTTTGTTGTAGTTTTTATTGATGTTGTATTAACTGTTGTGTTGACAGATTTTGTGTTGTTTGTTACATTTGATTTTGTTGTTACGTTCGATGGCGTATTTGGATTAACTGTGTTGTTTGAAGACTTTGTGTTTGTGTTAGGGCTCTTTGGTGTAGAGGTGTATAGGTAAATTGTTGCTGTGTTCTGCAATGGCAAGTATGATATTGCAGATAACTCTACATAATATGCATTGCCATCTATCGTACCTATTGATACAGATTGGTTTTTAAGCTGCAGTGTGTATGGATTTCCATTTATTGATACTCCTACCTGCGTTGGTGAGATGAAGTTCATAAGCAAGTTAAATGTTGCATTGAATTTAGTGACTGAAGTTGTAGCAGGAACTGCAAAGTTTGTTACCCCATAACCTGTATCTGTTGCATTAGTGAAGTTAAGCACTGTTGGATGTGGTGTTCCACCTCCTGCGCCTCCTCCGCCTGAAGCTCCTCCACCGCCACCACCTCCTCCTGGAGATCCTCCGGTGTTTTGTGGTGTTGTGGTTGTTGTAGTAGTTGCTTGACTTACATTAAAGTTTATTACATTTGAAGTTGATGTTGTTCCTGCTGAATCCTTAACTATAACAACTGCGTTGTTTCCTCCTTTTAGTTTTGATGCTGAAGAAGTAAAGGTATTTGATGTTTGATAACCTGAAGAAACGAGTATTGTGTTTGTAGTTGTATTTATTATTTCAAAGTTATACAGATAAGGTGACGTTCCGTATGTTTCGCTCGTACTTGAAAGTGATACTGATTGTGCAGTAGTTAATGAGTTTGGAGTTATACTTAATATCGTAGGTTCCATTGCAGGATTCACTACTAATGTATTTGATAATACTTCTGAACCACCTGCAATATCTTGAACGAGAACATTTATAGGGTATGTACCAGGTTTTGTTATAATATTTCCAGATAATACAAATGTGTTTATTGTTGGGATTAATACATTTGATGAATCGGTTGCCATTACATTGCTGTTTTCTCCTGCAGTTGTGCCATTTATCTCATATGTGAATGAGTATGGTGGTGTTCCTCCATGTATTGTTGCTGATAATACAGTCGGTTGTCCAATATCAATTGTTGAGTTTGATAATGTAAGGTTTGAACCTAATGCAGGGTTTATTATTACTTCTTTTGGAAGTGAGTTGAATGTTACACCTGTGTGTTCATCTGTAACTATTATCTTAAAACTTAGACCTAATGAATACGAAGTGTTTGTAGTGAAACTTATTGAGTTAGATCCTCCAGGTGATTGTATAGTTACATTAGAACCTATTTGCTTTTGGCCAGATATGTTATAGAACTCAACATTAAATGGACCTACGCCTCCAAAGACTTGTGCAGTTAGATTGTCGGTGTAACCACTATCAACTACATACTTAGAAGGTGTTATTACAGCTGTTGGTGCGCCAGCAGAACCTACTAAGAACGCTTTTGAGTATGAGGACTGTATATATTCTTGAGGAGTTGCATTATCATATATAATTGCTGTTGCTTGGTAAATACCATTATTTGGTGGATTAAACACTATACTATTTCCTAGCATTGAGTTTTGAGTTTGTTCGGTGAAAACTGTTTTACCTGTTGTTGCATTTTGAACTGTAAAGTCATAAGTATAAGGTGGTGTTCCACCTTCTCCTATTATATTTGCAGTGATTAGCACTGGAGTTATTTGAGAATCAATTAAAGTATTTGTGGAAGTTGAAGCTCCTTCTAATCCGAAATCAGGATTTACTGCATAAGATGGAATTGAGTTGTATACAGTAGATGGTATTGTTGCGCTGTCTGTTATGGATAAAGTACCATTATAAATTCCCGTTTGAGTTGCTGTAAATGTACATACTCCAGATGCTATTTGTGTACATGTGAAAAATAATTTTGATAGGTTCTTATTCTCTACTTGGAAGTTGTAAGTATAAGGTGGTGTTCCGCCTTGTACCGAACCGGTTGTTATTTCTACTGTTTCTCCTTGATCAAAACTTTTACCACTAACTAAAACTGGAGGTGAGGATAATGCTGGATTGACTGTTATTGTTTGTGTTGATGCTGTTGCTACTGAATACTCAGATGGTGAGGCATTAGGAGATACTCCAATATCAGTGACTAATACATTAATTACACAGTTATTTGTTACTCCAGTTGGTGTGTATGTAAATGAGTTACTTGTAGATGAAGTAAATCCAGGACATGTTCCAGTAGTACTCCATGAGTAAGAGAACTTACCAGTTCCTCCAGATGTTACTGCAGATACTGTTATACTGCTTCCTAAGTCCAAAGATGTTGGTTTGTTTATATTAGTTGTAACTGTTGGATCTGGATAGACATATATTGTATTTGTGTTTGATATGAATGAGTATGTGTTAGGAGGGGATGTTCCACCGTCAAAAGCAGATACAAAGTATGTATCTGTTCCGATTGATGGCGTAAAAGATCCAAATGAAACTGTATTTCCATTTATATTTCCTAAGCCATTGGCACCTATGTTAACTGAATTTATAGGTATGAATGTACCTGCTCCAGAACAACCTACTCCGAGTAAGGATCTTGAACAGTCTATTGTTGTTGGTATTGTATTTGAACCGTATTGATATAAAATTGTATTAGGGAAGTTTCCTATTCCATTATATATGCTGGCAGAGTATGACTCAGTTTGACCATAATCAATAATTTCTGCGTTAGCTAATGACATAGTTACTGTAGGTACTTGATATGTTATTATATCGCCAGTTACTGCAGGGTTTGATATGCTATTGTCTGTCATTACTTGATTGCCTGGAGGATATACTGAGTAAGTATATGTATCACCCCATATTTGGAAGTTATAACCTGTTGATGGTTCTAATGTAAAGTACTCGTTTAGATAATGATTAAATGTTGAAGCTGGAGTGTACGCAGATTTACCTTGATTAGAATAGTTGCCTAAAAGTATATATGAAGCAGTTCCTTCGTTGTTAAATGATGCTACTTGTTGGCCATTTGTATAAACAGGATAAGAACCTGGAGTAAACGTTCCAGTAAATGTTATTTGATCAAATCCTTTTAATGTAGCTACTCCATTATATGGTTCTTTTGTTTCGTATGGAGTTAAACTTCCTGGACTAACTGCGCCCGCAAATGTAGTTGCTATGCCATTGTCAATTATGTTTGATGTGTAAGAGTTGTATGTTGTTGGAGTTCTCAATGTTGTTTGCCAAACTTGTATGTTTCTTGTAATATTATCCAAAGCCCAGTAACCTATATTACCGCTGTCAGGATCATTTTTAATACTAGCGTTTATGTCTAGAACTAATTTTGGTGATGTAAAGGCTTGAGTTACTGTAATCGAAGTGCTTATTGAGTTGACTGTTTCTGGTGTTGATGCACTATCTGTAGTTGATAAAATAAACTCATAATTTCCAGAAGAGGTCATTGAGTTTAAGTTGAAATTAAAAGTATTTGAAGTTCCGCCGTTGATAGGAACAAAGTTTGTTGTTCCAGGTGTTTCCATATACCATTGATATGAGTATGGTTGTGTTCCACCAGTTATGCTACTTGTTAATGTTGATTCTTGATTAGGAGCTATAGAGTCATTACTTGCTGAAATTGTAGAACTTAATTTAGGATTTATTTGTATGTGTATTAAATTTGTAGGTGGAATATCGAATGGTGTAGTTACTCCTGCGTCAAGACCATTAACATAGAATGTATTTTCTGATAATGATGGTACAAAATTTGGAAATGTTTGAACACCATCTCCAGCACCAGTAACTCCGTTTCCTATAACATTGTTCTCTGGTGATTGATATAATGCTAATGACATGTCTTTGTTGCTTCCTCCGTTTATTATTACATTGAAGGTTTCAGACTGACCTAGATCTATTATTGCGTTGCTTGGAGTTAATTCTGAAAGTGTTGGTGTTGGATATACTGTTATTGGAGTAAATATTCCAGTTACTGTAATTACTGGTGTTGCGTAGCTAGATGTACCTATATCTGTTACAGCTACTTGTGCAGTACAAGATGTATCGCTTGATGGAGTATATATTATAGTATTTGAATCGCTAGATACGAGTCCAGAACAGGATGGAATTAAACTACCTGGTGGAGACACTGTCCACAAATATGAAAACTTACCTGTACCTTTTGAAACAGATGATACCAATGTTGTAGATTGGCCTACGTCCATAAATGTGTTTGATGGAGATTGTACGCTGATAGTTGGCATAGAGTATACAGTTATATTAGCTATGTTTGTACTGTATGTAATAAAGTTTGCATTATCTGTTATTTTAACACCCAGACTTATTGCTGTACTTTGATCTGGAGTATATTTGTAGGTAGATGAAGTAGATCCCGGTATAATTGTGTTTGAACCGCCGCTTATTGAGTACCATTGATATGAGTATGGTGGTGTTCCAGAAGTTGCAGTTGCTGTGAATGTAACTGATTGACCAACATCCATTATTGTATTTGTTTTTGGTGTTATTGATACAGTAGGATCTGGATTCACTATAATTGATACTGGTGTTGATGTTTTTGTTACTGGAGTTGTTGCGCTATCCTTTACAAAAAGCTCAAAATTATATGTGCCTATTGATGTTGTAGGAGTAGTTACAAAGTTATAAGTAGCTGATGTAGCACCAGTTATATTAGTAAATGTATTTGTGCCTGGGGTTTCTTCTGACCATTGATAGGAGTAAGGCCCTGTTCCTCCTTCAGTTATATTTGTTAATAATGAACTTTGTCCCACATCTATTTGAGTGTTAGATGCAGATGCGGAAATAGAAAGTGCTTTGTTAACTGTAACCAAAACTGGATCTGAGAAAAGTGAGAAGTTAGCTGCGTCAGTAGTATTAACTTTGAAGTTGTAACTGCCAGGTGAAGTTGATGTTGAGGTTTGGAATCCACAAGTTGCAGTTAGAATATTTGTATTTGTAGTTGTTGATTTTCCAGAGTTTGTTGGACATATTGTAGTTGAAGTTTTTGAATATGCACTGTTGTTATACGAATTAAACCAAGTCCATATATATGGAAGTACACCACCTTGACCAGCGCCTATTGTTGAGATATAAGTAAACTGACCTTGATCTAGTACAGTATTTGAAGTTGTTGGAGTAGGTGTTCCGAATAATGTTTGAACTGTATTGAAGTTTATCTGATTAAGACCAAATTCTTTTGGAGTTCCAGAAGATGAGGTTCCTGTATCTTTAAATGTGCCAGTAATATTTACATCGCTAGCAGGAGAGTTGATAGTTTGTAATGAAATTGTGTTAGAAAATCCATTTACACTGTTTAATAACACAAGTGCGTAAGGACCATGTGAAGTAGAATCAAAATAAAAATTAGAACCATAACAATCTAAGAATGTACCTATGCTTGTTGGATCGCAATTTAAGTATACTTTTATCGGAGCGCCAGTGCCACCTGTTGATGAAATATGGAATGTAAGAAACTGTCCCGCGTCTGTTGAGTAAGAATTATCAGAGTTTAATGCATTGCTTACTGCTATGTTTACAACGGGTTTAGAGTATACTGTCCAGTTTGATGAAGTAGATACAGAGTAATGAGTAGTTGTATCAGTAATAGTAAAAATTGCGTTGTATGTTCCAGGTTGATTTGGAGTAAATATGTAGTTTGTTGGAGACGAGTTTGTTAATATAGAGTTAGAGATTATATTAGCTCCATTATAAGATAATGAATTGCTTATTACATACCTGTTATCTGAACCACTTGCTTCATTAATATTCAATGCTATTAATGAATTTTGACCTACATCTAAATTCTGATTTGTAGGTGTTGCAGATATTGATAGTGGATCAACGGTCAATGATATTGTGTTAGATGTAGAAACACCGTATTCATCTGTGTAGTAAGCAGTTATGGTAGATGGCGTTGCGAAGTTTACTGAATTAAAAGTTATAGGACATATTATTATAGTATGAATAACTGAACAACCATTTGAATTTAAAGAGAATAAATCAGATGAAGCAGATTTAAACATAAGATTTGATATACTCAATTCTTCAGGTGTTCCAAGATATGAGATTTGTGCAGTTACTGTTTGACCTTCATCGAATATGTTACTTGTTGAGTTTGGATATGGTGATGGATATAAGTTAAATGATATGGAAGGTGCAGGATTTACATAAAAATCGATAGTGTTTGATACTGTATTAGATGTTGTAGTAGAATCATTGAATTTATAAGAAACCACTGCATTATAACTTCCAGAAGTTGTAAATGTTACTGGACAATAAAAAGTAACTGTGTTTGATACGAAGGTTGGAGATGTTGAATAACCTTTTGCGTTACAAGTTTCTATTGCAGTATTTACATCAGGAGAATTTGATGTAAATGTTAGATTTGGAGGTGCAAAAGAATTAATTCCGGTTATTGCGCTTCCGGAGATTGATATCATACCGCTTACGGTTTGACCAACTTCAAATGAGTTAGAGATTGGACTGTTAGAACTAAATAAAACTGAATTAGCGCTTACAAAGCCAATGAACATTATGCTCATAAGAGCCATTACTAAAAATATTCCTTTATTCTTCAAAATTCCTTTATTCTCCATTAAATTTACCTCCACGGTTTTCCAAACATTTAAATGTAATATAAATTTGATATTTTTTGTTTTCTGTAGATGAAAATTAATAATTTAGGGTTGATCTCCACATCAAAACCCTTTAGATTAATACCAAATCACAAATTGATTAGAATCAAGTTATATATATACTTTTCTATTTTTTAATACAAGCATTCTTAAATGCTTGTTTTTTTAGTTATAAAACAAAATTTAAAAAAAATAAATTTTAAAAATGAAAAAAATATTTTAATAATTTATTTATCTTTTTTGAGCAAGTTTCATATTGCTTATCTTTGCGTAATACTCTAATTGTTCAGCTCTGCCTAATGCTTCAGCCATATTTGTACCTATTGCAACTGTACCATGTCCTTCCATTATAACTATTGAGACTTCTTTTCTTTTTATCTCTGAAAAAACATCGTCAGCAAGTTCTTGCGACCCTGAAGTGCCTTTTGAAATGCCAACATAAGGAGCTTTACTAGAACCTAAATAATATTTAGCTTCACCCAACTCTACAAATATCTCAGGAATTAAAGGAGTTTTAGAGATGTCATTGTTCATTGCAAAGAAAATTGAATCGATAGGGTGAGGATGAACTATTGCATTTATTTTTGGCATTTCTTTGTATATCTTTACATGTATCCGCCATTCGGAAGAATTTTTAGGTCCGCTTATTAACTCACCATCTAATGTTACAATGCTTAACTGGTCAGGTCTTATACTACCCTTTAGTATTCCAGTACTACCGGTAGGAGTGAGCAACATTGTATTTTCGCTTAGTCTTGCACTTACATTACCGGATAATGTAGAGTTTAGACCTTTTGAATAAAGGCTAATGGTAGCAGATACAACTTCTTCTCTTATTTCTTTTTCAGATTTTTTTACCAAAACATTCATTAAATTACCAAATCTCGAGATATGTTAAGTATTTAATATAAATATATTCATAAATTATAATTTATATATTACTGACAAATATTGAACCGTCTTTCATCCCAATATATAGCAACATAGTTTTTTATTATTAAAATAGGATATTTTTGTGAGTATATTTATAAAATAAATTTATAAAATAAACATTTTAAAATTTAAAATTTTAAATAAATAAAAAAAATAAAAAAAGTTATTTAAGTATTTAATGATGCTTTCTTCTTTTTTCCAATATTTCTTTTGCCATTTTTCTTACGATAGGATCTAGATTTTCGTTGTTACGCATATTATCCGCAAGTTGTGAGGTTATGTTTATGTTTTCTAATAAAGATAGTGCTAGTTTAGTTCTTACGTTAGGTGTTTGCAATAATGCGAAACTATATATCCTATCCATAACTCCAGAATTTAAGTCTGAAGAAGCGACAAATGTTAAATCGCTAATAGTAGGATTAGTTCTACTTGAGAAAATTCCTTTCAACAAACTCACTCTCTGTTCTTCTTTAATTTTATCTTCAGTGGTTGTTTTATTTTCAGTTATTGTTCTAGGTTTGATTTCGGTTTTTTGGATTTCGGTTTTTTGGGTTTTTTCCATAAAATCGAAATTTTATTAAAGTTTTTAGATATTTATACTTAACTAGTATTTTCTAATATTTTCATATATTAAAAAATATTAAAAAATTTACATATTATATAGTAATTAAATAGAATATAAAATAAAAATAAATTTTAATTTAAATAATTAATATTTAAACGTATATATACACAAGTTCTTTAACTCTTTTTATATAAAGTTATAATGTGGAGGACTGTGGAAAAAATATTGAGTAGTGGAGTTGTTTATTTTGCAAGAAAAGGAGAGTTCGATATTGTTAAACAACTAATTAGAGATAATATTAAACAAATACTTATCAACGAAGTAGATAAAGAAGGTAGAACGATATTGAGTTATGCCTCTGAAAGAGGAGATTTAAATCTTATTAAATTATCTTTGGCTTTGAAGGCTGATCCTTTAGTATGTGACAAAAATGGCGTATCTCCATTAATGTACTCTGCTAAGAATGGAAATACAGAGTGTACAACTGAAATTTGTTCAAACAAGATAGGTAAAAAAGGTATAAACTTTTTAGATAAAGAGGGTTGGTCAGCTTTGATGTATGCTGCAAGATACGGAAGAAGAAGGGATATTACAATTTTATTAAAAAATGGTGCGGATAGAGCATTGAAGAATAAAGAAAATTTAGACGCAAGAGCAGTTGCAAGAATGAGTGGTTGGACAGATTTATATGTATATATCAAGGATTATACAACTAATAAAGTATATACAAATATAAGTAAGGATATCTTAAGAAAGTAAGAAATAATGTGAAAAGATGGAAAGTATAGTTGTTAATGCTCCTTGCGTAGTTAAGTTGTTAGGGGAGCATGCAGTAGTGCATGGAAAAACAGCAGTTGCAGTTGCATTGAAGCTTTATGCTACTGCTTCATTCATAAACTCAAATCAAAAAGAAGGACTTGAGATTGAACTTAAGGATTACAACAAAAAGATATTAGTTGAAAAGGTAATGCTAAACGAGCTTTCTGAGTTATATGAAAAAAGAGCAAGCTTAGATGAGTATATTAAAAAATACTCACACATCGATGAAACTATGCTGCCTTATCTTACCATAGCAGCTACTTTCTATAAAAAGTATGGAGCTGGAGCTATACCAAATAATGGATGTATAGTAATAAGCTCAAAGATACCAAAACAAAGCGGACTGGCTAGCAGTGCTTCATGCTACGTAGCATTTACAATGCTTTTATGCAAACTAGCTAATATCAATCTTAATGATACAGATGCAATAGAGCTTGCACGTGATGGTGAAAGAGTATCGCATAGGAATGAAGGAGCTGGAAGAATAGATGTTAGCACAGCTTATTATGGAGGATATGTAAGCTTTAGCAATCAAAAGGGCTTCATAAGACATTACTTTAACACATCGCCTAAGTTTTTAATTATAAATACAGGACCAAAAAAACCTACATCACAAACAGTAGGGAAAGTAACAGAGCTCTTAAAGGAAAATAAAAATCACACAGAAAAGATATTAGAAGAAATTAATGAGTGCTCGATTAAGGGCTTAGAGGCTCTTGCAAACAACAGAATGAAGGAACTAGGTACACTAATGTATAAGGATCATGAACTGCTAAAACAGCTAGAGGTATCTAGCAAAGGTTTAGATAACGCAGTAGATATAGCAAAAAAGCATAATGCTCACGGAGCAAAGCTAAGCGGAGGAGGCGGTGGAGGAATTGCCATAGCCCTTCTTGAGGAGTATGATAAAAAACTTGAAGAAGAACTCGAGAATGAGGGCTTTTCATGTATAAAAGTAGATATCTCAGAAAAAGGGTATGAGATAATAACAGTATAAGAAACTTTTTTTTATTTATTATTAGATAAAATTAAGTTTACACCGAATGGTTTTTAGTGAAACTGTATAAACGACTTATTTCATTTCATTATCTTTTACCTTCTTTTTAGAGGGTATTATCGGATTATTTACTGCTGTTCCATTTTTAAGTTTATTCCAACCAAGACCAGCATATATTAAACCGATAAGTATTACTATGTTCCCAATACTTACTACACTTAAAACTACTCCAAGTATCATAATCAAAGCCCCAGTGTTGAATTCAGTAATACCCGTAAGTTTTGATATCTTTTTGTATGAAAGATAAATGAAGGCGTAACCTAATAATAATATTACTAATGATATTGCTATTAAAAGTATAGGTATTAAAAAAATATTAGAAAAGGATAAAGTACTAGGAGTGGAGGATATATTATAAGCAGTACTATTAGAAGATGCAAGGTTAAAAAGAGATCCAAGTCCTGCCTGATTTACTATGGCATAATCAATAATAGGAATTAATATTAATGAAGCCAATATAATTACCATTGATATAATAAAATTACGGTATATTTCATTATTCTTATAAAAAATAGAAAGATTTTTTACGCCTTTTGAAATAAAGATTAAACCGATAAATAGAATAATAAATGAAGCGGCTATTTGAATTATGTAGAAAGGACCATATAACTGGGTAAGAGTATATGGAAGAAAAAAATCGAATGCAAGAAATATTACAGTTATTATAATACTTCCTAAAATCCAGATTAAGGATCCTGAATAGCCAAGCCTACCTGCGTCGGTAATTATTTGTTTAGAAGTAGAGATACTTGATGTTTGATTTGATTGGTTCATGGCCATTACTAAAGTGCTTTTTGTTGTTTTTGATTTTGATTTTGGAGATGAAACGTCTTCGCCGCTCTTAAGTTTATACCACGTACTACCAGCATATGCAGCGCCTATTAAAATTAATATGTCGCCTATTATAATTATACTGAGAAATGCACCTATTAATAGGATAATTCCTGCAGTATAAAACTCATTTTTGCCAGTAAGCTTTGAGATTTTATTGTAAGAGTTATACATGAATAGATAAGATACTATAGAAAGTATAAAGCCTAAGACTAAAGCAATTATATACAATTCAGGTGTACTACTAGAAGTTGCTGTAAATGTGCTTCCGAAATTAGTATAATTATAAGAATTAATTGCTTCATAAACATTAAAAAAAGTAGATACCATTAAGGTTAATATAATCATTCCGGAACTTATCATAAAGTTCTTTTTTATTGAAGGATCTTTGTAAACTACAGATAATTTCTGGACTCCGGAGGTTATAATAGAAAGTCCTATAGATGTAACCATAATTGAAAGGATACCCTGAACTAATAATGAAAATATAGGTACCGAAAATGCAATATTAATTGCCACGAAAATTACTTCTAAAATTATAGAACCGCCTATCCAGACTGCTGTACCATTATATCCAAGTCTGCCTGCTTCTTTTATTTCAGGATTAATTTCAGGATTAATTAGAGGAGGTGACTGATTATTTTTTGTAACTGCCATTCCAAAACCATAAAAGGTATATAATATAAATATTTATAAGATTTTGTATCTAATTGTTGCGAGACATAATTGCGATTTATTTAATCTGAATTATTGAACACAGCATCAACAACGAAAGTTATTTAATTTGCCAATGTATTAATTAAATAGTATTTAATTATATTAATTATATCAAGTATATAATATCATTAATGTATAACAGTGAAGATATGACTGAAACAAATATTGTAACAAGTATAGCGACCCCAAACATAGCTTTTATTAAGTACTGGGGTAAACGAGATTATACAGGCCTTAATACACCAAACAACTCAAGTATTAGTATGACACTGGATGAAACTGTAAAAACCACCACAAGCGTTTTCTTTTCTAGTAAAATTAAAAAAGATACTATTTTTATAAACGGAGTTGAAGATAGTATACTCGCTAAAGAAGTGTCTGAAAAATCAAGGTATATGAATGCAATATTAAATAAAATGAGATCACTTTCTAAAATTAACTATCATGCATTAATTGTTTCAGAGAACAACTTTCCGTCTGGAGCAGGGATAGCATCAAGCGCTTCTGGTGCTGCTGCATTGGTAATAGCACTGAATGAAGCACTTTCTTTGAAAATGAATACCAAAGAACTTTCAATAATGGCAAGGCAGATAAGTGGAAGCGCATGTAGAAGTTTATATGGAGGCATAGTTAAATGGCATAAAGGAAGTAGAGATGATGGTACTGACTCATACGCTGAACAAATATTCAAGAAGGAACATTGGAAAGAGCTCATAGATATAATAGCAATAGTAGACTCAGGAACTAAAAAGATATCATCAAGTATAGGCCATGAGGCAACAGTAAAAACAAGCACTCTTTATAAAGAAAGGCCTGCTTTTGCTGAAAGAAATATAGAAGAGATTGAAAAGGCTATCAAGAATAAGGACATAGACCTTCTTTCTAGAATAATAATGAAGGATAGCAACAATATGCATGCGACTATGCTTGATACATGGCCACCGATAATGTATCTCAATGACTCGTCTAAAGAGATAATTTATAATATTCATGAGTTAAACGACTCACAGAAAAATGAAAAGTACATTGCAGGTTATACATTTGATGCGGGACCAAATGCACATATAATAACTACAGAGGAACATAGAGATGAGGTTCTAGATTCTTTGAAAGGTGTTAAAGGAATTAAAAAAATACTTGAGTCTCATCAAGGAGCAGGACCTAGAATACTTTCTAAAGATGAGTCTTTATTAAACGAGAGTACATTGACTCCAAAAAAGATGAAGTGATGGATACTGTATTTATTAAAATAGGAGGGAGTGCGATAACTGATATAAATAAGGAGGGAACTGCAAAAAAAGAAGAGATAAAACGTTTATTAAAAGAAATAAAACCTTGTTTAGATAAAAAAAGGGTTTTGATTGGACATGGAAGCGGTTCTTTTGCGCATGTTCCTGCACATAAATACAAAGTTAATTTAGGACTTATAGAAAAAAACAGCACCTATGGAGCAGCAGTAACCCAGAATGCAGCTGCAAAATTGCATAGAATAGTAATAGAGTGTGCAATTGAAGAAGGATTATCACCTTTTTCTTTTTCACCATCTACAGCTTCTTTGGCTGAAGGTGGTAGGATCTTCGATTGGGATACCTCCCCTATTGAAAAAGCTTTTGATTTAGGATTTTTGCCCATGACATATGGTGATGTAGTATTAGATAATAAACAAGGAGTTTGTATTGCCTCTACAGAAGAGGTATTCAGAGCATTATCTAATAAAATAAAACCAAATAAATTAATTATAGGGACTGATGTTGATGGTATATTTGACAAGGATCCGAAATTAAGTTCAGATGCAAAACTTATTGAGAATGTAAATAAAAATAATATAGATCAGGTATTGAATTACTCTGGAAAATCAACAAAAATTGATGTTACTGGAGGAATGAAGAGCAAGGTCTCATATTTATACAATATATCAAAAGAAACAGGAGCTATTTGTCAAATTGTAAATTTACAAAAAATAGGAAGATTGAGTGATGCAGTATTAGGAAATAAAGTAGTAGGAACTATAATTAACGCAGGTAAATAAAAAATCAGTTATTTTTTGAATAATTTAATTAAATTTTCATATGGCAATGTATTAATTACGTCTTTCTTAATTAACCATCCGCGTTTTGCCATACCAATACCATACCTTAGTAACTCCAGGTTAGAGGTTCTATGAGAATCCGTATTTATCGAAAATAGTAGATTGAACTCCTTTGCCCTTAATATATTTTCATCATTTAAATCTAATCTTTCAGGGTATGAGTTAATTTCTAAAACTACATTATTATCTTTAGCCGCTTGAAAAACTTTATCAAGATCAAACTCAATCGGCTGTCTTTGATTTATTAAACGAGCTGTAGGATGTGCAATTATATTTATTTTGTAGGAGTTTATTGCAGTGAGTATTCTTTTTGTCATGTCTTGTCTATTCATATTTAAGTTTGTATGGATACTTGCTAGTACATAATCCATCTTTTCTAAAACTTTATCTGAAAAATCTAAGGAACCATCCTTTAAAATGTCTGTTTCTGCGCTTTTCAATATCTTAATTTTATTTTTTAATTTTTCATTTATTTTGTCTATCTCATCGAAATATCTAAGGACACGTTTTTCATCCATACCGTTAGCTACATACTCCGATTTTGAGTGATCAGTCATCCCAATATAGGATCTGCCTAAACTTGCGGCTGCTATTGCCATCTCTTCTATAGTATTAAGTCCATCACTGTATTTTGAGTGGATATGTAAATCCCCTAGTATGTCATCAATTCGAATTAGCTTTGGAAGTTTATTTTCTTTTGCAAGCTCAATCTCTCCTCTATTTTCACGCATTTCTGGTTCAGGGTACTGCATGCCTAGTTTTTCATAAATATTGCTTTCATCTTCATTAGCTATTATTTTACCCTTTAAATCGTATAAACCATACTCATTTAATTTATAACCTTTTTTAACTGCAATCTGACGTACCTTCACATTATGATCCTTACTTCCTATAAAGTATTGTTGTGCTGCGCCAAAACTTTCTTTTGGAACAACGCGTATGTCACAACTTATGCCTATCTTAAGCCAAACTGTTGTTTTTGTTATGCCCTTAGCGATTGTCTTTTCCACTTCAGGTAACTTTGTAATAAAATCCATAACTTTTTCAGGAGTTATGGAGATTACAAGAATATCTAAATCTCCGACTGTTTCTTTCATTCTTCTAGTAGAACCGGCAAGTACAACCTTTTCAACAAATCCGGATGATTTCAATTTTTTAATTATCAACTCAGCTTCTGGGAGCGCCTTCCCTAAAAGTATTCTGCCTTTTGAAGACTCAAGAAGTTTTATCCCATTTTCTAATTCTTCTTCACTTTTTTTCCCAAAACCAGGAAGTGTTTGTATTTTTTTTTCGCTTAATACTTTTTTTAAATCTTCGATGTTACTGACATTCAGATTTTTATAAAGAGAGTATGCCCTTTTAGGCCCAAGACCTTGTATTCGTGTAAGATTTTTAAAATCAATAGGATATATTTTTTTGAGTTCTTCATACTTTTTAATTTTTCCAGTTTTAATAAACTCGTTTATCTTTTCTGCGAGAGCCTTGCCTATTCCATTTAACTCGGTTAAGCCCTCAATCCCATCTTTTTCAATTATTTCAGATACATCCTCCGATAAAGATTCAATAGTAAGTGCTGCTTTTTTATAAGCCCTAATCTCAAAAATATTAGAGTCTTTTGATAGCTCCAACATATCTGCAATTTCATTAAAAATCTCGGCAATTCTTTGATTATTCATTTTATATCAACAAAGATTAAATGTAAAATTTTTTCATTAACTCGTAAGCTATCTCATTGGTAATTTTACTAGAAAACTTGTTTTTTGATATTTTTATATTAGATAAATTAATGTCTTTGTGAAAGTATAGTTGTCTATTCTTTTTTATTGAGCTCAATGCTTCTGAAATATTTTTATAATATACATAGTCTAACGAATAGATTCGCGAATCTAAAAATGTAAAACCAAGTGTTTTTGAATGAGACGACATAAACTGTTCAGTTCCTTTTTTATTGATAACACCAGGTCCCTTAAACATTCTGGTTCTCTTCTCTTGTTTTGGAGCTAGAAGTACAATGACCCCTTTTTTATCTGATATGAATTGTAATGAAAGATAAATGTCAAACTCATTTTTCTTTAAATGCTCCTCTATTATTGTAGAAGATTTTTTAAGCTGCGGCCAAAGTATCTCCTCGCTTTTGTCAGGAAGATTTACAGTTAGAGAAAAGATATCCAAACCACTTTTTTCAATAAATGTTTTCAAGTAATTTTTCAATTTTGCATTTGAATATTTAAGACCATAGAAGTAATCCAAAGATGGTGCTTCTAGAAATTTTCTTGAAACTACTATGAAACGTGAGATTGATTCTTTTGATAGAACAGCAGCAACATTTCTATTTTTATCAATTGGATCTACAACTATAAACTCAGAATTAAATTTTTTGATCAGCTCATTTTCACTCAATGTTGCTTTATCGTCTTCTTTATTATTAAGAAGGATTACTACATTATTAGATAAATTAGAACTCCACCTCAGTACATTTAAGAAGGTGCCAAAATGATAGATAAGCACCTCGCACAGGTAACCGGAAAAACCAGAAGTTTTTGTTTCAGCACCATATAAGGAGTGATTTTTTAAAAAGTACTTTAACAAACGTACTTGATCTTTTTGTTTTTCATTTAATTTTTCATTTATGAAAATTGTATGCAAAGGTGTTCTGTCTACAGCTGTAGCAAGTTGTTCTGCGTTCTCAATTTTTAATGCTGGAACTATATCAGCTTTTATATTTAAAGACTTTAGAAAAACCCTCACATAAGGATGTTCAGCATATTTTATACTATATGAATCGGATTTATTTTTTACAAGAGCCTTGCCATATTTTAAACCCATCTTTTCTAAATAATCTTTTGTGGTACCTGTTTTAAAAAGTAAGAAGATATCTATGTCTGAGTTGCCTTTTAAATTTGTTCCTCTTGAAACTGATCCGGTAACCTTTATCTCGACGTCTTTTGGAACAATTTCTTTTAAAGAGGATATAATCAAGTTTATTTTAAGTATTGTGTCTTTGTACTCTTTATCAGAGGGTTTTATCTCCTTCAAGACATGATTTAAAATTTTATTTATAACAGTTTCGTTTGACATATAGATCATCTCACACATAAAAGGTGTGAACTTCCTTGGATCAATGGAGTTGAGTTAATGTTATGCGTAATATGCTTCATTTCAATACCTTATATGCCCAGTTAATTTTCATCTCATTCGTAAATGAGGTGGAGTTTTCAAGTATCATTTTTAATCATATACCTATTAAAAGTAAAGAAATAAAAACTGCTCGTAGGTACTTTTGATATACTAACAATTGCTTCCAATATTTATATTTTAATGATTAAATTAAAGTGGTGTGAGAATGAAACGACCAGATAAAAAAATTAAAAAGAATATTACTGGAGAGTTTGCTGCAATAGTTGCAGAAGGTATGTATAGAGATAACAACTTAGGCGTTGTTCCTTTAACAAAAACCATTCAGAAAAAACTTAATGTAGTCCCAGGAGATATAGTAGAGTTAAGTTTTAATGATAAAAAAGCTGTTGCAACTGTAATAGAAGGTTACAATAAAGACTCAAAATCTAATTATGTAAGATTAGACAAAAGAACTAGAGATAACTTAGGGATAATACTAGGTGAAGAGATAACTTTAACAAAGCCACAGGTCTTTGATGCTAACGAAGTAATAGTTAGACCTAAAGGAAAGATACCTCACACTATACCTGTACCGATAGACTGGCAAAGATACTTTAGAGAGAGGTTGGTAAATAAAGGAGTTATAGAAGGAGATAAAATAAGTATGCCTGTGCTAGGAATTAACATAGAGTTTGATGTGGTAAATGTTCAACCATTAGGAGTTTGTAAAATAACTTCAGAAACTACTTTTGATTTCTCTGAAAATAGACAGGCCTGCTGCTAAAACACTTATTTTTTGTTTTAATTTTTCTTATTTCTTGTTTTTTTGTTTTTCTTCAACAGTAGTTGTAAAATCAAGAGTTATAGAATTCAAACGTATACCTAGATCAGCTATTTTGTAACCTATACTTGCAAATAAGAATAGAATTATTATTTGTATTACTTCATAAGTGGGACCGGTTAGTACTGTCGATATGTCATTTGCTAAACTGTTGAAAGAGTTTGTAATATTATTCCCAGATATCTTATTTGATGATTGTAATAATGAATAGTTACTTGCAGAGTTATAAAGACCATAGCCCATAAAAAATGCTACAACAATTAGTAAAACTCCTAAAACAATCAATACGTCTCCTTTATAGCCCATTTAACCACTAAAATTTATTGAGTATACTATATTAAATTATTTTGCTTTTTAATTATTATAATTTTAATTCTTTTTTGATCTTCATTGCTATCTCGAACCCTGCCATATGAACTGCTTCTTTTGTTGATGCACCTATGTGTGGTGTTATTATAAGATTTTTATTTTTCTGTGCATAACTTACAAATCTATTGCCTTTTTTAAGAAAAGGTTCTTCAGGAAAAACATCAAGAGCAGCACCAGATATTACATGCTTTTTCAAAGCTACAAGAAGATCTTTTGAGTTTATAACCTCACCTCTAGAGGTATTAATTAAAAATGCTGTTCTTTTCATTAACTTTAATTGTTTTAATTGTAACATATTTCTTGATGACTCTGTAAGCATAGGATGAAGGGATATTATGTCGGATGTTTTTAAAAGAGTATTTAATGAGACCAACGAAACTGATTTATTTTTTTTAATAAATGGATCATACGCTATTACATTCATTCCAAATGCCTTTGCATACTTTGCGACCTGTGAGCCTATTCTTCCGAGGCCAATTATCCCAAGAGTTTTTTCGTCTAATTGAGTTCCTATAAACCTGTATCTCTCCCATTTCCCATTTTTAAGACTTTCAAATGCCCAAGGAATATTACGTGAAAGAGATAGCATTAAAGCAATTGTGTGTTGTGCAGTTGGCAAGGTATGTGTACCGTGAAGATTTAATATCTTTATTTTTTTCTTTTTTGCGTAGTTTATGTCTATGTGATTAAGACCGGTGGTTGCAGAACCTATTAACTTTAAATTTGTTGCTTTATCTAGTATTTCTTTTGTAAGTTTTGTATCTACACGTATAACTAGTATATCAAAAAGGTTTATTTTTTTCAAGAGTTCCTTGTTTGTCATATTTTTTGCAGTTACATTTCCAATACTATTGAGTATTTTCATTGCTTCTTCATCAAAGTACTCTGGATTATTTACTAAAATATGTAACTTTTTATTTTGCATTGTAAACACTGAAGCTTTTTTCATGCCATTGATGATTCTTGCAGTCTAGGATCTGTTGCTCTTATAATTTTTGTAACTGAACTTTTATTAAAGCCTTTAAATCCCTTTGTTCTCTCGAGATTCTCCATATGGCTACCTATGGCACCATTTTTCATAAAATTATCATACTGTTCTTTGGTTATTGATGAGTTAGAAAGTAGTAAGTCCAGTCTTGATTTTTCTACACTCCAGACCTCACCTGCAGTAAATGCTTGTTTTAAGAACTCGAAGTTAGAAAATGGTGGCATTACATTTACACCGAACTTCGGTAACTGATCTTTTAAATCATTAAAATCAAATCTTGCTTCTAAATGATGCATTCCTGCTTGAAGTATACTTTCGCCGTGAAGACCTACCCACAAACCAACTGTTCCCAATGTTTGCTTTTGCACTAAACCCTCATGTGGAAAATCAATATCTGTTTCTTCAGAATAAAGATCCACATCTGTAAATACAACTATATCGCAAACATCATGCTCCATTATCTGTGCACCCCAATGTGCTTTATCGCCTGCATAATATTTTTCTCTACATTTATATCCCATTAACTCAAAAATGTGAATCATTTCTGAAAAGTTTTGTCTTGAAGAACGATATGTGTGATGATCTTGATTCCCCCAGCCTAAACCCAATCTATCTTGTCTAGCTTTTTGTATCTGCCCAGCTAAATTTCTTCTTTGCCAGTAACTCCTCTCAGATCTAAAAAACGCGTCGGATACTCTTGCATTATTTAATACTGAAAGTGCTGAAGAGATAAGTTTTTCAGTAAATTTTATTCCTTCATTGTCATTTTTAAAGTAACGTTGTCTTGAAAAGAACATACTCAAGACATTTAGGTATTGTAAAGTATCATCAGTATTGTTTTTTGAATCAATTGAGAAACCATTATATCCTCGTCTTTCTACAGCTGATAAAGTGTACTTTCCTTCTTTAGAGATAACTGCTTTCCTAAAACGTGAAAAGGGTTTACCTTGAATATTTGTTTTAATACCAATAGCTTGTATAAAACTGTCAAGTTCTTCTGGTTTTAATGCAACTTCAGTTTCATTTTTCTTCCCTAGTATAACTGGAAAGAAGTAGGATCTGCTGTGTTTGAAAGGCTTTCCTGATTCGCACTTTTTATCTGTAGGTATAAATTTGCTAAAACCGAGTTTTAAAAGATTTGATTCTTTTACTTTGCTTTCTGGAATTACTACGTAATCTACCCAGTTAAAAAACTTTGTAGATGTTTGTAAAGACATTTTTTTAGATAATTCAGCTGCAAATTTGTTTTTTGAAAGAAACTCATCTATTATTGAAATAAGAAACTTCTCGGTTTCTGGATAAAGTTCCCAATCAAACTCTGCATTTATTGATGCATCATTTATGTTTTTATTTTTATTTTTTGAGTTTTTCATTCTTTCACATAGAGTTATTTACTAGGTTTATAACTAAACTTTTTGCCTTTCCAAATATCTTCGTCTCCCCAAAGTCCTGCACGCCAAGCGTTAAATTCTACTAACTGTGAGTAATCTATGAAAAGATTTACATCTCTGCCGAACTTTTTAAGATACCATTTGAATACCGGAGGATCTGATGCTTCAAACATGAATTTGTCAAAACCAAACTCATTTGTTATTTTTTTAATTAGATCTAAACGCCATTTGTTTGGAGGAAGATCTTCAGTAAGGCCTTCTGACTCAATCATTATTACATCTACGCCAGCTTTAATATGTGCGGATAATTCGGAGATTACATCGTCTATTCTGCGCATTTTCATCTCTCCTTCATAACCTACCCTATGGGTACCTCCGCCTGCATCATACATAAATGAGACCTCAGGTTTTGCTTTCATCCCCATTTTCTGAACCTGTTTAACTATCTCCACTTTATCTTTTAATGATATATCCACAAAACCACTAGATACCTCGACAACATCAAAACCTAATGACTTGCACTCTTTTATGTATTGATCAACTGCTTTTGGACCTTGCACAATTATACGCTCGACAAAACCCCCAGTAGATACATAAACATCATGATCATGACATGCATCGAGAATATCTTTTACTGTTTTTCTTGAGAGAAAACGTTCTGAACCACCTGCAAATTTATACCCATCGAAATAATCACTCCAGTCATGAAGAAGACCTTTTAAGTAGTCATAAGTTATAGATGAGTAATAAGGGCCACGAATCTCTATTATTCCTTTTTTTCTTGGTTTTTTTGGTAGTTCATATATATTGAGAAAATCAAATGCTCTTTTTTCCATAAAATCACATACATAAATCAAATAGACAGGATATCTTTTTAATACTTTCAAGATTATGTAGTTCATTTAATAAAACAATTGATTTTTCTTTACTCAATGATACTGAAGCAAGTTCCATGAATTTTTGTTCTAACTCTTCTTTGCTCATTGGATTTTTAGGATGGCCTTTTTGATAATAAACTGTTTTGTCAACTGTTTTTGTATTTGTAGTTATTTTTACTTCATTAGATATACAAGATGGATACTTTGCAGTTAACTCTTTTTTTTCTTTAACAGTTGTTAATTTAAGAAGTCTTTTGATTTTATCATCAGATAATCTTTTTTGAGAGTAAGAATCAGGAGTTATCTTACCATAAATCAAGGCAGAACAAACAATGAAAGGAAGGCTATGATCTGCAGTCTCTTTTGTTTTTGGGCTCCATTTTTCTTTATCCTTTCCTAAAACTTTGTAACCACTTTCTGTAGTAAGTATCTCTATTTTTTTGATATCATTAATATTTTCTAACTCTTTTTTAGCAGTTATTGCTGCTGTTATTGCGCTTTGAGAACGTATCTCTGCAGGGTAAAACTTTGTTATTCGCTCATTTATTAAAAATGGATTCTTTTTGTTCCCGAATGATTTTGTATTTAAAGTAAACTTACCTGTTACTTGTTTCCAGAAACCCATTTCTCCTTCAAAGATTGGAGAAGGACCGGTAATGCCATTGCTTGCTAATTTTGCAGAGAATATTGCATCCTTAGCTGCATTTGGAAATGATATTGCTTTCCACATTGAAAGCTCTCCTGCACGAACCTGTCTCATGGCTATATGAGAGTTTAAGGCTATGTTTATAGCTTGTGTTGTCTTTTTTATTCCAGAGTCCATTAAAATTGATGATGCAGTTGCGACGCTTACTAAGCCATAGCTAGTGTGATCCCAACCTCTTTTCCATAAGCTCGCGGCTTTAGAAAGACGACACTGTACTTCGTAGGCTAGGACTATTGCAAGAATTAGGTCTTTGCCTGTTCTATCGTACTCCTCGGCTACTGCAAATAAAGGTAGTATGTTATCGCTAGGATGCGCAAATTCCTTTGATTCAAAAGAATCGTTATAATCTAGATATCTAGACATTATCCCATTTACAAAACCCGCATCTTCAGAGGTAGCTTTTTCATTTGAGCATAGAATAGATGCTCCTTCTTTACTTTTTTTAATGGTCTTCTTTGCGATGATAACTGGTGTAGCTTTTTGAGCTCCTAGTGCACAGCCAAAAGTATCTATTACAGAATCTATAGCTATTTTTATCGTTTTACTAGGAATTTCATTATAGGATAGCGTATTTGCATACTCGCTAATATCTTCTGCTAGTGTCATTTTTTCACCTTTTTTATTTTTTGAATAATTGCATTGGTCATTTCAGTAGTTGAAGCTGGAGCTTTAGGATTAATATCATAGGTAACATGTGTTTTTTCCTTTAGTACAGAATAAACAGCAAGTTCTAGAGCTTTTGATGCGGCAGTTTGGTTTAAATGATTCAGAAGCATTGCTCCAGAAAGTATAGCTGCTGAAGGATTAACGTCATTAAGACCAGAATGTTTTGGAGCAGAACCATGTACAGGTTCGAAAACTGCTGCTTTATTACCTATATTTGCGCTTGGTGAAACTCCAAGACCACCGACAAGACCAGAACATAAATCAGAGATTATGTCACCATATAAATTAGGGCATAATAAAATATCAAAAAGTTCAGGTCTTGATACTAATTTGGAACATGCATTATCTACAACTAAGTTGTCGCAGATTATAGAATTAAATTTTTTTGATACATTTTCTGATTCGCTTACAAAAAGGCCATCAGTATACTTTAAAATGTTCGATTTGTGTATTATTGTTATCTTTTTCCTTTTATTTTTTTGCGCATATAAAAATGCAAACTCAGCTATTCTTTTTGTAGCTGATTTTGAAATTGTTTTTAATGCAATTGCACTGCCTTTTGGTATCTTTAGTGATGAGTTGTTCTCAACAAGATGTATTAATTTTTTTGATAACTGGGAAGTATCTTTGAACTCTATGCCAGAATAAAGATCTTCTGTGTTTTCTCGTATAACTATTAAATTTACATTTGAAAATCTACTCTTTACACCTGGTATATTTTTTGATGGTCTTAAATTTGCAAAAAGTTCTAATTTTTTCCTAAGATCTACATTAACACTTCGGAAACCTTTACCTAAAGGAGTAGTTATCGGTCCTTTCAAAGCAACTTTATTTTTTTTAATTGAAGTTAATGTTTCTTCTGGAAGAAGTGATCCATACTCATTTAATGCCTCTTCGCCTGCCGGCACCTTCTCCCATTTTATTGAAAAATTAAACTTATGCGAAACTGCATCGATACATGAGATAGCTGAGTTTACAACCTCTGGGCCTATTCCATCTCCAGATATAACACTTATAGTATATTTTTTCATAAAACTACTTTCTTTTTGATATTGGTATAAACTTAAGGTTCATAGATCCGGTGTACTCCTCAAGCGGCCTTATCAATCTATTATTAGTATACTGTTCTAATATATGTGCCAACCATCCTGAACTTCTTGCTATTGCAAATATTGGAGAGTATAACTCATGTGTAAGGTTAAGATTATGGTAAACTATTGCTGAATAAAAATCAACATTTGGGTATATTTTCTTTTTATCAGACATTATAACTTCTAGTTTTTGACCTATTTCAAAAAATGTTGTGTTGTTGTTTTTTATGCTTAATTTTTCAGCCATTTTTTTAAGTATTTTTGCTCTGGGATCATATGTTTTGTAAATTCTATGGCCATAACCCATTACACGGCCATGTGATAATAGTATTTTATCTACGTAAGAAGTTACATTTTCTGGTTTTTTAATACTTTTAAGCATTAAAAGTACTTCTGTTGCTGCGCCGCCATGCAGCGGACCCTTTAATGTACCGATTCCAGTAGTATACGCTGAATGAACATCACTTAATGTTGAGACTGTTACTCTTACTGAAAAAGATGATGCATTAAATCCGTGTTCTGCATGAAGAACAAAGTCTTTATCAAGAACTTCTGCACCTTCAGACTCAGGAATTTTCCCAGTTAACATGTATAAAAAATTTTCTGCGTGAGATAACTTTGAATTTGGAGGTATCGGATCCAGTGAATTTTTTATTCGGTAATGATAAGCAACTATAGTAGGCATCTTTGCAATTATTGATAACCCAATGTCTAATTTTTCATTATATGAAGATACTCTTGGATCTTTGTCATTAGAAGATAATGAACTAACTACCGTTCTTAATGCTTCCATAGAGTTCATGTTTTTAGTAAATGTATGTAACATTTTTATTGTATGTTGTGGGAGGGATCTTTTTCGTTTAAGTTTTTCAGCAAAATTTTTAAGTTCAGTTTTGTTAGGAAGCTTACCATATATTAAAAGATAGGACGTTTCTTCAAAACTACAATTTTGAGCTATGTCCTCTATAGAGTAACCTCTATAAAATAATTTACCTTTTATTCCATCAATATAAGAAATATTAGTTTGCCCTGCTATAACACCTTCAAGACCTTTTACCTTAACATTTAATTTTTTGTTAACTTTTCCCATATTAACACATAAAAATAATAGATACCTAAACTTTAAATAATAATGTTTTATTTAAGTTATTAATTAATAGTAAAATATTTTGAGACAAATTATAAAAAGTAAGATTTAAATATAGACTTAGTTTATGGTATAATTGTATTTAAATGGAAAATGAATATGATGTAATAATTGTAGGAGGGGGAGTCATAGGTACATCATTGTTATACATGCTTTCTGAGTTTACAGATATTAAAAACATATTATTAATAGAAAAGAGAAAAATAGGAGAGGGTTCTTCTGATAGTCAAAGTAATAGTCAAACATTACATGTAGGAGATATTGAAACAAATTATAATACAGAAAAAATAATAGAAACTAGAACTGCTTCTCATCTAATTTTGAAGTATACACAAAAAATTAAAAAAGATAATTTAATAAAGCAAGTACAGAAAATGGTTCTTGGGGTAGGTAATGAAGAAGTAGAAAATATAATAAAAAGGTACGATGAAAAGTTTATCTCTCTTTTCCCAAGTATTAAAGTTATAAAATCTAAGGAGATATTAAAAGTTGAACCGAATATAATTAAGGGAAGAAGCCCTAATGAAGAGATAATTGCGGCTTATTCTAAAGAGGGACATATAGTAAACTTTGGTTTATTATCAACTTCATTTGTTGAGTCTGCTTTAAAAAATAAGAAAAATATAAAATTGAGATTAAAAGAAGAAGCAATAGATATTGAAAGGAAAAATGGTTTTTATTTTGTAAGGACTGAAAAATCAACATATAAAGGAAAATTTGTTGTTTTTGCTGCTGGAGGATATGGCTTATACTTTGCAAAAAAATTAGGTTATGGAAAGGATTTATCTATGCTTTCAGTAGCAGGTAATTTTTATTATTCTAGAAATGTAATTAAAGGAAAGGTTTACAGAGTTCAAAAAGGAGGGATACCTTTTGCAGCGGTACATGCTGATGCTGATATTGCAAATAAGAAAATAACAAGATATGGGCCAACTGTAAATATAGTCCCATTTTTAGAACACACTAATGTGATGTCAACTTATAAGTACATAAAGGCAATGGGTCTTGACAAAGAAACTGTTGAGAGTTTAATTAATATATCAGAGGATAAGGATATACAAAAAATAGTTGAAAAGAACTTTATTTATTCTATACCGGATTTGGGAAAATATTATTTTCTTAAAGAAGAAGTAAATAAAATAATCCCAAGTTTAAAATATAATGATATAAAATTTTATAAAGAAGGTGGCGGAATAAGGCCTCAGATAATAGATAAAAAAATGAGACGATTAATATTAGGCGTCGTAGATTTGAGAGGAGAAGGCATTGAGTTTTCTATGGCACCCTCTCCAGGAGCTAGTTCTTGTTTAAAAGAAGCGTTAAAGTATACAAGAAGTGCAACTGAGTATCTTGACAAAACTTTTTATAAGGAAAAATTCATGAAAATGTTTTGTAACAGTGAAGATGAGTATAAAATTTTAACAAGTGTACAAAAACATTAATCTTTATATTTTAAGAAACTAATTATCTTAACATGGGCTCTTAGCTCAGGAGCAGAGCGTTCCGTTCGCATAAAAACTTTTTTTAAAAAAAGTTTTATCAAAATCGGAAAACGGAAAGGTCGCGGGTGCGAATCCCGCAGAGTCCACTCTTGTCTTTTTGTCGACTAAGAGTGTGAGTCCCCCACTGGGATTCATACTTGCTGTATGTCTTTTATATTTTAAGTGCCTAGTAAGTTAGGTAATACTATGATGAAAATTGGACATTTCAGCATACTTGTTAAAGACTATGATGAAGCTGCAAACTTCTATACCGAAAAGCTCGGCTTTGTTAAGCTGGCTGATAACGCATTTGGACCTGATATGCGATGGATATCAGTGGCACCTAAAAAGAGCAATGAAACTCTGATTGTATTTGTAAAGGCGGATACGCCCGCTAAGAAAGCAGCTATAGGCAAGCAGGCTCCAGGACATGTGTTGATTACGATTGACACAGACAATATCGAGAGGGACTACAAGAAGATGAAGGAAGGTGGCGTCAAGTTCCATGGAGCACCACAGGCAGTTCAATGGGGCAAGGAGGTGGTGTTTGAAGACCTGTATGGCAACCTATTTGATCTGGTAGAACGTAGTTGGCAGCAGTAGATTTGCGTATATTTTTGTATATATAACAATATACTTTCGCCACATCACTTAAAGGCTGACTATCGCAGAGTCCAGTAAATTTTTTGAAAAAATTAATGAAAACAAAATTGTAATGTCCAATTTGAATTTATTTTTTATATTTCTTAAATGCAATAGCTTTTTTCTAATGCCATAGAAGTGCAATCTAAACGGTAAAGAATGCTGAGCTACTTTATGTTATTTAAATAATCTTCAAAAGTTTTATATACTATTAAATTAATTTACTAATGAAGCCTTATGACATATGGGATAATACTTGACATATTAATAATTTTAACAGCAGCAATAATTTCTGGTGAAATATTTGAACAATTAAATCTACCTGGAATTGCAATCGCAGTTATAGCTTTAAATAAAGGTTTAATAACTCAAAGTCTTACTCAATAATAATTACATTAAGTGTTATTATATCAATAATCGTAGGTATTCTGCTATATGGAATAAATGCTAAAAATAAATTATAGGTAGTAATTAAGCACAAGGTATAGATATTTATAACCAAATAAGTAGAATATTACTAAAATAGGAATGAAAAAATGGTTAGGAGTTTTTCTAAAAGAAAACAAAATAAACAAAAAACAATGTTTTTGAACAAAATCTTACTTGTTTTTTTAATTGGAATTATTCTGATACCGTATATTTATAATTTAAATAAATCAATAAATAATAATAGTAATAATACAAACATAATTATAACAGCAGTAAATAAAAATATTTTAAACAATACAAATATTACAAAAAATACAAATACAACTAATAAAATACTAAAAGTACAGAAACAAGCTGAAACTGAAGCTCAATTGCAATCATTTGATTCTAAATACTATTCATATTATGATGTTTTACTTATTTGCAACCCGGCAAGTCAAGAGAGTGAAAACGTTTGTAATTACTTTAAAAATGCAAGAATAAGTGAGGGATTTAATACATCACATGTACTCAATTTAAGTAACATACCAAATTCCGAATATGTTAATAACACAGTAACAAACTCAATATTACTTCAAATAAAAAATAAATTAGCTGTTACTCCAAATATTCAGTATATAGTAACGACTGTAGGTGTCCCTCTTGATGATAATGCATATACAAACCCATATATAGGAATTGGAGTTTCAATAGATTCATTAATTGCAGATAACCTTACAAACGATCCGAGTGATTTATGTGGCACGTGTTATGGAGATGTTAGTAATCCTTATTATGATACTTTTTATGGATTGGCATCAAGACTAGTCTATCCAATAAATGAGTATATATTAGAGCAAAATGTGTTCAACAACTCAAATTCAAGTTATAAAGGAATGTATATAGTTACAAGATTAGATGGGCCTACACAACAAAGCATTTATAATTTAATAAATGATGCATCAAATGCTAAAACAGCTTATAACAAGGGTTATGTATTATTAATAGGTAATACAACAAGTGCAACATATCAAGGTACAACTTTAGAAACTCAGATGTATAGTGCTAACATTATTTTACAAGAAATGCAAATAAATTCTACTTACATAACAGATACATTTCCAATAGGAAATAAGGGTTTGAGTGGTTACTATTCTTGGGGTTCAAATTGTGGTTGTAATAATGGTCAAAACTCAAGTAAATGGGATTATGGGTTTGTTCCGGGAGCGATAGGCGAAACATTTGTTTCTTCTAGTGCAAGAACCCTTTTACAGTATCCTTGGACAGGTGGACAGTCATTAATATCTGATTTGGTTTTAGATAATATAACGGGGGTTAGTGGGTATGTCAGTGAACCTTTTACTGCTTGCTTAGAAGTACCTGATATACTTCTTCCAGCATATTATGGTGGACTTACATTAGGAGATGCATTTTATGCAGCAATGCCATGTTTAGAATGGAAAAGTGTGATTATAGGAGATCCTAAAGCACATGTATTTACATTCAATGCCACACAGCCTATATTAGCAACATTAAAGACAAATGTTTCAACATATGATGTAAGACCTAATGAAAATTTAACTGTTACTTTGAGATTATATAATGAAACAGTATACTATGTAAATCAAACACGTGTCAGTTATTTGATTTCATTAAGAACAGGACCATATAGTTCTTGTTCACAGGATAGCAATTACTCAGACGAAGGTTTCAGAAAAGCAGATCTAGGTATTGGAACATATAGTTATAGTTATAACGTAATACCAACAAGTACCTCTTATTACTGTTTTTATGTTCAAGAATACGGATACGGTCAACAAGCAGGACAAGTAATATATGGGCCAGTTCAGTATTCACCCACCGTCTTAGTAAATTATAACTCACCAAGTACGTCTAGTACAAGTACATCAACAAGTACTAGTACATCAACATCTACTACAGTATTAACAACAGTACCGACTACTCAGAGTACAACATCTACAAGTACATCAACATCAAGTACTGTATTAACAACAGTACCGACTACTAAAAGTACAACATCGACAAGTACGAGTACATCAACATCAAGTACTGTATTAACAACAGTACCGACTACTCAGAGTACAACGTCTACAAGCACATCAACAAGTACATCGACATCGATTCCTACTACAACAATAGGAAAAATTCTAAATCCGACAACTACAACAATTCAAACAGTTACCTCTAATTTAAATAATTTCTTTCAAAACTCAAATGCAAATATTGGAATTGCACCGCAATTAACAAGCACGTATGGAGAATATGACAATGGAAAGGAAGTTTTTAGTCTTTATGATAACTTTAGTGGAACTACATTAAGTAGTATTTGGTCGTCTATATTACAAACGTGTCCAGATGGAATAGCAATTAATAATGGATTCAATGTAAATACATCATACTGTTTATATCAATATGAAGGAATTCCATCACCAGTAACATCCCCCAATAATGGGATAATAGTATCATATGTTAAAAATGTTAATGGACCTGGAACGGTAATATGGTGTTGGTTGCATACAGGAGGTTACTGTGGACCTTCAGAAAACGTAAAAAACGGTAGTGTATACTTATATTCCGATGCCGCTGGAGCGGATCAAAAAATCTATACAATAGATATATTGACATCAAATGATAAAAGTTCGTTTAAATATTATACATTGAACTTTATAGGGGTAGCAACATATCCTCCAAACGGTTTAATGCCAAGTGTTAAAACAGGTAAAATTTATGATTCAGGGAATAATGTTTGTGGAAATATACCAAACACATTAAAATCTGAAACTGAGTATTGCATACCAATAAGCATTGAAAATAATCAAACAGCTGTCATGAGTAGCGGATCAGATTTAATGATATCATTTAATTCATTAAATTATTCAACATACTTATCTCCAAATCTTCAAAATATCTATTTGTATAATAAAACATCCGGAATTACTTCTCCAACATGGATTCAAGGAAATGCTTCTAACGAAAGTCAGTATAATAATCTTAACGAAGTTGATAATGTAAGTATTTGGCTAAAACTTCCTGAAACATTACAAGGAATAAGTACGGATAATAATTGGGCCATAGGAGTTGGAGGTCAAGGAACACAACAAATTACCTCAACTACAACAACACAGCAGATAAGTGGTGGAGGAGGTGGCGGAGGCGGTGGAGGAGCTGGAGGAGGAGGACTACCACATCCAACAGTAGTAGGTACAAGTTACGGTTATTTAGTAACTAATTTTGGAGTTCCTGCAACATTTACATTTAATTTCTGTGGAGAAAGCGTTTTTAGTACCTTAAACTTTATAAGTCCAGATTCAAGTGGAATCACCTTAAATAACATACCATATACACTGTACTTAAATTCTCAACCAATAGAGGTATTAGGAAATAGTACATGTAGTATGCAACTTTACAATGTTTCATATATACCATTACAACAAACAGTAGCAATAAAGTTCTTTGAATACACTAAAAATAACTTAAATTCAACAAAATTACAAAATAGTACAAAGAATACAAGTACAGGAATACCTAATATAATAAATAAAACAAAAATCTCAACAAGTAACTTTACAGTAATACAAAACTCTGGAAAGAACTTCTCAATAACAAATGCGAATTCATTTAATTCTACTTTTAATTTGAGTGCTAAATCACCAATAACGATTTACCAGACAGGAAGTATTTATAAATCAATAAACATAGTTCTATCCTCAAAAACAAATACTAAGGCAACTGTAAGTGTAAGTACTCCAAAAATAAATTATACTACACCAAAAGGATATCAAAAATTAATAACAATATTTAACTTAACTGTAAAAAGTAATTCAAGTTCATTAATAGTAAGTACAAATATGTCTTATCAATGTAATATTTCTGATAATAGAATAAAGCCGTACATCTTTGAAAATAATACATGGGTACAATTAAGTAATTATTCAATAAATGCAAATCGTTGTATAATAACAGTTTTCATACCTAAAGATCCGATAATAGGAATTTTTGAGAATACAACATCTAAAAATACAACCACAGTAGTTACAACAATTAAAAATGTGTTTACAACTATAACGCAAAAAGGTAATGCAACAGTTATTGTAAATTCAAGCAGTAGTTCAAGTAGTAATTTAAAAACAATATTCGGAAATATTTTAGTTATAATAACCGTAATTATATTATTAGCTATTATTTATTTGTTGTATAGAATAGTAGAGGGTAGAAAAACTTTCAATGTTTATTCAAAAGATATTAAAAATAAAAAGATTTATAAAAAAGATAATGAGACATGGTTGAGTGATGAGGAAATTTCTGATAAAGAAAACAATGAAACACAGTTCAACATTAACAAAAAAGTAGATAATGAAGATGTAAAAACCAATAAAGGCATATCTGAGAATAATAAAGAAAATTTACAATCAGAAGAAGAAGTTAAAGATAAAGAGTATGATTATAAAACAGAAGACGATAACAATAATGATTCTTACAAAAACACTGATGAAGAAACAGAGATTTCAGAATCTGAAACTGATTATAAAACAGATATTGATGATAATGACAATTCAGAATAAATGATACTTTTTCATTAATTAGTATATTATAAATTACAATCAAAGTTATCTAGTGCTGATTAAATGAGAAGTTGATTGGATATTACTCAAAAATAGCAGTTTTTCTCTAATTATTTTAAAAACACAGTTTTAAATTTAAACAACGTTAGTTTATGTTAAAATAACGGGCCCGGTGGGATTTGAACCCACGACTTAAAGGTTAAAAGCCTTCCACTCTGGCCAAGCTGAGTTACGGACCCATGACATGCCTAATATATGTTTAAAAACAAATAAAAACACTTGTTTATTTTTATTTAAGTGTACTTCAAAGTATAAAATTATTTTTTACTTTTCAAAATGAATTTCTCTGATATTTCATCTATTACTTTATTGAAAGCTAGTTTTATTGCTACTTTTTTACTACCATAAGCACCAGCTGCGCATGGATGACCACCCCCTGTACCATCAAGTATACTACCCAATGGCTCCATTAATCTCCCTAGATGAATACCTAATTCTTTATCTAGAGAGGATCTCAGTCTTGCTGAAATTGAAACCTCATTTTCATGTATAGAATAAAAAATTGAGAAATCTGCACCTGATTTTAATGCAGCTTCTGCTGCAAGATTTGCATGATGCAATGCCATACCACTTATTATCAAGTACCTCCCTTTTTGAGTTATCTTAGCATTTAATAAATCAGTAAGGATATTTTTCCGTGAAATAGGGCTCATTAATTGTTGTGCAGAGATTGCTTCTGAGTATCTTAAACCAGAATTTTTTAGAAGTTCAGAAATTTGAAGAAATGTTAAAGGGGAGGAGTTTTCAAAGTTTGCACTATCAGAAACTATGCCATTAAGAAGAAGTATTGAATCATTATTATTGATGTTTGTGCCTATTTTCTTTAATACTTCATAGATTATACTTGATGTAGAGTTGTAATCCTCATCATTAAAGATAAATTGATTTGAGTAATAATCAGATTTAGAGGGCAGTTCATGATGATCTATGAATAATACCTCTGCTTTTGATAAGATAATAAATTCTTTTGCATTGCTTAATAACTCAAACCTATTTGAGTCTAGTACAATAATAAGATCCACGTCTATTTTAGAAAATGTATTTATCAAATTATTTAATTGAAGATTTTCAAGTAATTTTGAGGAGTTTTTAGTTATAAAATCAGGAGTGCTTATTTGAACATTTTTGAATATTTTGCTTAGAGGTATAGAAGAACCTATACAGTCCCTATCACCAATACTATGAAATGTTATTAAGGTATTTTTATATTTTCTGTCTGTTATAAATTTAGTTAATTCTTCTATGCTTTTTAGCCTTCTCACTGCTGTCCCTGACCATTTTTGTATATTTGAGTTAGTTTTTCATTAAGCTGCCTATCTTTACTTTTCATCTCTGTATATTGTTTATTCATAGATTGTAAACGTATTTCTACCATTGAATGCTTATCTTCTATATCTGTTTTAGCTTTATCCTTTGAACTCTCTATTATTACATTACCTACTGTTAAAAAGACCTTTCCTGAAGATTTTTCAAGTTCTTCTTTTGCACGTTCTAACTCAATTTTTTGAGATTGCATTTGTTCTATTTGCATAACTATGCTTCTCATTTGCTCTTGAAGAAGTTGGTAATCCTTCAATAATTTTTCTATATCTTCAATTCCTGCTTGATTCTGTGTTGCCATTTAATTACCTATAAATTATTGGTAAATAAACCTATTTATACAATTGCATTATATATTTTTATATAAAAGTTAAGAAACTTTTAAGATAGAATTACAAAAAATTATGCAAGTATTGGTTTAATAGTGTTAAATGATAAATAAGGTTAATAAGAGATGATAATATGAATAACTCAAAAAATAAAAATAATTATAATAAACTAACAAAAGAAGAAGAATATGTGATAATAGAAAAAGGTACTGAAATGCCTTTTTCTGGAGAGTATGAACACGAAAATAGAAAAGGAGTTTATATTTGCAAAAGATGCAATGCTCCTTTATATAAATCAGAGGATAAGTTTGATGCACATTGCGGTTGGCCAAGTTTTGATCAAGAGATTAAAGGAGCTGTTAAAAAAGTACCTGATCCTGACGGAGAGAGAACAGAAATACAATGTGCCAATTGTGGAGCACATTTAGGCCACGTGTTTTTGGGAGAAGGATTTACAAAAAGAAATACACGGCATTGTGTAAACTCAATATCTATGAAATTTATACAAGATAAAAACTGATTACATGATTAAAAAAATTGTTTTTGGAGGAGGTTGTTTTTGGTGTACAGAAGCAGTTTTCAATATTTTAAAAGGTGTAAAAAATACAATTCCAGGATATGCAGGAGGTATTAAACCTAACCCAAGTTATGAAGAAGTTTGCAATGACGGTACAGGACATGCTGAAGTTCTAATGATAGAGTATGAAGAACGAGAGTTGTCATTAAATACCCTTTTAGAGGCATTTTTTGAGATGCACGATCCAACATCACTAAACAAACAAGGAGCGGATGCAGGCACTCAATATAGATCTGCAATTTATTATTATGATGAGGTTCAGAAGAAAGAAATTGAGATGTTTATAGAACAAAAGCAGAGAATATTTGATAAAAAAATTGTAACTGAGGTAAAAAAGCTGGATGAATTTTATCCTGCTGAAGAATATCATAAAAAATACTACTCTAAAAACAAAGAACAACCATATTGCAGTTATGTTATAACGCCAAAGGTTGAAAAAATTAAAAAAGAGTTTAAAAAATTTATAAAATAGATTATTTTACTTTAGATGTACAAAATGCGCAACGAGTTGCTTTCAGAGGTATTGTTGATAAACATTCTGGACATACTTTAGTATCAACAATAGGTAATGGTTTGTTCTTTGCTGATCTCTCTTTTAGCTTTTCTGCAGGTTTTATTAACAATAAAAATATTACCAAAGCTATAGTAAAAAAACTTATTATTGCGTTAAGAAATGTACCAACTAGAAATGTACTATTATTAACAGTATAAGTTATCCCAGCAAAATTAATATTTCCGGCAACTCCGATTAACGGAGTTATTATATCATTTACGAGAGCTGTTATTACAGCATTGAACGCAGTGCCTATCACTACAGCAACTGCAAGATCAATTACATTGCCTTTTGTCATGAATGCTTTGAACTCACTTATGAATGACATTAGTTTGACCTATTTATTTTGATTTAGTACTTTTTGCTTTATTAGTGATTATTTGTTTATATAAATTTTTCAAGTAAATATATAGGAACAATATTGTACCTAAGATCCAGATTATCATTAAAATAGATATATTTGGTGGGAAGAAGTAATTTACTGTTCCTTCATATATGTCAAATATTGTGATTAACATTAAACCGCCTATTGATGCTCCTATTCCTAAAACAAGTTCAAAGTATTTGTTAACCCAGTAACTTCTTTTTTCTCTTTTAAATCTACTTATCTCTGAGTAATAAAAAACAGGCATATTAATGAAGTAAGGATATTTATTGAGAAGAGTATATCTGAACTTCGAGATTAGAAGCACAATTATTGGCGCTATGGATAATATTACAGCAGTTAAGGGAAAGAAGATACTTTGGCCATATGCGTTAGGTATGCCATTAAAGTAATGCACAGGAATATAAACTGGAAATCTGAAGTAACCTACTATACCAACTACTAAAATTATTAATATTTCAGTTAAAAGGAAGGTTTCAAGTGCTTTTCCTTTACTTCCAAACTCTAATCTTTTGAATAAATTTTTTCTTCTATTTACTCTTTTACGTGGCACAAATATCACTATATATCAATAGAAGTAAAGATTTTTAAAGCTTTTTGAAGTAGAGATTATTCCCAAAGTTTTTTTGATTCATTGTTTTTTATCCATTGAGTTAGTTCCATAAAAAATGGTATGAACCCATAATTAAATACTCTAGCTTTTACTAATTTTAAAAAATTATCTTCAAACTCAATTATTTCTTTATATTCATCCATTTCCACATAGTCAAAAAATTGAATATTTATTATACCGTCTAGCTCTTGATCTTTTGACTTATCTGAATTAGATAAATACATTACAAAAAGTAAACCGTTTGCCCAGAAAAGATTTCTAGTTCCATCATTTGATGTACGAGTTTTAACAAGCTCTTCTATAGTTTTAAAATGATATATCTCATGAAGTACAATTTTTTTAGGAGGATTATATATTATTTCCATTTAATCAAATAATATTTATATCAAAATTATATTAAGCTTATCTTTGTCGATTTAGTTATTTTATTATTTTTAATAAACCCTGAATTTACTTCTAAAACGTATTTAGATGAGGTCTTTGGATAAAAGGTTTTACAACTAAATAAAGATTTACAAGGTTTTACATTTTCTAGAAAGTCAGTTATTTTGAAGTTGTTATCAATCCATATTATATCTATACTGAACTTCATATTTAACATCCAAATTCCATATTTTGAGGGTATTCCAAAAATAAAAAGCATACCTTGGTCTTTACCTAAAGATGTTCTATGCATTAAACCAAGCATTTGCTTGAAGAAGGAATCTGCTATTAAAACATTGATTGTTTTTTTATCTAACTTAATTTTTTTTGTCTTGAATCTTAATATTTTGTAAAGAAATTTTGTAAAACACATTTTATTACTCCACTACAGCTTGACTTTGTTCACGCATGAACTGTTCTAAATAGAACTTACTTCCCGTACCTTTACCTGTAAAACCACTACCTTTCCAACCCACAAATGTATGAAAACCTACTATGGCTCCAGTAGTTGCACTTATCTCTCTATTTACGTATACTACTCCTGCTTTTATATTTTTCAAGAAGTATTTAATTTCTGCTCTTCTTTCGCTATAAAAACCAGCAGTAAGCCCATAAGGAGTATTGTTTGCTTCTTTGAGTGCATCTTCAAGTTCAGAATATGAAGTTATTACTAAAAATGGAAGGAATAACTCATTTTTAAATAGAATATTGTCTTTTGATACTTCTGCAACAACAGGTTCAACATAATTACCGCCCATGCCTAAATCTAAGATATTTCCTCCGAAATGTAACTTTCCAGATTTTTTAACCTCATCTACCGATTCTTTGTAACGGATTAATGATGAGCCACTTATTAATGGACCTATAAAATTTTCTTTTTTAATAGGATCACCTATTTTAAGTAATGATACTTTTTCTAAAAGTTTTTTTATAAATTCATCTTTTATTTCATTATGTACATAAACCCTTGAAGCTGCGCTACATTTTTGACCTGAATAGCCAAAAGCTGCACTTGAGATTCCTGAAACAGCAGAATCGATATTCGCATATTTAGAGACTATTACTGGATTTTTACCACCCATCTCTACTACAAATACCATTTGATTTCCTAAAGAATAACTTTGAGTTATCATTGACATTCCAACTGTTCTTGAACCAGTAAATGCAATTCCTCGTACTAGTTTATTTGTAGATAATTCTGAACCTACTTCTGAACCAGGACCTGTTAAGTAATTGAAGACCCCAGGAGGAAGACCAGCATTTGAAAATGCTTTATACAGTAGGTAACCAGTAAGCATAGTCATATTGTCAGTAGAGGATGGCTTGAAAACTATTGTATTTCCAGTTATCATTGCTCCAGTACTCATGCCTGCAGAAATTGAAACTGGAAAGTTAAATGGTGCTATTATTCCAAAAACACCATAGGGTTTCATAACTATTTTTATTTTTTCTTCCTTTCCTGGAGCTCCTTGAAAACCTGATTCAACTTTTGATTGTGTTCCTGAAATGATGTTTTTCCTTATAAAACCTTTATTTCTTTCCAATTCATTAGAGTAATAATTTATAAAATCAATGGCTTCATCAACCTCCCCCATTGATTCATATCTACTTTTACCATTTTCGAAACTTAAAACTGCTGCAAACTCAAATTTTTTTTCAGATATATTTTTAGCTGCTTTTCTAAATATAGATACCCTTTTTTTATAATCTACTTGGCTCCATTCATCGAAGGTATTGTTTGCAGATTCTATTGCGGCTACTGCCTCACTTTTTGAGCCTTTTTGAAATATTCCCAATGTTAATCCGTTTATTGGAGATTTTTCAATTAATTCGCTTTCTAAATATATTTCTTCTCCGTTTATAATTATAGGATATTTTTTACCAAAATACTCTGTTTTTACTTTTTCAACTGCGTTATCAAATAAAGAATCAAACTCCTCCTCTTTTCCGGAATCTAGAAAACTTCTATAAGTAAATTCGTTCTTGAAGCTCTGCATGTTTTACACCAATATTAATAAAGATTAAAGGTATTAAAATCTACTTGGTATTTTTATTTATATCGAAGCTTGAAAAGATATTTATTTATGCTTGATTGAATATTTATCATGGCGATTCAGGAACTTGAAGCATTAGGTATAGAAAAAGATTCGAATAAGGTAGATCTTTCTATTTTAGTAAGTGACGCTACATGGAAAGATATTTTAGTTGATTTAGTAAGAAATAATGAGTTAGATCCTTGGAATATAGACATAGTAGATATAGTTGATAAGTACATAAATGCAATTAAGAAATTAAAAGTTATGGATTTAAGAGTTCCTGCAAATATAATACTTGCAGCTGCGCTCCTTTTAAGATTAAAGAGTGAGATGTTAAGTTTATTCGAAAGGCAAGAGCTTCAAGAAATGCCTGAAGAAGATGTTTTCAAAAGAGAACCGGTGTTAATTGATGAGTTATCACTTAGATTAAGACCTCCAATAAAAAGGAAAATTGCTTTAGTTGAGCTTATACATGCACTTGAAGAAGCAATGAAGATTAAGGATAAAAAATCAAATGCAAGTTTACTTAAAGGAGTACAGTTTGATTTGAAGTTTGAAGAGATAGACATGGAAAAAGAAATTGAAAAGTTACATGAAACAATTAAAAAAAATGTAGATAATCAAAGTATGACCACATTTTCATATTTATCTAAAGAAGTATCTATAAGAAATAATGATATCATTGTAGGATTATTTATACCATTATTGTTTTTAGCCCATAAAGGAAAGATTTATTTAATGCAGGAAGAGTTCTTTGGAGAAATAATAATAAAATTAGCAGGTTGAAGGAATGGAATCAAATATAGATTATAATAAATTAATAGAAGCTGCTTTGTTTATGGCATCAAAAGCAATAAGCATAGAAGAGTTATCAAAACAAACTGGAGTAGCTACTAAAATAAATATAGAAAAAATAATGGATGAACTTATCAATAAGTATAAAACAAGCGATACCTCTCTAGAGATAGTTAAAATAGGAGATAAGTATATGTTTAGTCTAAAAGAGCCATACGCCTCAAAGGTCAGTAGTTTAGCAGGAGGACCTGATATCACAAAGGGGGCCTTAAGAATTTTAGCGTATGTTAATAAGAATGAGGGTATCCTTCAAAGTTCTCTAGTAAAAATTTTTGGCAGTTCTACATATGACCATATAAAAGAATTAACAGAAAATGATTTTATAACTTCTAAAAAATTTAAAACTAGTAAAAAAATAATGACTACTGAAAAATTCAAAGAGTATTTTAATGTTTGAATTTCAGTAGATTTTTCCTGTAAATGTTACTGTTGGAACGTTATGGTTCTTATCGAAAGGATTTCCAAAAACTGATACGAAAGAAGGGAGAGTAACATTTTCAAATATAACTTTGCCCATTATTATAGTACCTATATTTGCTATTAAATCTCCTTTTATCTGAACCGTATCCTGTATCCATATGCCATTTACTCTTTTAAATGAAAGGCCATATTTAGTATAGGAGTTAAGATTTGAATTTTTCAGTTCTCTTATTACTGATTTTAATAGTGCTTCTTCTAAAATAGTATTTGCAGTTGTACCGTCCTTAAAGGCTTTTGAAGATGTTGGGCCATACCTTCCATTAGATGTATTATTGCCTTTGTTATTAATCGGAATAATTTCTTTTTCTTGATATTTTAAGGTTGTTGTGTTTCCATTTATGAACAAATCACGTAAAGATGTGAATAAGGTTGATTTACTTGTTTTTTCAGGTGATTTTACTTCAGGAGTTTTACTTAAATTATTTGCCATATATATCACATATATTTATCTTTTTTTAGATATATAAACATTGTGTATCGTATTTTAATTGAAGTTATTTGAAAGGGGCCCGTAGTCCAATGGTAAGACGTTACCTTCACACGGTAAAGAACGGAGTCCGATTCTCCGCGGGCCCATTGAAGGTTATAAAAAAGGTAAATCTAAACTTAAGAATACTTTAAATTTTTTCTAGGTCTCTCCTGACACTTTGAAGTATTTGAATTAAAATTGTTTTATTTTGGTGATAATGTAATTTTAGTTTTAACTCCTTTGCAGTTTTTTGTTCTTCTATTGAGCCAAATGAAAAATTCCAGCGGGGCGTCATAAAAACATCAGTTATATTTCCTGATTTAAGTATATTAGTCCAAAAAGTTGACCATTCATGTTTAGTTAAGTTGAACTTCCCAACTGTCCAAGGGTGGAAAATATCAGATGCAGAAAAAACTGGAAATGGCGTATAATCTCTGTAAAATTCAGTATACAAATTTAAGGCTTCCATGTTTGCAGGAATATGTCTTTCACCATCTGAACTTATTATTCCAGAAACAAATCCTAATTTTTCAGCATTATTTCTTTTTATTTTACCTAAAATACTTATGAGATCAGATTCTACAACTTCTATTTTTGTATTAGTAGGGACTATTGTTTTTAAAATGCTCTTTAATTCTAAATTTAATTTCCTTATATTATTATTTTGCATAAATCCACAGAATATTAAAAAATTAATTATTCATTAATTAATTTAAAAAATTAAATTTGTCTTTTTAAAAATAAATAATCAAGTATTGAATAATTTCAGATTAATATATCTTGCGTATAAAATTCTTTTTCTAAAAAATATAAAGAATATTTAAATAACTTTATATAAAATAAATATTGTAAAAAAAGTGTATTAAATGGTGGAGATAGATTTTGTAAGATGGTTAGGACACGCAAGTTTCCTTTTTGATTATGAAGGAAAAAACATTTATATTGACCCATATAAATTAAAAAAGCCTGTTAAAAAAGCGGATATGATATTTGTGACCCACCCACACTTTGATCATCTAAGTCCAGAAGATATTGAATTGATTGCCAAACCATCAACGAAGATTTTTGTTCCTAAAGATAGCGTAGCAAAAATACCTAATAAAAATGTTGTAGGAGTTGAGCCAAATAAAGAGTATGAGTACTCAGGAGTAAAGATAGCAACAATACCGGCATACAACACTGCAAAGGAGAGATTAAATATGCACCCTAAGGAGAATAAGTGGGTAGGTTATGTTGTAGAGATGGGTGGTAAAAGGGTTTATCATGCAGGAGATACTGATGAAGTTCCAGAGATGAATGGATTAAGAGTTGATTTAGCTCTTTTACCTATGGGAGGCACTTACACAATGACAACTGATGAGATGATTAATGCAGCAAAGAAGATAAAGGCAAAGAATATCGCACCAATTCATTATAAGATGTTATTAGGAAAAGATGGTTCAAAACAAGCTGAAGAAAAGTTCGTTAAAAGTATCAAGAATGGAATAATTATTGATGAAGAAAATCCAGAGTATCATTTTTGAAGTGTTAAAAGTTCTTTTGAAATGTTAAGTAAACGTTCTGGAGAAATTTTGAATACCCTTTTATTATAAGATGCGTTTTCGATAAAGAGTTTCTCTAGTCTTTCCATATCCAAATTTAGATTTTCTTTTGAGTCCAATACTGCGTTCTTTAATAACTTCTTTTTATGCTGCATTATTAAAGATATTATTTCTTCTTCTTTTTTAGATATTACTTCTTTTTTAGGTTTAATAAAAATTATTTGAGAGTCTACCTTTGGCTTTGGGAAAAAACTTTTTTTTGATACCTTCATCATAGGAGTTATCTTAAATGAAAGAGCAGACATAACACTAAGTTTTGAGTAAGATTTATTTCCTTCTGTAGCAAGCATATGTTCCACAAACTCTTTTTGTAGACATAAAACTGCTTCCAATTTATGCTCATAAAGCCATGAAATGATCTTGCTTGATAAATTATACGGAATATTTGCTATTAGTATATCTAATGAATCGATTGATAACTCATCTTTAGTGCAATCAAAGAAATCTTTGTTTATTAAAGTTAAGTTATCTCTGTGTAAAACTGAGTTAAGATAGTTATACAGACGTTCATCTTTTTCAACAGCAATTACATTTTTAGCTACATTGCATAACTCTTCAGTAAGAATCCCTTTACCTGGGCCTATCTCTAAGACTACCTTATCCTCACCGTGAGCTGCTTCTGCAAAGGCTACATTCTTGTTAATTAAGAAGTTTTGCCCTAGTTTTTTATTTGCTTTGAAATTCATTTACTTCAACATAAAAGTTTATATTATATAGTTATTTAAAATAATAGGAGTTATATGTCTAATCTATTATCTATATTTAGTGGGACGGCTTTAAGCGGCATAGTTGGAAAGTATGGTTATCTCGCTATATTAATATTAATGATACTAGAATCAGCCTCATTACCAATACCTAGTGAGATTTTACTACCAGTAGCAGGTGTTTTTGCAGCTCAAGGAGTCCTTAATTTTTACCTAGTTTTAATAGTTGCTACAGTAGCTGGAGTAATAGGAATAAGTATTGATTACTTTATTGCATATTTTATAAGCAAGGATGTTTTTTATAAACATTTAGGATTGTTTAAAATCAAAAAGGAAACTTTAGAGAACTTCGACAACTGGTTTAACAGAAATGGAGTTGCTGCTGTTTTCACAATGAGAATGGTGCCTGTTTTACGTGGTTTAATAAGTTTTCCTGCTGGTTTCTCAGGAATGAATAAAAAACAGTTTTATTTATACTCGATTTTAGGATCTTTAATATGGGATATCTTGCTCGTATCATTTGGATTTTATGCATTGAATGGAAAAAGCATAAGTACAATAATGATAATGATAGCGGTGTTAGCAATAGCACTTTATGTCGTATATTTAATAGTCATGAAAAAATTTAAAAAAAGATAAAAAAGAGTTTTCACTCTTTTCTTTCAGAAATATGATTTTGTACTATTTTTATTACTTGATCTATTGATTTTTTAATGTCTGCCTCTGTTTTTGAACCTGTACAGATTATCTTACCGTTCTTGAATAATAATAGTGCAGTCTTCGGAGAGTGTATTTTACATATAGCTCCTGGAAATTGTTCCGGTTCATAGTCTACATCAGGAGAGGATTTTGCTATTGCATATAAATCTAATTCTACGCCTAAATCGGCGCTTGCTACTATGTTTTCTATTTTGAAATCAGGATGAAGTATTGATTTCTTATTATGTTTCCCTGGGTTTGATTTACTTGGCATTGAACCACGATTTATAAATAGATATGAAAGGTATTTATATGTTTTTCTATAAATGTGTATTGAATATTATATAACATTAGTGAGTAGAATGTCACAAAGATCGCACGGATTATTTATAGGAAGAACAAGGAATTTGTCAAGACACAATAAACCTTCAACGTTAGGGATAAGCAAATTAATAAAGCGCTTTGATGTAGGAAGCAAGGTAATTATATCACAAAAAAGCAACTTTAGGAACATACCTCATCCAAGATATAGAGGTAGAATTGGTACAATTGTAGAAAAAAGAGGAGACGCTTATGTAGTTGAGTTCTCAGTTTCTAAATCAATAAAAAGAAAGGTAATTGTACCACAAATGCACCTTGAGAAATTTTAACTTTTATTTTTTAAATAACTAATTCTTTTAATTTACAATTTTATCTTTTGAAGATTTTTCTGAAAAGTAGTATAGATTATTGCTAATTATTGTCGTCTAGGCTGTGCAGGAGGTCTTGTTAATATATAAAAACGTGTTTCTCCTTTTAACTCAACTAAGATCCTATCAGTAAGTAATTTTATTGGATCTTGAAGTAACTGGACCCTTTCTATCATGTCTTCAAAACTTTCAAAGGGTTTGTCTTCTCTTGCTTCTAATAATGAGGTGAGATGTTTCTTCCCTATTCCTGGAAGTAACTCTAACGAATGCATACGTATATTTATTGGAGAAGCAGTATTAAAAAATCCAACAAACTTCTTTTCGTTGTTTTTTATAATAGATATTATAGCATTTGGAAGCTCGTTCTTTGCTACTTCAGTTAAATTTTGATAAGTTAAGCGTGATTTTATTAAGGAAATTTTATCTCTTTCTCCTTTTCCAATGTATATTCTTTCTGCTATTTTAATTCCTTGTACTTTAGGAACAGCTTCTAACAAAGTAAATCTTGTTTCACCGAGTATCTGAACAATAGGTTCTGAACGTACTGAAAAAGACTTGCCAGTAGGTAAAAAGTCGAGAACGACTCCGTACTCTTCCAAATCATCTCTTTTCTGTTCAAATTCATGCATTGTTTTTCGCCTTTATACATTAAGATTTACCCTTGTTTTCATCTACTAGAGACATAATTTTTTTAATTGTTTCTTCTTCAGGCATTGTCTTTTCATTTGATAATATTTGTTTTAGTTGTAACTCATCTACTGGAAGTACATCAACTATTTGTATTGAAATTTTATCAGAAACGCCTAATTCTTTTAATTGTTTAATTATTTTTGCTGCTTTTGATTCATCTAATTTTGAAAACTTTTTAATATGTTCGTATGAAACTTGTTGCTCGTAACCCATATCTCCGTCTTTTTTTCTCTTTTCTAATATCTCTAGTGCTTCTGCTGTTGTTATTACTTTACTTTCTCGAGTATTTTTATTAGCCATTACAATTCACCTGCCACATCTTATAAATATTAATAATTAGATATTATAAACCTTTTGTTTTATTACTTATTAGGATCTTGACATTTACATTTCATCGCCTCGTCAATTTCAAAAATATCCTCAATAACTAAGGAGATAACCAAGAATGCAAGAAAACACATAAATTTTAACATGTTTTATTCCTATAAATCTATTGTTTCTAAGACCAAATTTTTCTTTTAATCTTGAGAAAAAACGTTCTACAGCCCATCTCCTTCCATAATCTTTATCCTTTGGTATTGAAGATTTAAACTTTCTTCTTCCGTTTGATGCGATTACAGGAATCATATTATTTTCTTTGAGCTCATCTTTTATCCATGCTGCATCCATTGCCGAATCTGCAAGATATTTTGATCCAAATCCAAACGTAAATAGTTGTTTTGCATGTATGAAAAGAGGTCTAAAAAACGTTGAGTCATGATGATTCGCCTTGTCTACAATTATGCTTATTGGAAGTTCAGTTTCTACTTCAACTATGGTGTGTATTTTATATCCATGGAAGAACTCAGTTTTTTCTTTGTTTTTATGTTGTCGTTTCTTCGGTATTGTTCTTACACCAATCATCGCATCTCTATCGTCTTTTGAGTATGCAGGAACATCAGTGCTGTCTTGTGCAACAAGACTAATTTGTTTCCCTTTGAATCTATCTTCAATGATCCAAGTTATTAACTCTTGAAACATCATAGAATCTGATCTTTCTCTGACCTTTGAAAATGTTGATTCGTGTAATGTTCTCTTATAGCCAAGAATTCTTCCTATCTTATCATTCATAAGAAAATGAACAAGTTTAATGTCATTGAAGTTTTCTATCTGTCTTATTACAAGCGCAACAAGATGTTTTGCAAACTTCCGTGTATGCCCATACTTCTGCACTATTACGCGTGCAGCGGCCCAAACCTCTATTAATTTATTCTTTAACTCATATATATCCATGTTTTCATTCTCCTGGCAGGCGACCAAACCCGTCTACAGGAGACGTAACTCTCACTATATCAAAAAGAGAGAAGAGAGAAATAGAATTTATAAGACCGTAAGGTTTATAATTTGTCAGGTTCCTATACTTATGTTTTCTAATATATACAAATTCAGATAAGATATATATTCTTACTATTAAAAGTTGTAATAGTTAAGGGTTTTTACTTGGAACCAAAAGAGATATATTCACAAATATTAGAGGAGATACATAAACATATAGCAGGAAAGATAGATACAATAGAGTTAATGGTAATTGCTTTAGTAGCTAATGGACATGCTCTTTTAGAGGGAGTCCCGGGAGTAGCCAAAACAACTATGACAAAGGCGCTTTCAGATACTATACAAGCAGACTTTAAAAGAATACAGGGTACTCCAGACATAACCCCAAGAGATATAGTTGGATATACTTATGAGGATGAAACAAGTAAAAAATTAGTTATAAATAAAGGTCCTGTTTTTACAAATATACTGCTTATTGATGAGTTAAACAGAATGCAACCTAAAACTATGAGTGCGCTCCTTGAAACATTAGAAGAAAAACAAGTAAGTTTAGGAGGTGAGGATCTTAAACTGCCAAAGCCATTTATTGCATTTGCAACTCAAAATCCATTGAAAATAGAGGGTACAGAACCTCTTCCAAAGGTACTTGCAGACAGATTTATAATGAAGATAGATGTTGATTACCCAAGCATGGAAGAAGAACAAAACATACTAAGAATAAAAGAACGTGAAGAAAAGATGATTGTTAAAAAGGTAATAAGTATTGAGGATATATTAGTAATGCAAGAAGAAGCAAAGAAAATAAGTATATCTGATGAGGTAGTACGATACATATCTAAAATAGTAAATGCAACAAGAGTAGACATGCACGTTGTTATGGGAGCTAGCCCTAGGGCAGATATTGCATTTATGAATTGTGCTAAAGCTAAAGCTTATTTAGAAGGAAGAAAGGATGTCACAATAGATGATATAAAGTTCCTAGCTAGACCCGTACTTAGCCATAGAATAACTGTAAGATCTACAGGAGGTATTGGCGTGCACGGAATAGTTGATGGAATAATAGCTTCGGTTAACTAAGTTACCCTTTCTATTTGCTTTGTATAGCAATAAAGTAAGTATTTACTTAATTATCTATTTGATAAGCCGTTAACTGAGGGGTTGTTACTGCTGTTTTAACTAATACTTCTTTATCAAATTCTTTAGGGGATACATAGGTTATCAATGAAACTCTTCCTTTTTTATCTTCTGGAAGTGACTCAAGAACCATAGGTATTTCTGATAACTTAATACATAAAGTTTCTGCGCCACCATTAACAACAGCAGATCTTACGCAGCCTTTAAACGCGTCTGCGCCATCATTTTTAAGTATGTCGCTTGAAGGTACAAAACCTAATTTTATATCAGAACCTTTTGATAATAAGATATTTCTCGTTGAAGTAAATGAGGTAATATCCCTTTCCATTAATATATAGACATTGCTTGAAAGCTTTCTTGCATCTATTTCATTTAAAACTACTGTGGCAGAGTTAGAGTCTTGCAAGTCTATTGCCATCTTAGGTCTTCTTACTAAGAAATCAGATGAATCTTCATATATTCTAAAATACTCATATAAACTAAGAACTTCTTGCGAACCATGTTCTGCAAGTTTCTTAAACTCTTCCATAGTTAATTGGTTAACTGTTAATGAAGATTTTATTTTATTAATGTCTGTTTCTGAACCAACTACCTCTCTTAATCTTTTATTTGAGAATATAGAACTTAAATCTTCAACTGTATGTATATTTTCCCATGCTTTTAATCTATCGGTGAATTTTCCTTGTTGCGCTGAAGGTTCTGTTAAGGTTTTTCTTACATCATTTTCTACCGCAACTGCACCTAGAGTGTATCCATCAAACATTATTTTAAAACTTTCACTTGTTGTTGGCACTCTAGAAGGATGAAGTATTATTCCTGGTCTATTTTTTAAGTCTTTTAATGATCTAACTAGATCATAATTCTTTTCATATCTCAAACTCTTTACTTCAGTTTTTACTTCCATTATAACACGATGAATAAATTTGCATTTTTAGATATATATACTTTTACATTTTTGATTTTTATAATTTATTTTAAATTTGTGTTTGTTTTTCCCAAAGTGATTATAGAAAACTTATTTATATCTTTATTATTAGTATATAAATCGTAAATGGGATAAAAATGTGCAATTATTATGCTGTTGGGAAACTAGAAAAGGCTATGGAAGGTTTACGTGAAGCTGCAAGAGAGTTTAGTAGTAGTGAAACTCAAGATTTTAAAACAAGAAAAACGATTGAATTGATTTTAAAGACTGAGAGAAGAGTAGCAAAACTCCAGAAGTTAGTCAGGAACCTATAAAAATTTACAAAAAGAAAGAAAATTAAATAAAATAATATTAAATTCTTTAGTTAATTAAAAATTAATATTATTGTTTACTCTGCTTCTGTTTCTGAGTTACTTGAACCTTTATCATTGTTTTCAACAAACTTTTTTATTGCTTCTATATTTTCTAGTATTAGACGCGCTTTGCCCATTCCAAATGTAAATGGCCTCATGTCTGTCTCGTCTTTAAGAAGACTTATTGTCGGATGTCCCTTATATTCTCCTGTTTTTACTGGCATTTAATCACAAATAAGTTATGTTTCAAAAATTATTTAGAGTTTATTGTTTTTGAGTAAATTAATAAAGTTATTTAATAAGTTAAAAAGTAGGCTTGGCGGGGGCGGGATTTGAACCCGCGGTCTCTAGATTTCTCGTCATTGCAATAAATGCTCATCACTCATAATGCTATGCATATGAGTCTAGCGCTCTAACCAGGCTGAGCTACTCCGCCAAAAAAAACAATTTATATTTATTAATTTATAAGTTATTTAAAACTACTGATTGATTAATGTCTTAAAAGTGCAAATCTTTTCATATATGCTTCTGCCTGAAATATGACAAAGTATGGAAGGATAAGTAAAGATGTGATTACGAGAGTTAAGTACATTGAGAGATAACTGCCAGTTAATATAATCATTACTTCATCAACTAGAGTGATTAATACACTTATTAAAACAAACCACAATATGAAGTATGCTGGTTTTGATATAACTAGCTTTATGCTGTCTTTTATTGCTCTTCCTATCTTTTTATTATCTACAACTATTGCACTAGGTGCATAGAATATAGGTATGAATAAAAAGAAACCGACTACCGATGTTAATAAAGTCATAATCCCCAGATAATAACCGATTATGTTTGCAAGTATTAATATAAATGTGTAAATTATAAGTAATAGAAAAATCTTACTTATGTATTTTTCTATATCTTGAATTACTCTTTTTGATATTTTAGATCTGGTTTTCTTTGACTTTACTATAAGACTTATAGCAACAAAAGCAAAGCTTATGAAAAGTAAAGAGAATAGAGTAGCTATTAATATAACTGCTAAACTTATAAAATTAAGATTCGTTGCGATACTTGAGGTTCTTATGAAGATTCCTCCGATGCTTATGTAGGTAGGTAGTGGAGCAAAGAATGGTATTAAAAAGGCTATTACAAAAGGTATTGAAAAGAATATTACAAACTTAAGGTTATCTTTATATGTTTCAAATGCTTCGGAAAGAATATTACTCATTTACTTCAACCTTTAATAAATACATAAACATATAAAAATAAAAGAAAAAGAAAAACAAATCATTAATTATGAGTTAAGTCAAATCAATTATTGAATTTGTGTCCCTACTCCTGTTGCTGGTGACGAACCAGAAACCGTACCTGTTGATGTTGAACATGTTGGTGCTTGTAAACCTGATGTTGTGTTTATTGATTCTATTTTACCTACTATAAATGGAGCTAATATGTATAGTATTAATGAGATTATACCTCCCATAAGCATACCCATACCCCAACCCTGCATTCCTCCTCTAAAGTTTCCTGTTGCAGGTAAGAAATGTGCAAATGCATATAATGTACCTCCTAATATGAACAACATTAAAGCAAGTATACTCAATATAAATGATATTGTAGATATCACACTACAAAGTGCAGCCTGTGCCGCTACTGTTGTTGTAGATGCTTGTGCTGATGTAAAAGGCAATAGAAAACTCCCTAATATGCCTATAAAAAATGATATGTACAAAACAATTCTAGTCTTTCCTGACCAAATATTCTTATTCATCACATACGCCTTATTCAGATTATATGTATATATGAAGATTTAAATACTTATGTTTTTTTATTTTTTATAAGTATGATTTTAAAATTTTGAAATTTTAATTAATATGTTTAATATAATAAGGTATTAAATTTGCAATTAAATTATTTGCAGGTATTGATCGTAACACAACCACAGTACACAGAAACATTTAAATATCTTATGGTTAATAATATTATTACTTATTTTGGAAAGATTTAAAAATATTTGTTTTAAGATAAAAAAATAATATTAAAAATAATATTTAAAGTGATTTTATGGCTAGAACTGAAAAATCAAATAAAACAGAAAATGAAGAAATTGATAATAGTGATACAGAGAATAAGCAATCATATAAAAGTAACAAGTTAGGTAGTGCAAGTAAGAAATGTCCTGCATGTTCAAGTATTGATATAATATTTGATAATGAAAGAGGAGAGTATATTTGTAACAACTGTGGTCTTGTTATTGAAGAAAATGTTACTGACTCTGGTCCAGAATGGAGGGCATTCGACTCAGATCAAAGAAACGCCAGAGCAAGAACAGGAGCTCCAATCAAGTACATGAAGCCTAACAAAGGATTAGTTACTGAAATAGATATGTACAATAAAGATATAAGAGGTACTAAACTTTCTTCAAAAAGGCAAGCTCAATTATATAGAATGAGAAAATGGCACAAACGAGCTAGTATAGCAAGCTCAAGTGAAAGAAACTATTTAGTTGCTTTGCCAGAGTTGAATAGAGTTGCAAGTTATTTGGGTTTGCCAGATAATATAAGAGAACAGACTGCTTTATTATACAGACAATGTGTAAAAAATAACTTAATAAGAGGAAGGCCTATAGAAACAGTAGTAAACGCAGCTTTGTATGCAACCTGTAGAAGTGCAGGAATGCCTAGAACATTAGATGAGATATCACAGATATCTAATGTGTCTAAAAAGGAAATAGGCAGAACTTATAGGATAATAGCACATGAACTTAATTTAAAAATACCTTTAACAGATCCATCAGCATATGTTCCTAGATACGTTGCTGCATTGAAGCTTAGTGGAGAAGCGCAAGAAAAAGCAATGACTCTTTTGAAGCAGGCAATGAAAAAAGGTTTAATAAGTGGAAGAAGTCCTACAGGAGTATCGGCAGCAGCCGTATATATAGCAGGAGCTCTTGCTGGAGAAAGAAGAACTCAGAAAGAAGTTGCAGATGTTGCAGGAGTTACAGAAGTAACTATAAGGAATAGATACAGAGAACTTAAACACGAACTTAATATAGATGTAAATCTGTAAAGCTCGTGGGATAATGCAACGTAGGTTAATTTTTTCTTTGATTTTTTCTTTTTTTATTTTTTCTTTTGCTTTTTCAAATACAATAAGTATAACAAATCAAAATTATAACAAAACCCAAGCGCAAGCGATATTAAATCAAAGTATTTCTTATATTAATATGATCAATCAAAGTGGTTATTTAATATTCAATCCAAATCTTTCGCAGGCTTATGCTTATTTGAATAGGGCTCAACAAACAATTAACTCAAGTCCTGATGCTTCTGTTTCTTACTCTTATGCTGCAGAGTCATCAGCTAATGATTCTTTTCAAAATATTAGAAATTATGCACAGTATGCATTTGCAGTTATGTTCATGATTGCCTTGTTTTTTGGAATACTTCTTTATTTTTTAATGTTTACTAATAAATTTAGTAATAAAAATAAAATGAAGATGAAAAAATGATTGATGAAAAGACTGCTCTTAGAAAACACAAAGAAAATAATGGAAAAATTCAAGTTGTCGGAAAGGTAAAAATATTGAAAAAGGAAGACCTTTCTATTTATTACACGCCTGGTGTTGCTTTTGTTTCTGAAGAAATTAAAAAAAATAAAGAACTTGCTTATGAATATACAAATAAAGGCAATACTATAATCATACTTTCTGATGGAACACGAATTTTAGGTTTAGGAAATATAGGTCCTGAAGCTGGTTTACCCGTAATGGAGGGAAAATCACTTTTATTTAAGAAGTATGGAGGCGTAGATGCAATACCACTTTGTATCTCAACAACAGATGAAGAGGCCATAATTAATTTTGCAAAGAATATCTCTCCGAGTATAGGAGGAATAAATATAGAGGATATTGAGTCCCCCAAATCATTTAGGATAATTGAAAGATTAGAAAAGGAGTTAGATATTCCAATATTTCATGATGATCAGTACGGAACTGCGGTTGTTTGTTTAGGCGCTTTGAATAACGCATTAAAATTAGCCAATAAGAATAGACATGCAAAAATTATAATTTTTGGAGCGGGCTCTGCGGGCTATGGAATAACTAAACTACTTTGTTTTGCAGGCTTTGACAATATTTACGTATTTGATAGCAAAGGAATTATAAAAAGAAATAGAAAGGATGACATGAATGAATTCAAATACAAATTAGCTAAAATGACAAATAAAGATAATAAAGAGTTAGGGGTTGAAGAAGCTATAATTAATGCAGATGTACTGATAGGTGTTTCTGGACAAAAAGATTACTTCAAGAAAGAGTGGATACCTAAAATGAATAAGAAACCGATAATCTTTGCACTTACTAATCCGAGTCCTGAGATAGAGTACGATGAAGCAATTAAGGCTGGAGCCTTTATAGTTGCAACAGGAAAAAGCAATGCCCCAAATCAAGTAAATAATATTATGGCATTCCCAGGTGTAATGAGAGGTATGTTGGAGGTAAGAGCCAAAAAAGTAAGTATGATGATGCTTTATGATGCTGCAATGGCAATTACAAAGTCAGTGCAAAAAGATTTGAATGTAGATAAGATAATACCAAGTGCAATAGATGAAAAAGAAATGAATAAATTAACTTTAGAAATTGCTGGAGAGATAGGCATTTCTGCAATTAGAGATAAAAACGCAAGAATAAATATAAGTAAAGATGAAATAAAAAAGAGATCAGCAAAAAGAATAAACAATTACATAAATTTAGAAAAATATATTAAGTAATTATATTTTTGAGATTCTACTAAAAGAGTAGACTGTAGCATTTTATGATTGCAGAAGATTATGTCTTTAAATTTCCAAGTTTCTGCATTATATTAAGTAATCCTCCCCTAATTATGTAAGTTACAAGTCCATACTTATCCCTAAGTAATGATGCAACATGAAGAGACATTATACCGTCGTAACTTAAGAGCACTGCACCTTCCATTGCCAATATATCTTCCTTGCTCCATTTTTCTATCTCGTTTATGTTTATCTTTTTAATTATGTCTTGATTTACTTTTAGGATTTTGCTTATATAATCCTTTGACTCCAAACCTAACCAAACTATTGGAACATTGTTCTCTTTTATAAGTTCATGCGCTTTTTCTAACTCAATTTGAGGTATAAGAAGATCTGGATTAAATCTGTCTTGTTTTATTTCTAAGTTATAGGATTGTGTTTCTTCAGTTACTTTGTTATTGTTATAAATCATTCCAGAAGAGAGTTTTTTGTGATCCTCTTCGGTAAGTTGTATTAGCTCTCCAAGGAAATTAGTCATTGCTATTGCCCTCTTAGAAGGAATCCCATGTACCTCATCAACATCCTTTATTTGAGAACCTGTATCTATAGAACCGCTAGTATGAATTTTTATTGAAGACAACATTTTACCCTTGGATATTGAAACTCCTATGATGTACCTGTAAGGAATTATAGCGTAGGTGGTAGGATTTAATATGTCCATATTAAAGTACATACCACAGAAAGACGGGTATATTATTATTAATCTTTTATTTGTAGCTACAAGTAGTATTGGTGTAAGTACCTCAAGTTTGCTTTGAGCTACTTCCAATAGTATCTTCTCGTCCCTATATAATACGTGCTTTAGCTGTGATCTGTAATCGAGTTTGTGTTCACGAATAGGCACGTTTTTCAAACTGCGAAATCTTTCTTCGAAGATTCCCTTCCCATCATTGTAACTTCCTATTACCATATTCCCACCATTAAATAGTTAGTAGTTATAATATATACACAGTATTAGAAGAGTTATTTATCGCAGTAAATGATTATTAAAAATGTGAAATTTTTATATTATTTGTAGATATAAATACAGAATAAATTAGATAGTTATTTATATAAGAAGTTAAATTTAGATTTTTAAATAAAATAAGTAAAAATAATTAATAAAAATAAAAAAATACAAAAAAGAAAAAATAAAAGAAATACTAATTATTTGCTTTTGTTTGATTACATCTCTGCGGCTATGCTTCCTATCATTGATAAGACAAATCCTAGAATAGCATACCAAACTATTGCTGGTGTTGTTGTTGATCCTGCGAATAATGCTATTAAAGATACACCACCAATTATTGATGTTTTGCTTACCCAGTTCCTTGAGTTATTATCTCCTTTCAATAAGCCAAAGCTTGCTAGGAATAATCCTATTGAGGACACTACACCTAAACCTATGAATATTGGTAGGAAGAATGATCCGGAACCACCAAAAATAACCAAACTAGCCGTCCAACCAGACTGAAGTCCCATCAACAATGTGTATACTACATATAGGTATACCAAAGAGCCTAGAAAAGCTAGGATAAAACTAAGGACTCCATTTCCTTTATTTTTGTCTGCTGATTTTGCCATACATTTCACTTTAATAATAAATAGATAGAAAACTTATTAAATAGATAGTTTTAATAGACAATAAGCGAAAGTATCTTGTTTTTAACTTTAAAATTTATTTTTGAGCAGTACAGATTCAGACAGACTTTCTTTGTAATTTAAGAACCGATGTGCATTGTATCCTAACTTTGAAAGGTTTTTAGCAAAAATAGAAGGATTTGCTCCTGGACCGAATGTATAAATTAACTTTGGAGAACACATATTAATGTAGGATACAGCCTGTTTGAAGTCTGCATGATCACTCAGTGGAAACTGTACATCAACATGCATATTGAAGATTTTAGCAAAGCCAGAAGCAACTGCAGTGAATACTCTTTTTGAGTAAACCTTACTTAATGAAACTGAAAGATTTCCTAATTTATTGTTTTCAACTATCCCTACAAAATTACCCTTTGTACATTCTTCAAATACATTCTCATTTTCATAAAATGATGCATACTCTAACTTAATTCCATGATCTTTATATATTGCGTTTATAGCACTTATTTTTTTGTCTACAACAGGTACAATTCCAATACCATTTAATATTTTAACTATATCCTGTGCTTTACCTAACGAGTATGCCCCGAAAAGAATTATCCCTTTTTCTAATTTTTTATTAACATAGAGGTTAATAGCTTCAATTACTTCCTGTTTGTCATCAAAAACTACTTCAGGAGTAGGGTAGGTTGAGTCCATAATAAGAATATCTGATTGTTTTGTTTTTATTTTTTCTGCTAGGATCGGAGTGTCTGTTTGAAAGTCTCCACTGTACAATACAGAATAACCATTATCTGTCTCTGCATAAAGTTGTTTTGAGCCGATTATATGCCCTGAAGGAAGTAACTGAGTATTTTTGAGTTCTTCGCAACGCTTAATCTTAATTCCTTTTCTTGCTTCGATTAAATCATGAGTTATCGCACTTGCAAGGATTGGTTTTGTTTTGTTAACTCCCGTAGTGTGGTCTGAGTGTGCGTGTGAAACAAAATTAACAGAGGAATTTTTATCTCTGCTATCTAAAGAGATTTCTATTCCAGAAACAGATAAACCCATTAAGTCGCCAAAGAGAATAACATCTGAAGACTTAAATATATTTATAAACAAAATATTACTTGTATTTCAGGTTTTAATATGGTAGAAAAAATTATAATTATAGGATCTGGTCCTGCAGGACTTTCTGCTGCAATATATGCAGCTAGAGAAGGGTTTAACCCATTAGTTATCAGCGGTTCAAAAGGCGGTGGACAACTTGAATTAACAACAATTGTTGAGAACTTTCCAGGTTTTCCAGATGGTGTTAATGGACCAGATATAGTAAAGTTTATGAAAAAACAGGCTGAGAAGTTTGGCACTAGGTTTATAGACAAAGATGCTGAAGGAGTTGATTTGAAAGGCAAACCGCTAAAGGTAGTTGTTGAAGGAAAAAATTATGAAACAGATACATTAGTTATAGCTACAGGTGCAAATGCAAAATGGTTAGGCTTGGAGTCAGAAAGTAAATTTATAGGAAAAGGAGTTTCTAGCTGTGGTACATGTGATGGACCTTTCTTTAAAAATAAGGATGTTATTGTTGTAGGGGGTGGAGATACTGCAATGGAAGATTCTATATTCATTACAAAATTTGCAAACTCAGTCACTATAATACATAGAAAAGATTCATTGAAAGCGAGCAAAATAATGCAAGAACGTGCTTTTTCAAATAAAAAAATAAAGTTCATTTGGAATTCAGTAATAGAAGAAATTTTAGGAGATCAGAAGGTTAGTGGAGTTAAGATTAAAAACTTATTGACTAATGAGGTAACAGAAATGAAAATTGATGGAGTTTTTGTTGCGATAGGATATAAACCAAATACTGAAATTTTTAATAATCAATTAAAGTTAGATGAAAAAGGTTATATCGAAACTGTAGATGAAGTAAAAACAACAATTGAAGGAGTTTATATTGCAGGTGATGTTGCGGATAAATATTATAGACAAGCAATAACTGCAAGCGCAAGTGGTGTTAAGTGTGCACTTCATGCTAGGGAGTATCTTCTAAGATTAAATTATAATAAAGAAAAGGAGGATAAGGAAAAAAAATAATTAATAAAAATAAAAAAATAAACAAAATATTTACTTGCTTAATTTCTTCTGTTTTTCTTGCTTGGTTGTGGCTTTGTCTTTTTTGATTGTTCTTTCTTTTGTGGAACTACTTCATCATCTGATTCAGTTAATTCATCGTAGTTTGAATCTGAAGTTTCAGAAGATATGTTATCTAACTTTTGTTGTACTTCGTTTAACTTTTCTTGCATCTCTGAAATTGTTATTGAGAGATCAGAAAGTACTTCTTTAGTGTTTTCAGATATTTTTGAGTCTGTCTCTGTATCTTCATTGTTTGAAGATAACCAACTACTTTCAGTATCTGAATCTTCTGATTCTGCATGCTCTTTCATTTCGCTATTGTCTTTATCTGAATCAGCTTCGTAATTAGAATCTGATTCTTCTTCTACAGGTTCTTCTTGCATTGATGTTGAAGTTGCCAGATTTTCATTGTAAGTAGATTGTGTTTCTGACAAGTTAATCTCTGCGTGTATAAGATATATCGAGTAAAGTACTGCGACTATAGCTACTGCAGCTGCTGCTATTCCATAAATACTGACATTTAACACCATTGATGCTATTGCCAGTATAAGTGCCAATAAGATAATTACTGCCACTGCATATTCTCCATTTTTATTCATTCATATACACCTACATAAATTTTTATCATTATTTTTAATTAAATTTTGCCATAGCTGTTATTCTTCTTCTTCTATAAAGAAGAACTACTACACATGAAACCAATATTACGGTTAATATCGGTAATGTATAATTTCTTTCAACTCCATTTTGGAAGTTATAAGATACCGAGTAATTCGAGTAATAGGAATTTCCTATTGTATTAAAAGTAAATACATAACTTCCAGGATTATTTGTTGTATAATTTATAACTGTGTTTGTTGAGCCTACATATTTACCGTTGACATACAAACTACCAGACAATACATCATTGTGTGATAATATTTGTGCAGATGTTGTACAGTTATAACTGTCAGTACTGTTCTTACATATTCTCGTAAATTTAAGAGATGGTTTAAAGAAAGGTTTGTTTAGTGTTTGATTTATGTATGTTCCTGAATTAATATCCTTTCCTTGTATAAGATAGATACCTGCAGGTAACCAGCTTGCATCTACAAATGCAGTGCCGGTTCCTTGTGAAACAAGTTTTCCATTCATTTTTATTATTACAGTATCATTTTTTTGTGTACTTGTTGCAGTTATTGTATAATTGACTATTGATAAGTTTAAAAATACAGGAGTTGTTGGTTTTACAAGTACAGGTTTAGTTGGTGTTTTTGTATAACTACATAAACTTAATGAAACAACTGTAACTGGTGTTGTATAATTAACAGGTTTTATCTGCGTTATATTGTTTATTTTGATAGAGAAGCCGTTTCCAGAGTTATTTGAAAGTTTATAAGTTTGATTAGCACTTAATGTGTAATAAGAATTATTTAATATTAAATCAGTATAGCTTGGGAAGGTATATTTGTTGATTATAGTAAAGTTAGTTTGATCTAATTTAAATGATTGTACTGCACTTTCAGTAAAGTTGTTTATATTATAACATGTTGCGTTGCTAGAAACTTGTGCAAGTATAGGAGCTGTTTTGTTTTGTATTGAAACTGTTGGTGGTGGACCTCCTCCGCCAGTAATAACTTGTTGTACTGGTGTTGTTGTTGGAGTTGTTGTTGGTGTTGTTGTTTGAGTAGTTGTTGGTGTTGTGGTTGGAGTTGTTGTTTGACCCGTTGTAGTAGGGGAAGTTGTTGGAGATGTTGTTGGTGTTGTTGTTTGTGTAGTTGTTGTAGTGGTTGTAGGAACTGGATTTACAGTTACTGATACAGGTTGTGAAACTACTTGATCTCCATTGCTATCTAAACCGACTATTTCAAAGTTATATGTTCCTACATCTTGCGGAGCGTACTCAAAAGAAGTAGTGTATATTGCTATATGGTTGTAAGTTGTACTACCAGGAGCTTCGTATAACCAGTGATAAGTATAACCTCCTGTCCCTCCAGATGCTCCGCCATCAGATAATACAATTGTATTGCCTAGTGTAATTACTGATGGAGAAACTGTAGGATTTTGTATGTATAATACAGGATTTGCTGCGCCTCCTGAGAATTGACATGCTACTTTTTGAACATTTGTTCCTTCGTAAGCACAGTTTGCTACTACAGGATGTGAGTATGCTGCTTGATTTATGCTGTCTGTAACTCTTAAACAATAGTATACATTAAAGCTTTGTTGATTTGGCATTACTGCATATAAAGGCAAGTTTCCTTGACCATTAGTATCATAACTAAACGTTTCAGGATTTGTTGAGTAAGGTATTTGTGCGTTTGAACTACAAGAGGGTGAGTTGTATTGTCCTACAAACCATTGATAGGTGTAAACTCCTGTTCCACCAGAAGCTGAACCAGTCATTGAAAATGTAGGTTGTGCTGTTCCTGAATTTCCATTAGTTACGTATATCCAACCACTTGGGTATGAAGTTATACTTACGGTTGGGCTTGAACTTGCTCCAACCATATTAATACCACTAAATACCACTCCCAATAATATTGAGATTAAAAATAATGTATGTACTTTCATTTAAACTCCACTACATAGCTTTGTCTTTTCACGTATATATATGTTTTGAAAAAAATGAATTTTTATATATAAGCTTTTCTATAATTAAGGTAAATTTTATATATGTTTCTGTTTTCCCTGAAATTGAGTAATGTGCAGGGGGAGAGATTTGAACTCTCGCACCCGCTAAAGGAACGGGTCCTAAGCCCGTCGCATTTGGCCAAGCTCTGCCACCCCTGCTTTGTTCTAGATTAATTTATGTAATTTATCCTTTAAATATATAAGTATAACCTTAATAAAAACCTGATAAAAAATAAATCTATTTTTTTAAAAAATTTAAAGCAATACACAAGACATATATAATTTTAAGATTAAATTTAATTCAAATAATTAGGATATTTATGATAACAACTAAGTATGTGAGAGATAACATTGACAAGATACGTAGATCGATGGAAAAACGTAGAAGTGATTATCCATTAGATGAATTGCTTAAATTGGATGAGGATTTAAGAAAAATAAATACTCAAATTCAAGAGCTGCAGAAACAGAGAAACGTAGGAAGTAAAGAAATTTCTGAAGCTAAAAAACAATATAAAAAAGTAGATGAAGTTAAGGTTAAGCAACTTGCAGAAATAGGTAAAAAAATACAGGAATTAGAAAATAAAACACTTGAGGAAAATAAAAGAATAGAGGAACTTCTTTGGAATATGCCAAATACTCTTGATGAAAGTGTACCTTATGGAAAAGATGATTCAGAAAATGTAGAACTTAAAAGATCACAAAGAATTAAAAAAAGAGATATGCCTTCGGATAGTGATATACTTGAAGGATTAGATTTGATTGATTTAGAGCAGGCTGCAAAGGTGTCTGGAGCTAGATTTTATTATTTGAAAGGTGATCTTGCACTTTTGGAGCAGGCTTTGATAAGATTTGCTATAGATAGACTAACAAAAAAGGGTTATGAGTTAATTGCGCCTCCTTTGATGCTCAAGAAAGAGTATTATAGAGGAAGTACTGCCTTAGGAGATTTTGAAGATGCATTATATAAAATAGCTGAAACTACTGAGGTAAAAGCAAAAGCTGATTATGAAAAGCTAGAAGATGAATTATTTTTGATTTCTACCTCAGAGCATGCACTCGCTGCTTATAATGCAGAAAAGGTTTTTGCAGGTAGTGAGTTGCCCAAAAAATATATTGCAGTTACACCTTGTTTTAGACGTGAAGCTGGTTCCCATGGAAAGGATACGAAAGGTATTTTTAGAGTACATCATTTTTACAAAGTTGAGCAATACATAGTAGCTAAACCAGAAGATTCTGAAAAGATTTTTGATGAAATTATTAAAAATGCAGAAGAGTTAGTAAAGGAGTTAGAGTTGCCTTATAGAATAATTAATATTTGTACAGGAGATATAGGGACAGTAGCTGCTAAAAAGTATGATATAGAGGTATACATGCCAGGTCAAGACAAATTTAGAGAGATTGTTTCTGGTTCTAATTGCAGTGATTGGCAAAGTTTAAGATTAAATATAAAATATGATGAAGGGGGTAAAAGAAGTTATGTACATACATTAAACTGCACAGGCATAGCAACAACAAGGATTATTTTAGGAATAGTTGAAAACAATCTTACTGAAGATAATACAATAAAAATACCTCATGTATTAATTCCATATATGAATGGTAAAACAGAGATTTTCGGAAGTAAAAAATAAAAAGGTATTTAACTATATACAGTGTAAGATTAATGATGGTTTTATGAAGAACACCAAATCAAATATAAGTATATTGATGGGCATAATAATAGGCTTAGCAGATATATACTGGACTTATACTAGTTACTTTAGCACGTTGTGGCTTGCTTTAGGTATAATAATATTTGTAGCAGATTTGATATGGCTTTGGATAGATATAGGATTTAGAAAATAATTGGGTTTTTAAGTGAGTATTAAAATAAATAAATTAAGATTGACTGGATTTTTCTTAATTATTACTGCATTTTTATCTATAATAACAGTATATGCACAACAAGGAATAGGAACATCTGAAATAATTATAAATTCTACAACAGTAAGTGTTAATCAAGGATTTAGCACTAATGTTACGTATACAGTTAAGTTAGTTTCAGGTAATACATGGGGAACTGATATATCTGTTATTAATCAGAGTACCTTGGCTTCCCAAGGAGTTACAGTACAATTTAGCAACAACGGACAAGATCCAAACTTTTCAGGTATTGCAACAATAAATACAAGTAGTACAACTAAACCTGGAGATTACGTTATACAATTTATTGCAACAGGAGATGATCCTTCAACATCACCAACTGCGATTACATTAACAGTGAATGGAAAGCAAAATACAACTACTACAAAAACTAATCAAACAAGCACAACCCAAAATACTACAAAAAGTATAAACTCAACAACAGTAAATACAGCACCATATATTACGAATAATCAAAATAGTAGTAGTTTTAAAGTACAACCAAATAATTATTCAAATACCTCAAATCAATATCCATTGTATATTTCAATAATTGCAGTAATAATATTATTTGCAGTAATTATAATAAGATTAAGAAGTTTGTAGCATACTAATTTTTAGTTATTGCAAATTTAAAGGTTAAATTTGTGTAGTTTCATGAAAAGTGATTATAATATTTTAAAAGAGATGAAAAGATTAAGATCCGTACGTGGTTATGGTACAGAATTAATAAGTGTATATGTACCTGCAGGGTTTCAATTAAACGAAGAGATAAATAGACTTAGGCAAGAGTATAGTGAGTCTTCAAATATTAAATCCAAACAGACAAGAGGAAATGTTTTAAGTGCAATAGATAAAATAATCGGTTATTTAAGATTATTTAAAGAAACTCCTAAAAACGGAATTGCTGTTTTTTGTGGTAATGTATCTGAAAATCAAAGTAAGGTAGAGATAGAATTATTTTCAATAGAGCCTCCTTCCCCAATAAATGTCAATATATACAGATGTGATTCAACATTTTTACTAGAACCTTTAGAGGTATTACTAGATAACAAAAACTCCTACTGTCTTCTAGCAATGGATGGAAGAGAAGCAACAATAGGGATATTGAAGGGTGCACATATACAAGTTTTAAGAAGATTGAACTCTACTGCGCATGCAAAAGTTAGAAAGGGGGGTCAGTCTGCACAGAGATACCAAAGAGCAATAGAAGAAAGTATAGGAGATTATGTTAAAAGAATAAGTGAAAGTATAAATGAGATTTTTGTAAATAATCAATTCAAAATAAATGGAGTTATAGTTGGAGGACCAGGGCCTGCGAAAGAAGGTTTTATTAAAGGACATACATTAAATTATCAAATTAAAGTTTTAGCAAGTTTTGATATAGGTTATACAGATGAATTTGGATTGCATGAGCTTGTTGAAAAGGCACAAGAGTTGTTAAAAGAAGAAGAAGCTGCAAAAGAAAGAAAGGTTATAGAGCACTTTATGCAAGAAAGAGTAAGAAATGGACTTGCAACTTTTGGTTATGATAATACTAAAAAAGCGCTTAGTAATAATCAAGTTAAGATATTAATAATAAGTGATGAGGTAGAGTTACATAGAATAAAGTACAAATGTGCCTCTTGTGGAATGATATTTGAAAAGATAGAGATAGGTAATCATAGAGAAGAAAAACATGAATGTGGAGGTATTTTAGAGGTAGTCGATAAAACCGATGTTTTAGAAGAGTTAATAGAACAGGCTGAAAGTTTAGGAGTAGAGGTTGTTTTTGTAACCTCAGAAAGCTCATATGGAAAAGAGTTTACAATGGGATACAGTGGATTAGGAGCTATTTTAAGGTATAAGTAAGATTTATTTTAACTTTTTGAATAATTTATTTTAAATAATTATATTTCTTTTTTAAAATATTAGATAAAATAATTAAGTTTTAATAATTTGTAGTTAATATAATTAAAAAATAGTTTATACACCGTGGAACCAGAAGCCTTTCTCATTTTTCTTTTTGCCTTTTTTGCCGCCGAATATCTTTTCCTTTAGTGTTTGTTTTTTAGGAGCGGTGTTTTTAATGTGTTCTTGTAAAACGTCAGGATGTTCCATGGCATATTCATTCTGCCAATCTTCAAATTTTGTTCTTGACTTTTCCTTAGATAACTGCATCTTTTTGTTATAATCTTCTTTCATGTTTTGCCATTCAGCCGCAGTATAGCCGTAAGGAGGTCTTTCACGTATTGAAGGAGGATCAAATTGATAAGTGTACATCTCTACAAAATAATCAAAATCCCTCTCGGTTAATGGACAATTTGAAACATTTACGCCTTCCTTTGCAAAAAATGCAGCAAGTTCCTCTCTGCTCATTTTTTCTTTTCGATTATTTGCAGTTTTAGGATTGTATACAACTGTTATTTTGCCTTTTGTGAACTCTACCTTTGCTCTTAATACAGGTTCTAACAACATTAATCTATATTGAAGCCTTCCTGCATTTTCTATACTAATTAACTCCTCTTTCTTGACATCATTGAATGTGACTTCTTTTACTATTTTATAAGGTATTCTAAATCTTTTACCATCTATAGTAACATACTCATCGTAAACGTCTTCATTTTTAAGATCCTTTTCGTAAGCGTTTACATCATTTATTTCTCTATGATCCATTTATTAAACCCTTTAAATAAAATAATTAAAAAATAAAAGAAATATTAATTATTATTAGCCACAGTTGCAACTTGAGTTTCCACAACCGCATGATTCTGATTCTGCTCCTTTTCCACAGCCGCAGCCTGAACCTGAGTTGCCACAACCACATGAGTCTTGTTCAACATTTTTAGAAGAAGATTGTGGTGTATTAGATGTCATTACTGAAGACATTGGAGGTACTACCTCTTTTGATGTACCTTTTGCTGAGCGTATTTTTTGTGCTTCTGCAATATTTACAGGCAATGTAAAGTAGTCCAACATCTTTGCGTATGTCCTTTGGTAAGGTTCTGTTGCTTCTATTTCCTTTACATTTCTCATGTACTTGTCACTTCTATATGACCAATCATGATGCATGTTTTCCCATTCTTTTGATGGTATACTGTACTGCTTTTGTATCTTATCTCTATAAACTTCTGGGAATACATTAAATGTACAGAATGGCAACACTCTTCCATCAGGCATTGAGTAGTGTATATCACACTTTTCAACTCTTTTTATATCGTATGAGTACTCATCTTGGAAGTGCATCATTCCTAAAAATAATGATTTTAATTGGAATGAACCCATTGATGAAAAGTCATGTTTGAAGATTACTGACATAAGCATTCTTGTAAAGTTTACAGACTTTGGTTGCTTTTCTTTGTCTATGTATCTTCTCATTCCTGAAACTGCTTTCAGTGCTATTAATTTTCTTTGCAACATTGATTTTCCTGACATTTCATTTACAGCTTCTTGTAGGTGCTCTAGCAAACCTGCTGCATCAACGAATCTTGTGAGTGGTATTATCTTGTTGTCTTTGTCTGTAAAGATGTATGAACCTGCTCCGCATGCGAAATGTATTGAAAGATCATACTTGTATTCTCCAGTTAAAGCTTCAATGAACTTGTTTATTCCACCTACATAAGGAACTGAGAACCAATCATCTTTTGTTATTACACCGTTTGTTTGTTCTTCTATTAACTTTATTGCTCCTGGAATAGTTATTCTTTGCTTTTCTCTTTGTCTAGTTGGCATTCTTCCTACTAATGAAACAGGCTGGAAGTTAACTGCTTTTACAACATCAGAGTTGTTTAATGCAAAGTTAATTATGTTTGACAACTCTCCATCATTTATTGTTCTTATCACTGTAGGTACTAGCACTACTCCAATACCTGCTTTTCTTGCTGCATCAAGTGTAGCTGGTGCTTCCCAGTGGTTTTTAGGGTTAGCTCTCTTGCTTACGCCGTCGAAGCTCATGTAAAGAGTACTTACGCCAGCATGCCTTAATTTTATTGCGTACTCTGGATGGTTAGCTAAATTTATACCAGTAGTGTTTAATTGTATTTGATCAAAACCTGCTTTCTTTGCTAATCCTACTATCTCGACTAGATCACTTCTCATTGTAGGTTCTCCACCAGTAATTTGAAGTGCATTAGCTGGAATAGGCTTTTGTGACTTTAGCTCTACAAAGATTTTATTAAGCTCTTCTTTTGTAGGCTCGTAAATAGGCTCACCTTCTTTAGCGTAGAAGAAACAGTACCAGCAGCTTAAGTGGCATCTGTTTGTTATTACAACATTGGCTAAACCCGTATGAGATTTATGCCTTTCACATATACCACAGTCAAAAGGACAGTTTTCTCCTTTATTTATGTAATTAGGATTGTCAAACCCTCTTCCGAAGTAATTGTAATTTTTCATTCTCATGTACATGTCATAGTCTTCCCAATACTTTTCAATAGCCCAGCCATGATCAGGACAGAACTTTCTAATCATTACATTCTCTGCGTCTTTGTAAATTGTTCCGTCTACTATCAATTTACATTCAGGACAGACTGTTTTTGTTCTCTCTAGAACAGGCATCTTGTTTATTTCTTCCATTGTTCTATGATATGGCGCTAAATGTGGCTCTTCTTTTGATATTGTCACTTGATTATTTGTTATTACCATCTTCTGATTATTAACAGAAGATCCTACCGAATTCAAATTTTTGTTATCCATTACAATACCTTATATATAATACGTACTATAAAAGATTTAAACCATTAACCTATTTAAATATTAGCATAGGTCAGGCATATCTTGATATTATATTAATTTTCATATCTATGAAATAATGATAGTTGCAGGAAATGATATGCCGGTGGTGTAGCTCTGGCAATAATGCAGAAAACTATATTTATCTTTAACAGATAGACATTGGTAAATTTTCGGATTTGTTAGAGCCCTTATATGATTTAGTGGTTGGAGATGTCACAATAAGTCTTCAGCGGTTACTATACCAACTATGGACCTTCCATGTACAACAATAATTGCAGGAAATTGCTTAAGTATATTACTTGCAATACTAATTGGAGTATTTTCACTTAATGTTGGAAATGGTTCATGCATTACATTTTTTACAGGAATATCCTTCCCAATGCCAATTAAATCGTTTGTAGTTATGGCTCCAACGACCTTTTCATCTTCAAATATTGGAAATTGGGATATTGAATGTTTTTTGGCTAAACGTATTATTTTGCTTATTGTATCTGAAGTACTTAATAAAATAACATTTTTCCTCATTATTTCAGATAGTGTTTTTTCTTTTTTGTATTCATATTCTTCCAATAATTCAAATAAATTACATGCAATTTTATAATTAGGTATTACAACTCCTCGCTCTATTTTTGTAAGCAATGATTGACTTATACCTGCTTTTTTAGATAACTCTTTCTGGGTTATGCCTAACCGTTTACGTTTTAAATAAATTGTAGATAACTCAGGAAACATAAAAACAATAATATTTAAATCATAAAGACTTTAAATCTTCTCATAAAATATTCAAATATGAATAAATATTACAGAAAATATTAAATATAAGTAAATAAAATTACAAGTATGGAGTTTAGAGGATTGGTGGAAGATAAAGAAAAATTTACGGGAAATGTCAGATCTTATACATTAGAAGAACTGAAATCGATTTCTAGAGATACTGAAAATAAAATTCCTAAAAGTAGGTATCCTAGAAGCGGTTTGGAAGAATTAAAATTATTTGAGAGAAAAGTTGCTAATTTATTAGAGATAGATTCTAAAAATTTACTTGCTTTTACCTTTGGAATGGCAGCTGTAGTAACTGCAATAGAAAGTGCCTCTCCAAGCAATGAGACTATAATTTTACATGGAAAAAATGAGTATTCCAACAATAGAAATTATATATCTAAAACACTTCACAAAAGAGGAATAAAAAATATTGAAGTAGAGTCTTATGAAATAAATAAACTTGAATTAGAGATAGAAAAAAATAAACCAAATATAATATTTTTAGAAACAGTTGGAAATGGAGTTAAGATGCCGGTTTTAGATCTAGAAAAATTTTTCCAAATTAAATACATAAAAGAAAAAAAACCATTAATTATTTTGGACAACACGCTTGCCGCAGGAATAATTAAGCCTAAACAGATATTAAGTTTTGAAGGAGATATAATAGGCGTAGAGAGTGGTTTAAAGTTTTATACTAAACACAGAGGTGCTTTTGGTTTTCTATATACGAATAATATTAATTTAATTCAGAATTTAGAAGAGTATAGAAAACAAACAGGGAAAACTCCAGATTTATATCAAACAAATTTAATAAGTAGTAAACTTATAGGAAGGTGGGAATTTTTATTAAGAAATGAGATAATTTTCAGGAATGCAAAGATAATTGCAAGTATGTGCAATGAAGTGTGTAATGAGAATTCTTCTTTTTCAGTTCATTATCCGAATATACCTGTCCATGAGAATTATGACTTTGTAAAACAAAAGTTTCCAAATGGTAGTGCTCCATTGTTTTTTATACAGCCAAAAAATGGAATAACTGAGCTCCAATTGACCGAGGAACTATTAAAAAATGAGGTAATAAAAAATTCTTGTGAAGTAATAGAAAGTTTCGGGTATGATTTTACAGCTATCTGGCCAAATTTGGATATGAATTTTGTAAGGATATCTGCAGGCACTGAAAAAGAAAATGAAGTAATTGAGATAGGCAATGCATTTAAAGAATCTTTGAGACAATTTTCTTAAAAATAATAGTTTTTGTTTAGAAAAATAGATTACACGTTATTTATGAATTTTTACCCTTTAAGTATTATTTTTTAAAGCAAGTTTTCTTTACAAAAGGTTATTTTCTACCTAAAAATTTTAAAAGAGCCATTATATTGCACAGTTTAGAGGGATTATTAGTTACACTCAAATGAATAGCCTCATTTACTGCCCCAGAATAAAGTTCTTCGTATTCTTTATGGCTAATTTGTTTTTCTGAATTATGAGAAAATGATCTAACATCATAATCTTTATATTCGATATCTTTTTTGTAACATATAAGTGAAGGCAGTATGTCATAAGGAGAGGTATTTGCGTATAAAACGTAACGTGACTCAAAAAACTGAGTATAATAATCTGTAGCGACATAAAGAGAAGAGAGATTATTTCCGCTATGAACAAATAATGTTTCCTCTATTTTTCCTTTCCCATAATTAAGAGTTCCGTTATCATTATATGAGTAATAATTGGATAATTTAGAGTTATTACCATTTATAAAAAATCTTATTCCTTTGAATTTTTCTTTTAGATCTGGGTTTTTTACCATAACCGTTAAAATTTCTTTCAAAGAAAGTGGTCTTAAATTATATTTATCAAATAATCTTTGAGATCTTTCATAGTTTAGATCTTCTATATTTGCGATTAAAACTCTTGTGTTTTTAAATTCTTTAAAAGGATTTTTTATTGAAGTACTGATATTTGTACCATTTTCTAATGATAAATTTCTGGCTAACATTTAATTCAGAGATAAATTAGGTCTTTTAAATATTTAAATATTTTTGTTTTGTTGTGAACTTTTACAATAACTTATAGTATTTTAAAGTTATTATTTATTCCTACTTGTGAATATCTGTTGCTTTTGCTTTTTCAAGAAAACATATTATTGTGTATTAGTCACATTTGCTTTATCAAAATAAGCCCAAATTAAAAATGAGGAGTATGAGATTTGAACTCATGTCACCACCTCCCGAAGGTGGTAGCCTACCAAACTAGCAGAACTCCCCTAAAATAATTATAAAACTTCTGCGCCATCTTTTGTAATTATTATGTCATCTTCAATTCTTGCTCCGCCGAAACCAGGAATGTATATCCCAGGTTCAACTGTAATTATCATATTTGGTTTAAGTGGTTGATTTGAACCTGGAGAAAAACCAGGTCCATCGTGAACCTCAATTCCTATTGAATGGCCTAAAGCGTGGGTAAATTTACCTTTGTAATATCCATCATCTATAGTATCAATGTAATCGGCTGCGATTTTATGTATATTGCTGCCTTTTGCCCCCACTTTAATTGCTCTTATTGCTTTTAGCTGAGCTTCTTTAACTACTTTTATTATACGCTCTTTAGCTTTATAATCTTCAGAATTACTTTTTTCATCAAAAATAAATGTTCTTGTCATATCCGAACAATAATTATTGATCTTTGCACCTGCATCTATTAGTATTAAATCTCCCTTTTTAAGTTTTGTATTGTCTGGAAAATGATGAGGTAGTGCAGCGTTTTTCCCAAAACAGACTATAGTTTGAAAAGATGGTCCAGATGAACCCAAAGTTGCCGATATATTATCAAATTTTGCTGCCAGTTCAGCCTCAGTCATACCTTGTTTAAACTCTTTTTGAATCATTAACATTGCCCATTTAGTAATACTTACTGCTTTTTTGATATGTGATATTTCTAATTCATCTTTTACAAGACGGGCTTTTTCTAATGCCTGTGATACATCAGTAGTTTCTTTTATAGAGTATCTTTTTTTAATTAAATTATAAAGTCCAATTGGTAAAAAGAAATCATTTGTCCCTACACTTTTATCCTTTAATAAAGAGGATATCTTTGATCTGAACTCACCTTTTATATCCATAAGTACCACTTCTACTGTTTTGGGAAGTGACTCGATAGCGGTTTCATATTCAAGAGAAGAAGTAAAAACTGTTGCCTTTTCTTTTTCTAGTATTAGATAACTATATTCGAATAGACCGCTTTTTAAACCGGTTACATAAAGAAAATTCGGATCCGGATAGTTGGTGTTAATTAAAAGTATTACATCTATATTTTTAGTGTAAGAAAATATTTTTTTTATTCTTAAAGTAATTTCATCTTTGTCCATTATATCGCCTTTCTTATTTAATATCACTAAATCTTAATATACAAATTGTAATATATATTTGGTTTTATGTTTGGGAATAGTGTAAGAAGTACTGGTTCTGTTTATAAAAACATGAAAGACCCTGTTTTTCTTAAAAGATATTATAAATTTAAAACAGTTGAGCTAATAAAAAATAATGAGATTTATGGTTCTTCACCTACAGATCTTTTTGTAGGTAGAATAGGTTATCCTGATGTTTATATAGGACCATTAGTACCACCTTCATTAGGAGATACTTCGATTATGGCAACTCCAGAAAGGTGGATTGGAAAAACAATACCAGAGATAGTTCAGATGCGCTCTATGTTGATAAGAGGTATGTATAGAACTAAGGTAAAAAATCCAGATAATGGAAAAATAGAGGAGATGATAAAAGAAATGGCTCTTTCTGAAAAATTTGCCACAGTAGATATAAAATTAAAACATAGGCCAAATAATGAAATTAGAATGGATGAGAATGGGCAACCTTTTGGACCTAGTGCACCTTTAAGTGATATGCATTTATACAACATAAAAGCTAATAGTAAAATTGAAGATGCTTATTTAGATACTGATCTTGGAGCTAATAGGGCAATAATAGAACTTTATGAAAAAGGAGTTGAAGTTTCTAAGATTCAAAAAGCGCTTTCTGCAGGAATACTTGGGAGAAAGAATAATAGAAGATTTGTACCAACAAGATGGAGCATTACTGCTACAGATGACACTATATCTAAAGACAAATTATCTAGAATAAAAGAGATGGATAAATTAGATTCGATAAGAATTTATGAACACAACGCACTAGATAATAGATGGGTAATCATCTTTATCCCAGGAACTTGGGAGTATGAGTCTATGGAAGCTTGGTATCCGAATACCACATGGAACGAATCTGGAACTGAAGTTGAAATTGGTGCATCATACGAATCATTTGATGGAAGAAAAACATATGCAGAGATAGGTGGTTGTTATTATGCAGCAAGATTAGCGGTTAGTGAGCTGCTTGAAAAGGAGAAAAAACAAGGAAAAGTAATAATTTTAAGGGAAGTACACTCAGGGTACATAATGCCAGTAGGTGTTTGGAATGTAAGGGAATATGTAAGAGAAACTTTAAGAGGAACTCCAACGTATTATGCTAAAGTTTCTGATGCGTTGCTATATGCATCAAAAAAACTTGAAGTACCTATGAATATCTGGATAAGGAAGAGTAATTTATTAAAAAGGATTTTATATCAGAAATTGTTATCTTTGTAATTGTTAATTACTATTTTATTTTCAATTCCGCCTTTTATTTTGAAGTAAAGACTATCTTTTTTCTTATTACCATGAATAATTATCTTACATAATTTATCTTTGATTAATTTATCAGTAGTAATAACCCCAAATTCATTAGTAATAGAGGTATCAACTACTTCTTCTAAATATAAAATATCAACTAATTTGTTAGGTATTGGAAGTAATTCAGAATTTAGTAATTTTATTTGAGTAACATAATTTTTTTGGGATCTTGAATAATTTTCGTTAGTTGTTTTTTGAGGAAAGTGTTTTAAGGTATTTATAAAAATTGATTTAGATATATCGCGTCTTTCATTGCTAATTATTATCGGAGTAAATATACATGTACCATTTTTTAAGAGTTTTAACTTTTCTACAACATCATCGAATAGTATGGGAGATAGGATAAGATCATTGAATGCGATTTTTGCAGAGTCTGGACTCTGCCTGAAGTATAATTTCAATTGACATAGACGTCTTATTTCTAAAGCAATATCATTAACATTATGCGTTATAAGAAAAAGGCCTATGCCTTTCTTCCTAAAATCTTGTATTCTTTGCATTATATCAAAAGAAGCTACCGAGTTTTCATCTTTAAAAATTAACTGTGCTTCTTCTAAACAAAGTAACATTCTCAAATCTTTATCACCAAATGTATCAAAATCTTCTACAACACTATAAATTTGATTTAGAATTAATGAATAAAAAAAAGGTTTAAGAGAATTACTAACCTCAGAAAGGTCAAATACCACACCCTTCTTAAGCAATTCAATAAAATTTGCTCCTTTAGAATATGCAAATTCCTCTTTTTTTAACATTAGTCGTATAGGTTCTAATGCAGCAATAATATTTTCTCCGTGCTTTGAAAGCTTAACCCCTGTATTTGTTCTTTTTCCATGACGTTCTATTACTTTATTTATTATCTCTTCATAAACTTCTTCAGGTTCTGGAGAAATTGTTTTTTCATATACTTTACTAAATGCACTCAGAAGACATTTCTCCATTGCATTTTTATAAGGTCCAGAATTAGATGCAGAAGATAAAAGCATTGCTAAGTTTTCATAAAATTTTTCTTTTTTTATTGTTTTTGGACAATTAAAAAATGGTATTGATATCTTTGAATTATATAATTTTATTATAAACAAATTAAATTCTGCTCCGAAATAATTCCATTCCTCCGTAGGGGATATTATTCCAATATAAGGTCTATTTTTAGAAAGTAGCTCTTTAATTATATGCATTGTAGATGAAGTTTTTCCGGAACCTGGAACACCAGTAACAAGAGTTCCAAGATTGAAAACGTTTCTATCTAAAAGTATTTTTTTATTAGTATCGTTTAGAGCTTCCTTCAAATAAGTCCCTACAGGTATCTCCCCGTAGAACTCAAAAAATTCTGTAGAAATTGATTTGACAGTTGAGATATGATCCGAAAAAAATATAGAACTTGATAATTTTTGTTCAGAAAATGGCAATGCATTTTTATTATTTAGAAGTTCAAAATTTACATCGTAAATAGATGCAGTAATTAATTTTGTGGCTAATAAATATACTTTAGAATTTAAATAAGAAATAATATCTTTATCAGTATTTTTAACAAGTATAGAAATTGAGTAAGAAAAACCATTATTTAAGAGGCATTCGTTTACAGTAGTTAGCATAGATAATAAAATATTTCTTTTACCATAATCGTAAAATAAATCATATTGTTTTGATTCATTTTGAAACTTAATGCCATTAAATGAACTTTGTTTATTTGCTCGTATTTCTTCTTTACTAAGTGCTATTTCAATCTCTTTTTTTAGAAGTAAAGTTTCTTTTGGTTCAGAAGGATAAAAAATAAATGTTGCAGAAGAATTTTTACCATAAAATAATTTATAAAAATCATCAAATTTTGACAATGGTTTTCCTTTGTTATCCAAATTTATCTCATAATAAGGAAATATTTGTAGTAAATTTGAGGTTTCTTCAGGTAAATCTGTTTCAAATAAAGATAGCCCAGATATAGATAAAAATAATTCTTTTGAAGAGAATTTTTTATCAAGTATTATATAAGTTTTAGAATTTTTAAAGTCATGATGCAATGCAAAAGGCTTCCCAAGAAATGAGTTTATAAATAAATTTTCATTTAGCATATCTGGAAGTTGTTTTATAATAAACACATTGGAAAATTGCATCAAATCACAATGAACAAATAAAGATTAAAAGTATCAATAAAAGTAAATAGAGTGATGTCCAATTTGAAAAAATTAAAATTTTTCTACTTTTTATTGTTAGAAATATTAAGATGATTGTACAGAATAATAAAAAAATAATATTAAAAATTGAAAGTATATTTAAATATAAGAATATTGACAGTTCTGATAACAATATGCACGTGAATATTATTAATATATCAGTCCTAATTAAATTTTTTTTAAAATTAAGTGAAAGTATATTTTCCATTTTAACCAACTAATAATAACATAATGATACAAAGAATTGCTAAGCCTAGTAATTTTTCAACAAAAAACATATGTAAATTATTATTTTTAGATAACAGAAGTGAAAATGATGCAATTAAACTAATAATTCCAGCAAATGTCCCAATAAAAATTTTTATAAAAAGTAATATGCTATATAAATTCAATTAAAAACCTCAAATAGTAATAAATTTTGGTTCTTCAAACAACAAATTCCATAAAAGTAATGAACCGCTAGAATCAAAATTTATTGATTTTGATAGTAAAATAGTGTTGTTTTCTATTAATAGGAATGGCTTTTTATCGATATAAAATAAAGATGTACTATCTTTCTTTTTGAAAATTTCATTATTTTTATTTCCAGATACAATAAATAAATTAGATTTTAAAATATTTAAGGTGGAATTTCTTATACACTTACTTTCTAATGATATGTGTTTTCCATAAAAAGCTACCTCTTTATTTTTTAGCAGTATTGTAGAAAACTTTGAATAGTTTAAGTCATTTATCTGAAAAAGTTCAGATAAAGTATAAGAGAATTCTTTTTTAGGAATCATCAGTTGAATATTTGATTTATTAGAAAAGTCAGTGAAAATAGGGGTGTGAATATTAATTTTTTTATTAGTATATTTTATAGAACGTAAAAGTATCATTATAGATATGCCAATAATAAGTATAAAAAAATCAGTGAAAATAGAATAGTTAATCATTTGATTACCGCAAATTCATTTTTATTCAGCCACTTTATAGGAGCTCTTGAATTATTAAGTTCAGAGATTAAATACCTAATATGTTGTTCTTCCATTTCTAAATCTTTTGATAACTCAAAAATATTTATTCTGTTATTATATTTTAATAAAATAAATTTAAGAAAAAGTAGAGTAATTTCGGATTTTTTATTAGATAAATCAAGAGACAAAGATTTATTTTCTTTTTGTAAATCTATATTACGCTTTGATAATATTAATTCAGGAGGATTTATGTTTCTAGATTTTTTCTCAATCTTATTGATAATATGAGTATTAGATAACGAAACTGACTTGAAAAGTTCAATTAAATAAGGATATAAATCAACTAGTTCAACTACATAAATATCTTTCATGAATGATAATAATAGTATTAATTTCATTATTGAATCGTTAGAATATAATGAAGGAAATGAATTAGAGTAAGTTATGAAAGATATTTTATCTTCAAATAACTCTAATGTAGAATAATAATCCGAATCATTACTTTTAATTAAATATAAAAGTGATTTATCATTTTTTATTAGTTTTAAGCTTTTATGATCTACCAAATTTGATCTTATAGTTTCAAATGTAACTTTTGTTTTAGCAGTTATTTGTATTTTTGAAGTAAAGATGAATTTTTCAGTTTTAGATAACATAAGTTACACCATCTAATACATTTGCAAAAGAATCAGCTATTTTTTTATAATCCAATCCTAAGCCTAATAAGCCGGAAAGTAACTCTAACCTGTCTGCATTTAATTTTATAAGTTCTAATATTAAAGTACTCAAGTCAATATTGTTATTTGAATTTAATTTAATAATTAATTCAGAAGGATCTTCTTTTGAGACCTCGCGTATTAGCATTTCTATTTTTTCTTTTTTTATTTCAATCATATTACCACTTAAAAATAAATTTATTTTTTTAGAGAGATTAACTCCAATTATTTTATTTATTTCAAAAATTCCTCTTTTATCCGAATTATAAATCATTATCGCAATACAATTACCGACAGTTAAATTTTGAATTTTTTCTACATATTCTTGAGGGATTTGATAATTAACTTTCAGTTTTTCAAGAGTTTCCATATTTTGAGTTCTAAATACAAATAATGAAGAAAAATTCGAGAGTATTTTTTGATCTATATCCTCTATTATTTGTGAAGACAATATTACTCCTATTGAATATTTTCTACCTTCTCTGATTAAGGTATTGATTTCAGATTTTTCATGGATTACTTTCCATGCTTCATCGATTATTATAAATAATTTATTTTTTGTGCCGATCTTTCTTTCTCTCATAAACTCAACTAAAAATGAAATTATTTCAGTTGAGGTAGCTATTTTTTGTTTTTCTGATAATAATTCCAAATTTAAATAAAATACAGAATTTTCATCTTTTTCATAAGCATATTTTAAAGAATTTTTTGAAAAGGTCTTAGAATTTATGAACGCTGCAAATGAAGAGTATTCTCCAGTAAAATCTAAAAGAAAAATAGTTGAGTTTAAACAACCGAAAAGTTTGAGCATAAGATTTTTAACCATAAATGTTTTCCCACTTCCTGTCATTCCAACTACAAAAATATGGAGATTAATAAGATTCTCGAAGTCTATGAAAAAAGGTTTAGACATTGTTGAAGAATTACCCAGATATATTCCATTTTTAGAATTTTTAATTATTTGATCATATTTTTCTTCAGGTTCTTTAGGTATTACCAATAATCTTGATAAATTATTACTTCCAATAATGTTTGTTTTCATCAAAATCAACTAAAAAACTCAAGTAGCTTTTCTCCTCGGATAATCTCATATTCTAATTTTAGAGAAGCAGAGAATGTATCAGCTATTCTTTGAATGGTTTTAAATGATTGTGTGACTGCTTCTCCTTCACTATTAGAAATTGAAAAAGATTTTATTAGTATAGAAACATCAAATGACTTTGGAGAGGAACGTATATTTTCTATTTCTGAATTTAATATTTCTATTTCTCTTTTTATAAGATTTATTTTATCTTGTTTATTTTCATTAATTTTAGTCAGAGATATTTCTTTCATTTTTTTCTTTGTTTCTAAAGGTTCGAGAAGTTTTTCTTTATCTAACTCGTAAAAATAAATGGAGAATTCAAAAGGTTCATGAATTGCTTCTATCAAAGATTTCATAGATTCAGAAGATATGTTAGATTGGCCATATTGTTTAATTTCTGCCATTGAAATCCCAACATATTGAGTGCCTTTTCTTTTGAAAACAGAATTCAAAGAAGAACTTAATGTATAATTATTTGATATTTCGATAATTTTTGATTTTTTAATTAGATAGTTATTTACTATATGCCCAGAATGAAGATATATTAACGATAACAAAAGAAGACCAGATGAAATTATTATCAAATAAAAGGAGCCTGATATAAACGTAATTAAAAGAAAAATCACTGAAGTTATGTATATTATATAAAAAAGTAATTTATTAAACAGCTCAGCTTCTTTCATTTAATCACAATATGTCAAATTTTCCAAAAAATGCTTCAGAACCTAAGATTTGAGATAGTTCTCTTATAGAAATGCCAGTTAATATTAGACTGAAGATAGGCAAAATAAAAACATAAACTATAAAATAACTAATTATACTGTAAAGATAAGTTATCGTATTACTAATAGAGTTAGTCAGGGAAGTTATCCCTCCAGATATTGTATTTGCTAAGCTGGTTAGTATACTGTCATTGCTATTTTGTGCTTCTGCACCGGAGTTTAGTAAGGTATTTTGAAAATTCTTAGTGGATAAAGTAACCTCAGATAATGAAGTTGAGTTTACATTAGTTGAAAATGATGAAGCCATACTGGCATTTAAAACGTAAGATAAAGGTAGTACAACATACAGGCCTATCGCAACGGCTATTAAAAATCCCCCTAATTTTCTAGTTGGATAAAAAGATCTAAGAATTATACCTGATGGAAGTATGAGGGATAATGCAGAAAATGCAATTAAGGTTATAATAGCTGCCTGAACTAAAATACTTATAGAGATGGTGCTAAGTATTCGTATAAGATACTGTATTTGAGTTATTATTGGATTTACAACATAAGATAAAGAAATAGTTATTATAATTAAATCAATTTTTGAAGACCCAACTAATCCAAGTACAGTATTTAATGATATAAGGCTTACCATCAAGGAAGTAACGCTAGATAGAACTGAGTAATGCTGGACACCGTCAAATGTGTATGGTTCTGTTCCAACTAAATAGTTATTTGCAAGACAAATAGCAGGATTTTGAGATAGAATAGCACTGCAGCTGATTGTAGTATTATTACTAAGAGTTAATTGATTTATTACTATCCCTAAAGCCCCATTACTTGAAAATAGAAGAAATAAGCCACCTACTATTATTCCGTTGAATAGTGATTCAGTTAATTCTTTCTTCCCAAATTCCTTTAACTTTCTTTCATTTAGGGCATAACCTAATCCGAGAGTTATTCCCCCTATTGACAACATTATGGCAATTAAATAAATTACAATATCATAGCCATAAGTGGTAAAGCCTATGCTCAAAAGTTACACCGTGTTTGAAGTAAGATTAATTATCGTATTTGCAGTAGCATTAGTCAGTAAGTGAGTTGAAGCTACAGCTAGACCAGTTGAGGCAACAGACAAAACTGCAACTATTATTGCTCCTATTATTATATCTATTGAAGCACTATGCAAAGTTGCTCTTTTGTAAGTTGGAAAAAGTTGGCCTAAAGCATAAAATATCCCAGCTATTATAAAAAGTACCGCACTAAGTGTAGGACCTATTTGTGCAAGAATACTTTGTATAGAGTTGAGGGTAGTTATTATGTCAAATGTTGGTACGTTAGTCATTGATCCCATAACTGGTTTTAAGCTTAATAAAAACATAAAAACAATTATTGGCATTGGCATGAGCCCAATTATTTTCTTTCCCGAAAGAATACTTCTTATATTCATATACATAACCTTATACTAAAGTATATATATTATACTTAAATATATAAAGCTTTCCTAATTTTAATTTTAAAAGAAATAAAAAGTATTAAGTATAAATACTGTTTTCATAGATAAATCTGAAAATTAAAAATAATTTTAATTCAAAGATGATAGTATGATGAATAAATAAATTCAATGTAATATCGTCAATGTATACACATAATTTAAATATAACTTAAATTTAACTGAATGTAATATTGAAAAAATTAAAAATTGATTTTATAGAAAGATATTTAGGATTAAATAACAAGTTATAATTTGTGATATTTTGCACAGATATATGAAAGGCGCAAGAAGTGAAAGAGAATTATTAAATATATTTTATAATATGGGTTATTCAGTATTAAGAAGCGCAGGTTCTGGTGTAAATTCTTTAGGGCCAGATATAATAGCAATTAAAGATAAGGTATGCATTGCCATAGAATGTAAAGCGTGGGAAAAGAATAGATTGAGTATAGATATGGACGGATACAAGAAATTATATGAGTGGGAACAGAATACTAAATTTCCAACATATATTGCATGGAGAATGAATGGAAAAGGTTGGTTTTTTATAAAACTTGATGAACTTAAACAAGGAGAAAAAGATTATAGCATAACCAGAATAAAAGTTCTTGAAATGAATAGAATCTTAGATAGTATACTTCCTTGGAAATATGAAAAGATTGAGAATAAATTACAAGAAAACATAATGGCTATTGATTGAAGTAACCAAGTTTATTGCCATTTTTCCTCAACCACTTTCTTTTTTCTAAATAATCAGGACAAGCAATCGATACATTATCCCAGAACTCTTTATTATGATTTGGAAAGGTAATATGCGAAAGTTCATGTATTATTACATAACGTATAATTTCTTCAGGAGCAAAGAGCAATTTGAAGTTTAAGTGTATATTTTTAGTGCTTCTACTATAACTTCCCCATAAACCATTAGAGTTATGTATTCTCAAATGATTAAAATGTAAGTTGTAGTATTGTGAATTTATTTCTTGTATTATGGCTTTTAAATGAGGAATGAACTCTTTTGAAATTGCTTTTTTAAATTTTTTTGATATTATTTCATCATTATTTTTGTTTTGTAGATGCATTGGAAGAATTATTTCCAGTATAGAGGAATTTAGTTTTGTTCTAATTTGCTTAGTTTGTGTGTATGAAACTTTTACAGTATAAACAGAGTTAAGAATTGAAAATTTAGAGTTTTCTTTTATTAAGAATTTTTTGAGTTTTAATACCTCTAATTCTGTTTTATCTAATTTTTCTAATTTTTTAACTAATTTCGCTTGGATTCTTTGTTTTGCAAGTAATTTTTCTTTTTTATTTAATCTTCTTGGTATATGTATAAACATAACTCCGTTATTGATCTTTGCAGAAACAGAATTGCCTTTGCTTACTTTTACAAAAACATCAAACTCAACTCCATTCACACTTAATTTTTCTTCAGAGAATTGAGCTTTATTTTTTTTATTTTTAAATAACATTACTTAATTACCTATTAAAAAATTTAAGATAAAATAAAAAATTAAACTATACTTATTGCTATGTTACATTGTGCAAAATATTGGTTGTTACCATATACAGTCAAATGATTTGGAGTTATAATTGTGTAATTATAAGTACTATAATTAAGAGATATGCTAGATTCTGAAGCTATTGATTTTTGACAAGAGGAAGCGTTTGTTGTTACTGGATTTAATACATGTCCAAGACCATTAGGTGCATAGGTGCAGCTAGTTGCATTTATTACATAAAAATCTATAGTACTGGCATTCCTTCTGAGAGATGATGTTTCTGCATGAACTAGATCAGTAGAACATTGAGATATATTTGCATAGTCACCTCCGTTTACATATTGAGATACTATTGCTATCCTTTGAGCTGAATTAAAGTTTGATTTAAATGTAGCAAAAGAAGTTGAGTTATAATTATAAATAACAAATAGTAATACAATAATTATAATTATTGCAAGTACTCCAGTCACAATATATGGAAAGATTTTATTTTTACTTTTTGTACTTTCTTGTTTTTCTTTTTTTGAGTTTTGATTATTTTTTTGGTTATTTAGTTTTGTATCTTTTGAGATTTGTTTCTTTTCATTGTTTTTTTTATTTTCTAATTTTGCCATAACACAACACCATTATTGCTTTACAAAGTAGGAACCATAACAAGAGTTAATAAATTCATCTGAACCCTTTATTGAAAGAGCAGTTCCGTACATTGAATATAAATTAATAGATGAGGAGTTAGATATTGACATAGATATAACTGGAACGCCGGATCTTGCGAATGAGTTCATACACTCAGTAGCATTCATTAACCCTGGAGAACACGAAGTTCCTGAAATTGTATAAATTTTTGATGTTAATCCTAAAGATTTAGCAGTGCTATTTATTTTATCTGCACATAGAGTAAGTGATGATGTTTGAGTTCCGTTTAGCACTATTATTATAGAATGTGAAGATGATAATGCAGAGTTAAATGAGGATAGTGATGCAGAGGAATTAGCTGATGTCGCTACGGCATAAGTAATTATAACATAGATTATGATTATTATTAATACTAAAAGGAATAACATACGCCATGCTTTTAATGTATCTTGAGTTAAACGTATTTTATGTGAAGATTTTAGTTTTAAATAGTATGCAAATATTATCACAAGGATAATTAAACCAATTATTAAAGAAAACAATCCAGATAAAATAGGTACTGACGAGATTGTTTGAGGATAATTTAGGTTTAATGCACTAGAAATTAAGGAAACGAAAGGACCATCTATTCCTCTCGATAATGATTGTAAACTTATATCAGGACCGCTAGCGTATGAAACATTTTTAGATATTGAGTTAAGAGAGTTGTTTACTTCAGTTAAATTAGAAATAGATGAGCTTAATTGTGAGTTTAACTTGTTTTGTTCAAATGCGTATTGTGATAATGATGCTGAAGAAGGTGACATTAACTGAGCACTTATTAAAAGCACTGTATTATTTTGAGCTTTGTTTAATAGATTTGAGTAAGTTTTATTTAATCTTTCATAAAGTGCTGTGACATATGACAATTGAGATGAAATATTTTTTGAATAAACTGTTACATTTAATGTTAAATAATTATTTTGCAGATTAGAATAGCTTGATTTCAATTCAGATAATTTATTTGATAGAGTAGTGTTTTGCAAGTGTTCTAGCAATAGATTACTTTCATTTACAAGGTTATTGTATGATGATAAAGTGGTATTTATTTCATTAAGGTATATTGATTTCTTTTCTTTTAATAAAGTTGGAACTATAAATTGATTTTCTGTTGTTCCGACTCCCTGCGCAATTTGATTTATTTTAGTCTGAGTAGGTAATTCTGAATTTATAGTATTAACTATTGCATTTAGATTACTTAACATGGTGTAATTATATGAAAGAAATTGACAGTAGCCTATAGAGTTGCAGTACCAAGGTCCTGAAGTTGAGAAGTTAAAGGTTGCTGTCCCAGCATTTTGACATGCTGCAAAATCAGAGTTTTGGAGTGGAGGAAAAATTGGATTTTGATAGAGCGTTTGTGTTATTTTTGATATATTATCATAAGCAGCAGTTACTTTCTGTGCGTCTAATATTATATTTGTACTATTTAATTTAGATGTATTGCTTTGATTTACATAATAATAAAGAGTACTTAGATTATCTTCAAGAGCAGCATATGATTGTTGAAATGACATTATACCTTCTCCAAAAACTCCAGTAGGGCCGTTAGTTGCATATAGGACTTTATTACAAGATGGTACAAGAGCACATGACTCGCAGTAATTCCCAACTGTACATGTTCCCCTATCTGTTCCAGTCTCTATAACACAATCTGCAAGTGAGCTAGATGAGGTCTCCATGTATGCAGAAACACCCCTTGATAATGCATTAAAGCTGATCTGTTTCTCAAGCATAAAGATTGTTTCGTTATTTATTATACTTGAAATTGCAGTGGTATTTAAAACAAATGAGTACTGTGGAGAGGAGGTATTTATTAAGAAGTATGGAGTTGTGCTTTCATAAACTATGGTATAATTTTTGTTCTGATAGCTTACATTTACATATGTTGCTGAATTTATTAGTGAGCTTGAAACGTTGTAAGAATTAAGAAGAGCGTTTAGACTATTTTCAGTAGTAAAATTAGCAGAACTTAATGATATTACACCTATGCTTAAGATTAAGGTTAATATTAAAATTGTACTGGTCCTCGCCATATTATCAAATAATGATTAGTAAGAAATATTTATATATTATATGTATATGTTCTGGTCTGTTATAACTAATTTTAAGTATTACCCTCCTCCACTTGAGTAACTTTTAATTAGTTTATTAAAACCTATTTTTGTTATTATTATAATAATTGCAAATACAAAAATCAATATTAAGGTAAATAATGGAGTTGTCATGCTAAATAGGACTTGTGTTGGATAATAGACTGCAAGGCCAATTGGTAGAATTAAAGTGAATATAAGCTGTATTCCGCTGCCATATATATTTAGAGGATATGTGTTTGCAGAAAGCGAGAGATTCATTAAGTTATTTGTAAAATTTGCCGAATTCATTAATTTATATGAAAGGATAGTTATTAACAGGAATACCATTACTAAAGCTATTATACCTATTATTATGCTAACAAAAAATATTACAATAGGTATAATTTGTATATTTAAGTTTATAAGACAGTATATAATTAAAAATAATGAACCTATTACTCCTGTACTGCCCACTAAATTTCCAGCGTAACCGGATAACATACATGTTACTTTTCCGAAAGGACGAATTAAGTATTTGTCAAATTCGCCTACCCGCATTCCGTTAACTATTCCCCAAGGTAACACGAAGTACCATACTAATTCCATTACAAATCCACTAGTACTTGATAATAATAACAATTGGAAATATGTCCATCCTGGTATTCCAGACGATACGTTATATATTATTGTGACTGGAAGATAAGTAAAAAGTAATATACTGCTACCTACAATTAACCATACTAATGCCTGCGATCTATATACAAAAAGTTCTTTCCAATGATATTTTTGACAAAGTAAAAAATATTTTATATTTTCTATGAGCTCCATTTAACCACCTACTGAAGATATTTTTTTCTTGACATGATTCCAGAAAATATATCCTACAAATGCTATAATAAAAAGCCAGAAAAGCCCAAAAAATATATAATATATGTATGTACTGCTAGGAATTGAGCCTATTAATATTGATGCCGGGACATATGTAAAAAGTTGAAATGGCATTAACATAACAATATTATTCACATAACTTGGAAAGAAAGTTAAAGGCATTATTGCTCCTCCAAGTATTTCGATTATATTAAAGAATAAAATAGAGATACCGAACGCTGAAGAGGTATATATAGCAAAAGAACCTATCATAAATTGTAATATGTTTATTATTAAGTATGCTATGATAATAATTATTATAACCGTGATTATTGAAAATAACGTTGTAACTAATCCTGTATAATAAAGTGTAAAGAAGATAACAATTAATACTGATGGAAGAAGAAGTATATTCTCTGAAAATGACTCTATAAAAACCGAATAAACATAACTTAACGGCTTTATCAGTGATTTTGCAACATTGCCCATTTTCATATCGTTTGATACTATATAGTCATTATTTGAATTTATTAATAAAAACAAGGCACTTCCAATTACAAAATAAGCATCTATTTGTAATAGATTAAAATTTTTTATTGTTGTAAAATGTCCACCAAAATATATAATATTCCATACAAATATCATAAGTACATACGTTAGCGTGCGCCCTACTGCAGAAAACATATAATCTTTAAAATATGCAATTTTATCCTTTAGTGATATCTTAAAAAGTGCAAGATATGTACTACTCATTTATTTCACTTATTATTTTCAAATGATTTATATAGTTTTGATAGAATATAGCTAAGATGCGGCTCTGATACCCTGTAATCAGATATATACTTACCATTTAGCATTGTTAGGAATTTCTTATTTTTTAGCATTGATGGTTTTACCTCGAGTCGTATCATATCATTTTTTTCTAACAAAATACGACCATAACTTTTGAAGTTTATCTGTTTTATTTTAGAGCTATATACCTCAACAATACGTTTATCGCCAAAGATCTTTTCTAATTCTTTTTTAGTACCATCAAACTTTTTCCTGCCTTTATCTATGACTATTACGTTATCTGCTATCTCTATGTCCTCTACTATATGTGTTGTTAGCAGAAATGTTGTTCCAGAGTTATCTCTTGCATTAATTATTGCTTCTTTTAATGCAGATTTTGATGGAAGATCTACGCCTATTGTCGGCTCGTCCAAAAATACAATCTTAGGATTATGCAACATTGAAGCGACAAAATTACATTTCATTTGTTCTCCAAGAGACATAGTTCTTACAGGTTTTTTGTATACATCATTAAGCGAAAGTAGTTTAAGATAAGATTTAAGTCTTTTATTGAACTCTACTTCTGGTATTTTATACATGCTTTTCATGAAATTAAATGTGTCAATTGCAGGTAAATTCCAATATAATTGACCATGCGCCCCCAATACAACTCCGACTCTTGTTGCTAATTTTTTGCGATCATTATAGGGTGATAGTCCATCAACTGTTATATGACCTTTGTCTGGGTATATTATACCGGTCATCATTTTAATAAGAGTTGATTTTCCACTTCCGTTCTTCCCGAGAAGTGCAATTATACTGCCTTTTTTGATACTTAGACTTACATTCCTTACGGCTATTTTAGTTACTTTTTTTCTTCTAAGGCCATTGAGAAAACCTTTTTTAGAATTACTCTCATTAACTGTGTATTTCTTTAGTACTTTATCAACAGTTATGATTGTGTTATTATCCATATTGTTATTATCCATATTATTCACTTTAATTTAAAGCAAATATTCAAATCCCCTAATTTAATTAGAATTGAAAATAATAAAAAGTAGTATGTATAGAGCAAAAATAGGTTATTGCACTATTATTTTGTGTTTTTACGTCATTGTGGTGGAAGCTGTGGAGGTGGAGGTGGAGAGTTTACACCTGATGAACTATTCGCTCGAACAGATTTTGCTGCATTTGTGAGATTAAATTAAAAGTTTATATATCTGAAAATATTAAACAGTATTTATGAGTAATTTTAGAGTTTTAGTTAAAACAAGTAAAGGAAATTTCATATATCCTGTAGATCATTTAGGAGCCGTTTTAGAAGGTAATAAGTTAAGATATGAGTTTATAGGAAATTTAAGGGAAGGAGATTCGATATTAATAAGAAAAAGGAGTTCTGAGAAGATTACCTTACAGGATCACATAATACCGACATTATGGGCAGGTTCAGAAATTTATAGAAATGATAGAGCAGCAGTTTTTGAGCCTTCTGGGGACAGTATACCTCTAAAAACAAAGTTGAGCGTATTCTTACAAGAAATAATAAAGATGGGAGATGAAAAAGACCCAGTAAATACAATATTTAGTGCAATTCCTGAAAGTATAACTTACTCACGTGAAGCTGTTTCTAATTGGATCTCTGGAAATGTTATGCTACCTAAAAAACCTGAGGTTTTGGACAGTATAGGCACAAAATTTAATTTTCAGGAGTTGCTAGATTGGCATAAAAATTTAAAAGAACAAGATTATGCTCAAGTAAGAAGAATACGTGTTTTACATAGTGGGCTTAAAGCGCTTTTGTCAGTAGAAGAGAATAAGGGTAATTACGAAAGTATAGAAGAGAATAAAGACAACTATTCGCATAAAGAAGACAAATTAGTTAGCCTAGCCGATGCTATGAGAATAATTAAAGCTAGTTATAAAAAAGATGGAGAGGAGCTTTTTCAGGAGTTCGTAACCGTAACTAAAGTAAAATCAGTAATTGAGTTACCAAAAGTAGGTAAAAAAACAATGGAAAAGGTAGGCTCTGGTGAAAGTGTAATTGAAAAAGGCATTTTATCATTTAAAATGAGTGATGAAGATAAAATGATAGATATTACAAATAGATATTCAGGAGATATGCCTAAAGTGCACTTGGAACCAATTATTGCAAAAAGAAGTACCTTGATAATAGAAGCATTTGAGTATGCATTGAAAAATGTGATTGTAAATAAATTTAATGAACTTGAAGTTAGAGATAAAAATTTATTTGTAGCATTTAATGCAAAAAGTAATAGGGAATCGATTAAAGAGGCACTTGGTCCTATAATAAGCATTGAGAAGTTTAAGGAGTTAGGATTAAACATACTTTTAAAAAATGTTTCAGAGCTTTTCTTAGATTGGTTGTTGCTTCCCGAAGATTTAAGTAATAAAATACAAAAAAATTCTTTACTTTTAAATATTTTGAAAAATAACGATATGATAAATGATATAAAAAAGGTTATTAATTCGAAAACTTTTGATGAATTTTTTAACAATTTAGGTAACAACAAGAGTTTATCTGAGTTATATAATAATAAGGTAGAAAGTTATTTTCAAGCTTATGATTCATCAAGAATGCTTAAGCAACTATTTAATGATAAGGGGACATTTTTAGAAAATTGTTTGGTCTTTGATATATATATTAAAAAATTATCAGGTTTATTAAAAAGTTTTGATAATTTAAATAGTGATTTAATATTTGAATCCAGTAAAAATATAGATATTTTGAAAAATTACTTAGATTTTATAAAAGTTCTAAGAGTACAGTACTTAAAAGATAATGAGTTAGTAAGAATTAGAAGGGATATTAAAAAGTTAGGAATACCTTCTGAACTTGTTTTGATACAAGATAAGTATATAGTATTGAGGGAGTTAGAACAGAAATTATTAAAGATTTATGGCAATCCTGTTATTCCTAATTATCATGAACATATAATGTCTTTAATAAAAAAAGCACAGATAACTCCTAAATAAAAGGATTGGTGCCTCAACTCAATTTTTTACTGATTCTTACTCTTTCTTAAATTTAATAATCCTAAAATCTATTAATATCAGTATAAACTTAAGGTTAAAAACGTTGTTTTAGTCAATACTTTGTATTAACGACTGGTTTAGATCTTTTTATAAGTTATTCTCAAAGTAATGGATTAATAAAATTATTAGAACAAGAAAAAATAATAAAATATAAAAGGGCGAGAAACCCGCCCAGATAAAAAGAAAAGAGAAACGCCCAAAAAGGCAAAAAAACAATAAACCTTTACTACATTTAACTCAAGTAGTTACTTAGGATGATGCGTCCTGTAACAATTGGTTTATGAACTCGTTTCCTGCATTGACTGTTTGTTGTGCGGTGTATCCTGCTACGAGTATCTTGTTGTTTCCAAATGCTTGCACTATCGTTGAGTTTTGTCCGAATGAAGACTGTAACGATGGGTTTGCATTGAAGATACTTTGTGCTACGCTGTTTACATAACCGCTTCCTATAACAATCAAGTTTGTTGAGTTGTTTGCATTTGAGTCAAGTACTGCTATTGGTGTTGTTGCTGTGTTCAATGGTGAACCAACTACAGCAGAGGTTGCTGATGGCACTGCAGTTAGGTTGTTCAAACCTGTTACGTTACAACTTGTAGTTGAGAATGCACATGTTGCATTAACCTTTCCTATTGTTACGTTTGCAATGTTTGTTGCTTGACCTACTGTGTATGGACCATACAACTTTGTTGTTGATGTGTTCACGGTGTTGCTTGTTGCAGCTCCTATAAGGAATTCAAGACCATCTACGCTCTTTGGCTCGTAGTATGTTATGGATGAAGTTCCTACTGATCCAACTTCTCCACCACGCTCTGTTCTAAAGCCTTGTACTGCTTTTGTCTGAACATTCTGTGAGCTTTGATACTCAACTGCATTGTTGTTTCCATTTGTTTCGTTCAACCAGTATAGTGGTGCTGTTGATGTAACTGATGAGCTGTTTGTCAAACCAACAATTACGTTTGCGTTAGGTGTTGTAACTGAAGGAGATGTTATTTCTGGTATTGTGTATGTAAAGTACTGCCCTCTTGCTACTGTATTTGCAGGTGTTGTTGATACTCCTAATGCGAAGTTTACATTATTTTGTTCGCCAGTGTAGGTTGCTGTATCAACTGTTGGTGCAATGTAGTAAGAGTACTGTGGTACTTTGTACAACAATGTTGGAGTGCTTGATGGTGTTAATGTTCCCAAAAGTACAGAGTTTGCATTTATTCCATTTGCGGTGTTTGCTGTTTCATATACAAGAACATTTGCTCCTGGTAATGGAAGAGCCATTCCCAACTGTATGTTTGTTGCATTTGTTAGGTAATCTCCTTGCAATGTCTGTGTGTTAAATCCGTTAAATGACACAGAGTATGTTGTTGTTGAGGTTGATCCTACTTGTCTGTAACCTGTTACATACACAGTTAATGGATTGCTTGAAGTAACGTAGTTTCCATTAACTCCATTGTTGTTCAACTGGAAGATTAATCCTCCTACTCCGCTTGCCACTACATTTGCTATACCGGCTGAGTCTATTGCGTTTGATGCAGAGAATGTATATGGGTTAAGGTTATAATCCAAAGTTTGCAAGTTTGATGTTGGTGCAGCATAACTACCAGAGTTTATCTGGAATGCTGTTGGTATTGAACTTGATACTTGGAAGATATTAACAGGCTCTGTGACTGTTGTTTCGTTTATTTGCTGTACAGTAGCGGAGCTTGATTCAAGTAAACCGTTTGTAGCAAAAGTATCTACTGTTGGAGATACCAAACCTGTTTGACCGTTTGAGTAAGTCCATGCACTTCCGCCACCGTTGGTTGTTGACAACTGCAATGCATCATAGTTTGCATTTCCGCTGCTAGGTGCTCCAAGTGAGTCTCCTACGAAGTTAATATTCCACTTTGCAGGATTTGTTATGTACGCCATGCTTGAACCAGGTGTCAATGTTTGCTGGTTTGACTGGTTTGAGTACAGTATTATTCCTTGAAGTGCTCCGTTGTATGAATTTTCATCTGCAGGTGTTGATTGGTTTGTAGTCCATCTTAATGCAGCTAGCCAGTTGTTTCCATTAGCTGAGTTAAAGTTCTGTCCGCTCTTTACCGTAAAGGTATTTGAGAAGAGTTGAATCTTTGCCCACTTTTGGTATGCATACAAACCTGGGAAGGTCTGTGATACATCTATGTACAACTTTGTACCTGATGCATTTACAACTACATTGTCATTTGATGCTGGACCTGCTGATGTTACGTTTGTTAATACACCATTTTTGTATATTGACAAAGCAGCATTTGCCAAACCATTTGAGTTAGGATATGACAAGTCAGAAAGTACCACTTTGAATGGACCTGTTGAGATGTTCTGTCCTACGTATACGGTTTCTACAGGTGTAGATGACTGTGCAAATGTTGCACTTCCGCCTACAATAAAGTCGCTTGATGAAACACCTGCCATTTTAGGAACTGACATGTTGTATACAGTCCAGTTGCTCCCTAATAATGAGAACTGAGCAGATATCTTACCAGTTGAGGTTGTGTTCTGTATTGGCTTGCCAAATGTTATTTGGTACGCTCCATTTGTATCAAGAACAGACAATTGACCTGTATTTTGATTATATACTGGGAATCCTGCTAGCCACAATGACTCTGATTCCTGATATGTTCCTGCACTTGAAAGCAATCCAGGTACCTGGGAATTTGTAAGCTGCAAAATGTTATCGAATCCATTGTTTGTAAACCTTGTGAAGGTTACGCCACCTCCGTTGTTTGTTGCTGAAACTGAGGTTGATGGAGAGATTCCACTGCTTATTCCAGTATATACTGAAGTAGCTGTAGGTGTGCTTGTTATTGAGTATGGAGATGTTGTTGAGTCCGGATAATCAAAAGAACCTGCGGTGCTTTGAATTGTCTTTGTGTTTTCAAGGTTTCCAGAGCTTAGTACACCAGGGTTCAATACTGATCCTATTAATGCACTAAATGAGTAAGATCCTGCCGGAACGACAAGTCCTTTTTCTCCTAACCAAACTTGCTGGTTTGATAGCGTACAAGTAGGTGTTGTTACTACACAACTTATTCCACTTCTTCCGCTTACATACGCAGTTATGTTTTGGCTGCTGTGTGCCAAGCTTCCTATTACTGCAGCTATGTTTGCAGCAACTACGCCGTCGCTAGGCTTTGCTTGAGATCCTACTACAATCTGTACAACAGGTTGTCCTTGATTGTTTATTATAGGAACTGTTCCAAAGTTCACTCCTTGGCTTGCAAATGCAAGACCAACTAACAAACTCGCTGCGACTGCAGCTATTCGTTTCGCTTTTATACTTCTCATGACATCACATTTAATATTTTGAGATTTAGTTAAAGTGCAAAGTATTTAAATAAATCGTTTTAATTAACTTTGTTTTTATAAATTAATTATTAAATAACGTTAATCGTAGTAATATTGTTCTATGATACACGCATCACTACGACGGAAGCCAGATTCTTTTAATTTTGATAATATTTCTTTGATTTGATTAGGATAGATAAAAAATTTCATTTTAAAGTATGTTCTTATGCTATAATTTGGTGAAGTGATATAATCGGCCCACATACAATCCACGTATAATATACTATATAATAATGTATTTAATAATGTATTAAGTAATGATTAATACGTAAGAAGAAGTGTATGCGAGCTAGGTTAGTATAACAAAGGTAAGCAACAAGAGTGCTTTTTAGAGTTGATTAGAATTTTTCTTAATAGATCTTAAAACCTTCAGCCATCTTGAGGATGTTTCTGAATAGGAAAAGTAATTACATATAGTATTGGCATTTAATGATATTTTTTCTCTTAACTCTTTCTTTGAATCTAATGCGAGGATATGTTTTGCATAATGAGATATATTATCCTCTAAAATTGCATTTTGCATGTTTTTTATTGGATATCCTTCAAATGCTACACTTGTCCCTATTACTGGCTTACACCTTGCGAAGTAATCAAGTATCTTTACCTTAATGCCCGAACCATTCTTTAAAGGAGCTATGCAAAGATCCGCGGTATCAATTCTTTCGTTTTTCTCTTCTTCTGAAATAAAACCAGTATACTCGACATTTGCTATTTTCTTCTTTTCGCATCCTGAACCTATGATAATAAAACTTTTTTCTTTTAGTTTTGGTGCTATTTCTGTTTCTATTAAACTCATAGCTTCAAGATTAGGTTCATGTTTACAGTTTCCTATAAAAACTATTTTTTTAATTTTGTCCTTAACAGGATACTTCGGTTTATTTAGTATTTTGTAATTAGGAAATGATGCCGTAGGAAGAACAAAGAATTTTTTAGCTAAATTCGGATATCTTTTTATAGACAGATCTTTATCTATATCAGTTACAAATGCAGTTGCAGTTAGCTGTTTAAGCATCTTTTTGTATATCTTTAAGGAAAATGATAAATGACGTTTACTTATTAAATCAAAAAAGAAAAGTTTTATCATAAGCTTTGGTCCTTTGGCATTTTTAGTCATACGTTCCCTTTGTATCTTTATTGAGTTCTCAACAACACGGAAATCGTCTGTAATTGAGATAGTACAAGTTGATGTAAGCTCCTTTTGTAATTCTATAACCAAATCTACAAGATTACGTCCAAGAGTTATTATAAAATCGGGATTATATTTAATTACAGCTTCGTAAATATTTTTATTATTGTTCATTACTTGATAACTTCTTTGCTTGTTTAAAAAAATTAATGAAGCATAGTCAAGTATCCTTGATTTTGTAGTTCTAGAATCAGAAGATGCTGAAGAGTAGAAAATTTCTTCCTTTATACCAGAACTAATACTTACATGTCGATCGTACTTCCCTAGTGAAAAAAATTTAATATCGTAATATTTGGACAACATATTTCCAAGATCCAATAATGTACGAGTACTGCCAAGCGCTGCTTTTGAGATACTTTCAGAGTATACGATTGCTATCTTTTCTTTACTCAACATATATAACCCGGCTTCCTTGAGTCTCTATCTCAAAGGTATGTTCTTGAAGATTAATTGCAGAGGTTACTGCTTTCCTTTTTTCAGGAGTAACATTAAAAAGCAGGAAGCCACTTCCGCCTGCACCGATTAGTTTTCCTCCAGAAGCGCCTGCATTAATGGCTTTTGAGTAATAATTATCTATGACGTCATTTGTTATACCTCCAGAAAGTTGTTTCTTTAAAAGCCAATTTTCATGGAAAAGTTTACCCAACAGTGACCAATCACCCTTGGTTATTGAATCTGCAGTTTCATAAGCAATTTCACGCATTCTGTCATATTTTTCTATATTTTTTTCTATTCCCAATACTTGCTTTTCATGTATTTCGCTTGAGCTTCTTTCCTTACCAGTATAGAACATGATTAAATTTGACTCTAACTCTTTCCTTAATTTTGTAGAGATAGGTATTGGCTTTACAGATACCTCTTCGCTTTTCATGAACTCCATTAAATTTATACCGCCATAAGCGGCCATATATTGATCCTGTTTACCTCCTTTCTCTTTCAGAACTTCTCTTTCTATGTATACGGCTTCTTCTGCAAGTTGTTTTGGAGATGCAAACTCACCTTTCCATGCATGAAGTGCATTTAGTAGACCAACTATAAAGCTGCTGCTTGAGCCAAGACCTGTACCCTTTGATGGTATCTCAGTTATACTCACTATTTGAATGCCACGTTCTATATTAAGAAGACGAAGAGCTTCCCTTACTGTAGGGTGTTTTATATCATTAATGTTTTTTATTGCATTTTCAGTTACTGAGTAACTTATTCTTAGTTCATCGGGATAAAAATGTTTACTTACTGAGATGTAAATATAACTGTTTATAGTTGCGGATACTACAGCTCCTGGACCATGTTTTGTGTAATACTCAGGTAAATCAGTTCCTCCTCCGGTAAATGTTATCCTCAGAGGAGTTTTAGTAGTTACAAGATGCTTTGACATAAAAACAACAGTTTTTATTTTATATTGAGTCCTCAACCATCTTTGACCATATGTGCCCAACTGCTATATGAACCTCCTGAATTAATGAGGTCCTTTTGGTGTTTGTTTTGAACATATAATCAGAAACTTCAGTAAGTTTTCCACCGTCCTTTCCAGTCATACCTATAGTGATACAGCCTATGGTTTTAGCCTTTGCCATAGCTAAAAGTATATTTTTTGAGTTTCCGCTAGTTGAGATCCCAATAACTAAATCTCCTGGCTTTGCAAATGCTTCTATCTGTCTTTCATAAACATGTTCGTATCCATAATCATTTGCTATTGCAGTCAATGAGGAGGTATTTCCATGCAGTGCTATAGCAGGTAATGATCTTCTTTCCTTTTCAAATCTTCCTACTAACTCAGCAGCTATATGTTGAGCATCTGCCGCACTTCCACCATTGCCCATTATTAAAAGTTTTCCACCTTTTGCTATTACTTTTGATATTATTATGCCAATGTTATAGATATTTTCTATATCTGACTCCAATCGAAGTTCAGAACCCTCTTTCATGTATAATGCAACTTCATCTTTATTCATATTAATCGCCTATCATTAAGTTTTTTGACCATTTCTTTATACTGTTCCATATCATTTACAGTATAAAATTCATCTATTAAGTAAGAATAAATTGTATTATTTTTTGATTCTTTTTCTAGAAAGTCTTTTTCAAAAGAAAATTTCTCTTCTTTAGGGAACTTATTCAGTATACTTAAATTTATTAAGTATACACCGGCATTTATTAAGCCTCTTTTCTTTATCATTGGTTTCTCGATAAACTCAGTAATTACAGGACCGGATAGTTTTACCGCTCCAGATGCAGAAATGTCATCAGTAATAGTAACTCCAATCGTAACTAAAGCATTATTTTTTTTATGTAAATCATACATATTTTTTAAATCTACAATGAAGATACTGTCTCCATTTATTACAAGAACATCCTTTTGATTAGTACATTTTGATAAAGCCAATCTTATAGCTCCTCCTGTACCAAGAGGTGTTTTTTCTATTGAGTAATCTATCTTTACAGAAAACTCATCTTTTTTCTTCTCGAAATACTCTATTATCTTACCTGCCTTGTAGCTTATGGCAAGTATTACTTGTTTAATGCCCTTCTTTTCTAATATATGTATAATGTGTTCTAACAAAGGCTTATCGAAAAGGTTTATCATTGGCTTTGGAGTATGTTCAGTAAATGGCCTTAGTCTTTTGCCTTCACCTCCTGCCAGTATTATTACAGTTTCAATATTTTCTTGCATTTTTATCCTTAATTAAGCCAAAATGTAATTTTTCTTTTATAAATATATACTTTTGCATAATACAACATATAAAATATTTTTAAATATTTAATTTATTAATTAAATTTATTAATTAATTTAGTTTATTTTCTTATAGTTTAGTATGGCAATAAAAAAATACGAAAATAATAGTAGCGTTTATATTGTTTTTGTAATATATAATACTACTTAAAATATTTTGTGAGTATTTTGGAGAGCGATAACCAGACTTTTGATAATACTAATAATGAAGTGCATAAACATCAACACAATCATGAAAGTAATAAAGAAGAGGTTAGCAATTCACACTCACACTTAAACAAAGATAAAAAATCTCTTAGAGATACTGTTTTTACCAATAAAAACCTTATTTTCATAGGAATTACACTAATAATATTAATAGCAACAGTATATCTTAGAGTTGAACTTTTACAGTATCAAGGTTTTTATGAACCTGATGGATTTTATCATTTTTCCGTAATACGCGCAGCTGTAAATAATAATTTTGTAGTACCTAAAGTATTAGGTATCTCAGGATGGCCACAGCATACATTAGTTACAGAACCTGTAGGGCTTTATTGGGTAACTTTATTCCCATATTATATTCTTAGATTCTTTGGCGTTTCGTATTACGATGTAATGAGATTGATACCTTTACTTTTTGCAATATTTGATGTGTTAGGAGCATATTACCTCTCAAGATTCTTAAGCAAAGATAAGATATTTGGAATTTTAGTAATGGGATTAGTTGCATTAAGTGCAGGAGACTCTGCTAGAACTAGTGCTTTGATATACAGAGGAGATGGATTTATAACTATTTTTCTAATACTTTCACTTATTTTTATAGCATATATTTTCAAGTCTAAAGACAGAAATAAAAAAATAGCTTATATGCTGTTAGGTGCCTTGAGCTTAAGCATATGTAATGCAGTATGGAATGGGGCATCATTTGCAAATGCGATAGTAATAGGTGCATTTATAGTTTTAATGGCTTTCGGATTTGTATTTAAAAAGGAAAAAATTTACAACGATAACATTTATTTAATTGGAATGCTTTTAATATGGTATTTATTAGTTAATTTATATAGGGCTGCAACATTTTTCTATGCACAGGCCTTAACTCAGACATACTTCATTTATCTTTTTGTAATTTTGATTATTGGGTGGTTAATAGGTTATTATATAAATAATGAAAAGTTTGAGTTCTTTGAGACTATTTCAAAGAGAGCTTTGTTTTTAATATTATTCAGTATGCTTATAGGATTTGTTATTTACTTTGGATTGAATGGATTCATACAACAAGTATTTGTAAATAACGGATTTATAACTACAGGGAATACATTTGCACAGACCATACAAGAATTAACACCACCAACCTTGCCATTCCTTTATGGAAGTTTTGGAATAGCCTTAATCACAACTCCTATGACTATTTTAATGAGTATATCTACATTATTGAGTAATGCACAGAATATAATATGGATACTGATTTTGTTATCATTTATACCATACTTATTCATGAATATTTATGACAGCGGAGATTGGTTTAATGGCAACCCAAGATTTATATTTGATATAAAGCCCGAGATGCTTTTAATAATTGTATACTTTGCTTTAACTATTTATTTGCAGATATTTGCCATAAGATTTAATTCATTAGTCTCAGTTCCATTGGCAATATTTAGTGCATACACCATATACTGGTTCTTTGCTTTAATTCATAAAAACTTCCACAAACATAAATTAACACAAATTAACATAGAATATACAACAGTTGTACTTTCATTATTAGTTATTTTAATGACAATAGTACTATACGTAGAAAGTGCAGTTTTTGGGAACTTATTGGCAGTTGCAGTATTGATAATAGTAAACATTATTTCAGGACTATTTATTTTAATGTTAATAAATAAAGGGTTTGTAAGTAATCTTACAGGGATATTTGCTTACTTTATAATTATTTTCATAATGGTAGTATTATTTTATGATATAATTTATGGAGGCACAATAACTCAGGCAGATAATATCAATCCATTATTCCTTAATGCAACTGCTTGGATAAAGAATAACACTGCACCTAATAGTGTATTTCTTACACTTTGGCCAGATGGAAGTGTAGTAGAAGGTTGGGGCAATAGAACAAGTGTTACAGACAGCGTAGGTTCACAAAACGCCTCAAAGGCAGATCCATTTGCAGCATGGATTTTAAATGATAGTAATAATCCAAGTTTCTTATACAGTAAAATAAATGGGAAACCGAATTACCTTTTGGTTAGGTATAACTGGTTATTAGAAAGCCAGGGAATATTTACCGAATCTGGAATTAATCCAAACATTGAAAGTAATTATAGTTTTGGTTTGTTACTACCAACAACTGAGAGTTCAAAAAATGGTTCTTCTATAATTAACTTTGAGGAACAACAAAGTAGTCAGAATATAGTTGTAGTACAAAACTCAACATTTAATCAATCAACTTCATATATAGGAATTCAACAGCAATCGATAAATGGATTGCAAGGAGGTACAGCATACGAACCATTTAGGTATACTGCATTGTATAATGAAAATACACTTAATTATACAATAGTTAATGACTCTAAGTACTTCAATAGAACAGTAGATGCAATGGCTCTTGTTATATACTCAAACACTCCCAGGTATATACCAAATACTAGTAAAAAAGTATTAAATGTTAGTGAAGGGTTTATCTTTTCAGGAGATATTGCAATGAGCAATATGCTTAAGTTCCTTTATTTTTGCAATAATAACCAAGGATGCGTTTGGAACAATACAAAGGCGGGCTTAACATTAGTATTCGTCAATGGAGATACAAGAATATATAAAATAAATTATAAGTAGCAATAGATAGGTATGGAAGTAAATAAAAATAAATTTTTGTTCTTCTGTATAACTTTATTAATACTTTTTATAACTATTTTTTTTAGGATACCACTTTTAAAGTATCAAGGCTTTTATGAACCAGATGGTTTTTACCATTTTTCAGTCATAAGAGCAGCAGTGAATAATAATTTTGTTGTGCCCAAAACACTATCTATATCAGGATGGCCACAGCATACATTAGTTACAGAACCTGTAGGACTTTATTGGGTGACTTTATTCCCATATTATATTCTTAGATTCTTTGGCGTTTCGTATTACGATGTAATGAGATTGATACCTTTACTTTTTGCAATATTTGATGTTCTTGGAGCGTATTACCTCTCAAGATTTTTGAGTAAGGACAAAGTATTTGGATTGCTTGTTATGACGTTTGTTGCTTTCAGTTTTGCGAACATCTCCAAGACAAGCGCTTTAGATTACAGAGGTGATGGTTTTATATCAATATTCCTAATTTTAGCACTTATATTTTTAATAGAAATTTTTAAAACAAATAATAAAAATAGAAGGTTAGCGTATATGCTTCTTTCATCTCTTTTTCTTAGCATATGCAATTTGGTTTGGAATGGTGCACCATTTGCTTTTATTGTCTATTTTATTTCTTCAGTATCTATAATGATATATTCTTTTGTATATATTAAAGAAGGTATATTAAAGGCGTTACCTTATGTTTTAGGTTCTATAATAATATGGTTTTCATTAGTAAGGGCTTATGTTTATTCTGGATTAATAAGTTCACCAAATCAAGAGTTAACTGGATTTTCGGCTCTGATTTTAATAATTGTATTTTTAATCGGATTTATACTAGAATTTTTCATAATAAAATATTCATATTCAAAATTTTTTGATACAAAAATAAAAAGATTTTTGTTAGTTTTATTATTTTTAATAGTTATACTTGTATTTGTTGAAACATTTTATCATCAAATAATAAGTAATATATTTGTTAATAATGATTTCATATCTACAACTAACTTTGTAAAGTCTAGCATACAAGAACTTTCAATGCCAACATTTAATGATTTAATTGAAAGTTTTGGAGTAACCCTCTTTATTACTCCAATGTCTATTTTAATTGCTATTTATGGATTATTTGATTCTTTCCCCATTTATTTTTGGATTTTATTAACTTTATCTGGATTTATTTATTTTTTCTTAAATGTTTATGATTCAAAAGAATGGATAAGTGGAAATTTTAGGTTTATTTTAGATATTAAAGTAGAAATGATTATTTTATTGTCATACCTCATTATAACTTCATATTTAAATTTATTTGCAATAAGATTTAATTCTTTATTATCAATACCCCTTTCAATATTAAGTGCTTATACATTATATATAATTTTATTGAAAGTAAAGGGTAGAAGATATTTAAAATATGTTGTTATAACCTTAATAATTTTAATTATAATTACATTATTACTAAATGATGTATATTTAGATACTAATATTCAGTTTGGTGGACTTATAACACAGAAATTTTTAAATGCAGTAACTTGGATGAAAAATAACTTAAATAATAATAGTACTGTTTTAACACTGTGGTCAGAAGGTAGTGTAGTTGAAGGCTGGGGAAATTTAACAAGTATTACAGATAGTGTCGGAGCTCAAAACGGAACAAAGATAGATGCGTTTTCTAATTGGCTTTTCAATGATAACCAAAATTTAAGTTTTATTTATAGCAAATATGCAAATAAACCAGAATACTTATTAGTAAGAAATGTGTGGCTTATGGAAACAGCAGGATTATTTTTAGAGACTGGAATTAATAATTCATATTCTACAGATTATAGTTATATAACTTTTAGTAATTTCTCAGAATTTAAAAATAAAACTTTAGAAGAATTTGTTTTTTCAAAAAGTTCATATAGTAATTTATCTGCATATTTGATCATATTTAAAAACAATACTGAAATAAGCTTTTTAAAATTTCCAAACGGTATTTCATACTTTAAATATACTGCTTTTTATAATATAAATAACAAAAACTTTAGTATAATTAAGAATAATATTAATGAAACCAATAACCAAACATTATTAGTAGATTATTCAGGTGTACAGAACAACAGAGAAATCGTAAATATTACTGGAGAAATGGCTATGGCCAGTGGGCTTGCAAGAAGCAATATGATTAAATTATTATATTTTTGTAATAATTACGATTGCCTTATAGGAAATAATAATATATCATTTAATTTGATATATTCAAATAGCGACACAAAAATATTTAGGATTTATTATAACAATACATAGTGTTATATTATGAAAAAAATTCTTGACATTATAAAAAAGTAACAGTCCAATAACGTTACCGTCTGAAGCCCCTTTTCTCATCAATTATGTCCTGCAGGTTCTCAACATAATTCTCTCCATTGAGTTTCGAGGTCATA
>JAJYYF010000025.1 GCA_021801225.1 Microcaldota archaeon | reverse complement strand
TTAGTAAATTTTTCAATATTTTAATGAATTTGATATTTTTAAAGAAATTTAAATAAGTACAGACATAATAAAAGATGGTATACTATTCGCAGGTCAATAAAAAGGAGATTTTAATTGAAGAGTTTGGTGTTGAAACTCTAACAAAAAGAGTTATAGTCTGCCCGATAGAATGGGACAGAGTATTACCAGATGATTGGATTGATAGACTAAGCAAGGAATACAAAATTGAAACTTTAAAAACGGGTGACAGACATTTAAGCAAACTGGAGAACAATTACAGAATAAAAGATACGCTCTTTCTTTTTATAAACAGAGGTGTTGCAGAAGCAACTGATAGATTTTACATATTAGCTAAAAATCCAGGTATTAAAGAGATCATATTTTTAGGAACAGCCGCGTCATTGGTTGATGATCTTGATACAGGGGATATAAACATACCAAAATTTGTACTTCCTTGGGAAGAGCTTAGTTCGGAATACGTCAATGCCTTTGAATTTTTACCGGTTGGAAATAATGGCCTTATCAATGAGCTTACAAAAAAAGCAAAAAGATATGCACAGAGCTATGGTCTAAAAGTTAAGAATGATAATCATGCAACAGTAGAATTGTTCTATGGAGAAACCATCGAATTGTTGAAATTTTTCAAGCAGATGAGTGTATCTACGATAGACATGGAACTATCTACTTTATATAGATTAGCTACAGCTTTTGGTAAGAAAGCAGCAGGCATATTAGAAGTCGGTGATAGGCCCCTGCATAAAGAAGAATTCTTCTCTCAAAAACACAAAAACAAGAAGGATAGAAGGAACAAAGGTAAAGAAGTTGTTTTTAAAATTATTGTGTCATTACTGCAAAATTAGAAAATTTAAATACCGAAAAATAAGGATAACATAATGAACTTGCAGAAAAAGATGTTGTATACAGCTAAAGATGGTACTATTGTTTTATTACGTTATCCTTTGGAAAAAGATTCGATGCAATTAATGAGCGTACTAAATGAATTAATTGATGAGCATGCACCGATAGGTGCAAATGAAAAAGTGAATAGAAAGCAGGAAGAAGAATACGTTAGAAAGGCTATAAAAGAGATTAAAGAAAAAAAAGATTCAATTTTTAGCCGAGATTGACAAAAAAATAGTAGGAAATGTCGGAATAAAAAGGTTATACGGAAAATCTATGCATGTTGGAGAGTTAGGTATATTTATAAAAAAATTATATAGGGACAAGGGAATCGGTGAGTTTATGATACGGCAAGCATTGAAATATGCACGTAAAGAAGGGATAAAAATCGTAGAGCTTTCCGTTTTCGCAAATAATGGCAGAGCTATCCATCTATACAAAAAATTGGGATTTAAAAAAGTAGGCTTATTAAAGGGAACTCTAAAAAACAAAGGAAGATATTTTGATGAAATTATAATGGTAAAAAACATAGGTTAAAAATATAATACATTTATTTACAAAGACGTTAATAGCTAAAGGTAAAAGATCTGAGTTGTTAAATAATTGAATAAACTACCTAAAATTAATTTAAACTTAAATACCCAAATTGAATAGAATTATAATGGCAAATTACCCTAATATCAGCTTTAAGATATCAAAAGAGAAAGATAATGAAGCATGTATAGAACATTCTGAGGGCCTTCCATTAAAAGCAAGTGGAAAGGCAAACATAATAAAATACGTTGAAAGTGTTTACAAACTACGATTAAAGGATATACAAACAAGCAGGCAGTTGCTGCAAGTTGAGTGGGATAAAGTTCATCCTGAAGTCATGAAAAGGCTACAGGAGATTATGGACATTGGATGGCCCGATAAAAGTATTACTGGGTTTATGACCCTCAACAAAATATGCCCTAGAGATTTAGATAACTGGTCGTTTTTTGTTGAAGCTTTTGCAAACGTTGAAGCACAGAAAGGCATATGTCTGCATGAAATAACCCATTTTCTTTTCTTCGAGAAGTGGAAGCAGGTATTCAAGAATTTTGACGTAAAAGAGTTCAACAAGCCTGGATTAGCATGGAACCTCAGCGAAATACTCGTTGAACCGATAGATGAAGATGTTGTTCTAAAGAAATTAGTGCCTAGCACTGCAAAAGCATACGCAAGATACTACAAAACGAAGATAATTGGAGGAAATGAAAGCGTAATCGAGCATTTTAAAAAGATCTATCTTGATTATAATTCGGATTTTACAGAGCTTCTGAAAGTAAGCTACGATGAAATAAACCGTTTGAAGTCGATGAATGTAAACGGGATATAAACTTTTTTGATTAAGCTTGGGTTTAATTACATAATATTGTTCGTACAATGAAGTGTATAAATTATAAAATGCGATTTTATTTGAAAGAAGGAAAATAATTAGGAACACGGCGGATAGTTAATGACAGAATCTAATAAAAAATGAGAACAAAGAAAACTTTAAATACGAGCAGCATTCAAATAATCAAATGAAATTACTTAAAAGTATAGAGGCATGCGGTCCGATGACAACCGCTTTGGTTCATAGATAGAATTGCAGACCCAGTCATACTTGATTTTATAGTGTTTTCTTATTTTCGTACATTTCTAAGACTTGAAGGTACCATTTATTCTCGTTTTCTTCGGGTTTTTGCCGAAATTAAAAAACAGGAGGTATAAAATGGAAAATAAAAGGAAGGAAAAACAGAAATCAACAAAAAACGGCAGCTTGAATGACATGCTGTCACAAAACAGCGA
>JAJYYF010000011.1 GCA_021801225.1 Microcaldota archaeon | reverse complement strand
AGTATCCCAATTTCTTTTTTCAAGTATAAAAACAGTAAAATTCGACTCTAAATTCTCTTTTAACTCAAGATCTTCCGGTTTATATGCCTTTCCAACTTCAAGAATCTTTCCAGTTGAGATAATCTCCTTAACTATAAAATCTTCATAGAACTTCTTAATAATTCCATTCGCACCTTTACTTTTTGATAAAAACTCCATTAAATCTAATTTAATAAACCTTATGTTGTAATAAATATTGTGGTCAATTGACTGATAACTCACTTGTCGAACGTATGCTTTACCGACTAGTTAAAAAACATATAGCCGGAACAACAATGAGCTCTATGATATCAAAAGTAGCTGAGCTTAACAAAAAAGGAATACCTGTTTCTGTAACATTTCTAAGTGGGAATATAGATACAAAAGCAAAAGCAAGGTATATAACCTCTACATATTTAGAGCTTATACGTAGACTTTCTCGTATGGGCTTCAAAGCAAGTGTTCATATACGTGCAGAACAGCTAGGCATTTTATTGGATACTGAAACAACATTAAACAACTTCACAGAAATATTAAATACCGGAAGGAAGTGTGGTGTTTTTGTTTGGTTGCAGATACCAAAAGAAAAGCTCACATTCAAACAAGATTTAAACGGGGCTAAGGGTTACGGAATAGCAATAGAAGAAAAAGACTCCGAGGATCTTTTAAATGATTCTTTTAATACTATTCCAACAAAAATAATGTTCAATGAACATCATCAATACCAAGAAGATTTAAAAGAAAAGGCAAAGGAAGGTAAAAAAAATACTTCAAAAGACAAAAAAATTAAAGATAAAAATAAAAGTAAAGATAAAAATAAAAAAAATAAAAAATCAAAGTTTTATTCCGATATACTTAACAAAAAAAGAACAATTGTTTTATCCTCACCACCTGAGCATTTAGTTAAAGAGTTGATCTCTCAAAAAAATAAAAACAAATCAAAAGTTATTCTAGAGTTTAAGTTAGGATACAGCAACAAAAAATTAAGTAAATATTTAAAGAAGAACAAAAACATAACTATGAGTGTTCCATTTGGAAAAGACTGGGCAGAGTTTGCTATGAATAGCGTACCCGAAGGCTATATGCGTTTCTTGGCAAATAATTTATTATCTGAGAAAAATTAATTCCTTATGGGTTTATATATGCAAATTGAACAAGCTGAAAAAATCATGAAAAAAGCAGAAACCAAAAAATTATCTAATGGCACTGTCTTGGTAACTGGAGGTGCAGGAAGATTAGGTAGATATATAATTTCATCTTTGTTGTCTAACGGAATAACTGTACGTGCTCTTGTTAAGGATAAAGAAGATGTTCATAAATTGCCTTCTGGAACAGTACCTTTTGTTGGAGATATAACCTCTCAAAATATAATTATAGATGCATGTAAAGGAGTTGACACTGTTTATCACTTTGCAGCAATAGTGAGTCAAAGAGAAGGTGGCCATAAAGAAATACTACGTGTAAACACTGAAGGAACTAGAATAATCTTAGAAGCAGCTGATTTAAGCGGAGTTGAAAAATTAGTATTAGCTAGTACAGTTGATGTGTATGGTTCAAAAAGAAAGGAGTTATTGACTGAGGATAAAGAACCAAAACCAAATGATGTATATGGCCATAGTAAACTTCTTGCTGAAAAACAGATAACCTCTTTTAAAGGAAATCTTTCCTATACAATACTAAGAATGTCTGCTATTTATGGACCAGAATACAAACACTCATTCTTTAAAATATTCAGAATGATAGATAATGAAAAGGCATACATGATAGGTAATGGGAAGAATTCATTATCTTTAATACACATACGCGACGTAGCTCGTGCAATGCTTCTTGTAAGAGAGTCTCCAAAAGCAAATAATAAAATATACAACTTAAGTGATGGGAAGTCGTATACACAAGAATATTTATTTCAACTTGCATGCGAGTTGTTGAACAAAAAAGAAAAGATTAAATCAGTAAATGAATTTTTAGCAAAAATATTAGCTAAAAAGGCAAACATAACGGTAGATGATTTAAGATTTATAACAAGTAATAGATTAATCAGCATAGAAAAAATATCAAATGAGTTAGGATTCTATCCAAAAACTGATATTAAATCTGGCGCAAAAGAACTTGTAGATTTATACAAAGCTTCAAAAGGTAATTGAATGTCATTAAAAATTGGCAAAGTGGAAAAATATATAAACGAAAAATTGGAAGAAAAAGGAGCACTTCTTTTCATGGTAGTTGACCCTGTAGATTATCCTACTGAAAAAGCAGCTGTAGAACATGCAAAAGACTCTGTAAAAGGAGGTGCCGATTTATTATTAGTAGGGGGAAGTGTGGGTGCACAAGGTGAGTTACTAGACCATGTAACTAAGAACATAAAAGAATCGGTAGACGTGCCTGTTGTTCTTTTTCCAGGCAATATAGCAACAATAACTCCATACGCCGACGCGTTATACTTTATGTCATTACTAAATGCAAGAAATCCTTACTGGATAACTCAAGCACAAATGCTCTCAGCACCATTGATCAAAAAATTAAATATAGAACCATTACCTGTTGGTTATATTGTAATATCCCCTGGAGGAACTGTAGGGTGGGTAGGCGATGTAAATCTGGTTCCTAGAGAAAAACCTATGATTGCTACCGCATTGGCAATGGCCGGCCAATATTTAGGGAACAGATTTATAATAACAGATGTAGGTTCTAATCCTCAATCACAGGGTCAGTCATCAGTTCCTTTGGATATAATAAAATCTGTAAGCAGTGTTTTAGATGTTCCATACGGGATAGCTGGCGGTATAAGGGATGAGCAAACTATTCGTTCATCAATAAAGGCAGGGGCGCAGATAATCCAAATAGGCACAGCTATAGAAAAATCAGTTGATGCTGAAGCAAAATCTAAGTTTTTCTCCAAAATAATAAGAGAAGAGGGACTTAAGAAAGTACATTAGGAAGAACTTCATGCGAGATATATCAGCAATTGAAATAAACGTTTTAGTAAAAGAACTTAATCCTTTCATAACTAAAAGTAGAATTAAAAAAATATACTTTTTAGGAGAAGACTCATTTAGAATTGCTTTTTACAAAGAGAATAAAACAATACATCTTTACATAAAATTATTAAAGACAATAAATGAAACAAAGTTTTCAGAAACTGCAGATGAACCGAATAACTTTGTAATGGGTCTTAGAAAAAGGCTTGAAAATAGAATAGTCAACTCAATCTCTCAGATAAATTATGATAGAATACTTCAGTTCAGTGTAGGAAAAGAAAAATATCTTTTAACAATAGAGATGTTAGGAAAAGGAAATATAATTCTTGTAAACGAAACAAATAACATAGAAATATGCTATAAATCACTTGATTTTTCAGATAGGACCATACGTCCAAACAACATATATATACTTCCTAAAAATGACTCACATTCATTAGAAGAGGCAATAGCGTTAGGTACATCTATATTTTCAATTGAAGATACTGAAAAAGCAGTTTCTAGACTTTCCAAATCAGTTAATCTAGGTCCTTTGTATGTTGAGGATATACTGAAAAGAGCAAATATAGACCCTAAAAATAACTCACTATCAGAAAAAGATAAGCAAGCTATAATCAATCAATTAAAACTATTTTCTGAAAGACTAAAGAACGAAAAACCACGTGTATATTTTGAAAATGGAAAAGTAATAAATTACTCTCTGTGTGAAATTTTAAAGTATTCTGGACTAGAAAAGAAGGAGTTTGAAGGTATAAGCGAGGCTTTAGACTACATTTATTTTTCAGAAAGATCTTATATAAAAGATGACTCAAAACAACAAAAGATAAATGAATTAAAAATAAACATCTCAAAACAAGAACATCTTGCAGTATCATTATTTGAAGATTCAAAAAAATACTCAAAAATAGGTAAAATTTTAATGGAAAGAATGTATCAAATAAACGAAGCAATAAACTTCTTAAATGAAAATAAACGTATAACTTTAGAAGAGTTTAAAAGGAAGTTCCCTGAAATAAAAATTACAAAATTAGATTTAAAAAATAAAACATTCACAATTGAAATAGATGATTAAATGTTCGAAATAACTCTTTTAGGGACTGCGGGCTCTGCACCTACAAAAACAAGAGCGTTGCCTTCTTTGTATTTATCTTACGAAGGCGATTCATTTCTATTTGATTGTGGGGAAGGTACTCAAATGCAGCTTTTAAAGTTTGGTCTATCTCCGCATAAAATACGTGCAATATTCCTTAGTCATATACATGGTGATCATGTAATAGGAGTTGCAGGTCTTGTTCGTACACTTGCTCTTAATAATAGGACTGAAGAACTCAAAATATTTATACCAAAAGGCTATGAAAAAGCAGTAGTTTCTCTTATAAAATTTGACAAAGCAATAATTAACTACCCAATAAAAATACTTCCAATACAAAGAGGCGTTATCTTTAAAGGAAAGGACTATACTATATCTTCATTTAAATTGAATCATACTGTAGAAACTTTTGGTTTTGTATTTAAGGAAAATGACAAGGTAAAGTTTGATTTAAAGATGTGCAAAAAATTAGGGATAAAAGGAGAGATGTTTAAACATCTTGAACTAAAAAATCATATAATAATAAACAACAAAAAAATCTTACTTAAACAAGTGTCATTCAAAAAAATTGGAAGAAAAATAGTATACTCCTCTGATACGCGACCTTGTGCAGAAACACTTAAAAATTCTAAAAACGCAGATATACTTATACATGAATCTTCATATACATCAAAGTATTTAGAACTAGCAAAATCAAGAAAACATTCTACAGTTTCTGAAGCCGCAGAGCTTGCAAAAAAGGCAAAAGTCAAGCAACTTATACTTACACATTTCAGCGCAAGATATAAAGATGATTACGAATTAATAAATGAAGCAAAAGCGGTATTCGAAAATACTGTGATTGGAAAGGATGGTTATAAAGTAACTTTATAATGGAGGTATCGTCTAGTGGCAGGACGGCAGATTGACATTCTGCAAGCCAGAGTTCGATTCTCTGTACCTCCATCTTATTTTAAAATAACCATAACTTAAACTTTTTTATAATCAAAAATCTGTATAACTTTTTGAAGATTATTAAATTAATAAATAATTACTCATGTCGTGTAAAGTTATATCTTTTATGACGTATCATTATTTTGTTTGTCCTTTCTCTTTTCCTTTACTTTTATTAATTCATTAAGCAGATCCATTTCATCATCATTCAAAAGATTGTTGAACTTATATTTTAATGCGCGTACTTCATCGTCATTTAGAAAAACATACAATGTGTCATTTTGGTTTATTTGTCTTCCGTAAGTTGCACCTTCGACTGAAATTGCTACACTATCCCCTGCCTTTGCCTCTTGAATGCTTGCTCCATTATTCTGTATCTCCTTAATTCTACCGACAATATCCCCCAACTCATTAATTAACTGCGCTCCTGGCTTTATTCTACCTCTCTTAACATCAGCTCCAAAAACAGCAGGGTGTGAAACTCTAAAACAATGATTTGGCAACAAATATATACTTCCTGGGAATGTAAGCGCTTTTTCAAGAAGCTCTTTACCTTTTTTCTTTTCTTTTTCCAACCACTCTCTGTACTCATCTATTATTCTGTAAATTATCTGTCCTTTTATTATGTTTATTCCTGTTGCGTATGCTTCCTCTTCAGCTTCTTCTTCAACATCAACGTTAAAAGCAAGAATAACTGCGTAATCAGGTTGAGCTGCACGCATTGAAAAGGCATTATGTATATCTCTTTTATTTACCTTTCCTATCTCCTTTTTACTGATCTTTACATTTATTCCTTCAAGAAGTTTTGATATAGCTTCAATACCTCCTATTGAATCTGCCTTGAGTATCACACCTTCTTTTTCTACCTTAAATACTTCTTGCATCTCAGATTTTAAGTCATCTTCATATCCTTCTTTTTCAGTTGATATAACAAGAGATCCTGGAAGTGCTTCTTCAAGTCCGCTTCCGCTTATTTTTATCCCAGAAGCAGCACTTACTGAGTTTACATTATAAAACTTACTTGAGGACTCGCGAAGCTCCTGAAGAGGTTTAGGCTTTAGCAGAGCCTTTATCTTAGAAGTTTTTATTCCGGCCTCAGTTGCAAAAGCAATAGTATCATTTACTTTTAATGTTCCATTATAAAGTATTACATCTATTGTCGAGCCTAATCCCTTCTCTTCTTTTCTTTCAAGTATACTTCCAACTCCGGCTCCGTTAACCTCTATATTCAAGCGCATCTCAAGAAAGCGCTGAGCCAATCCTGTCGTATACATAAGAAGCTCCGCAATGCCTTCGCCTGTTTTAGCACTAAGCGGTATTATCACTAACTCCTTCTTAAAATCTTTGACTCTATCGAATCTTTCTGCATTGAAGCCAAGCTCGCTTAACTTTCCAATTAATCCATAAATCCTTGCTTCTAAATCTTCAGTAACATTTCTGTTTTGCTTTTCAAGAGATGAAGTTATGCTTTCTGTATTTTGATTTCTCCAACCTGTTATCAAATCGACTTTATTCGCAGCAATTATAAATGGAGTCTTATACTCTTTAAGTATCTCAAGCGCTTCATATGTCTGAGGTTCAAAACTTTTAGTAACATCAACAACTAGTATTGCAAGATCAGCCACAGAACCACCGCGCTTTCTTAAGTTTGTAAAGGCTTCGTGTCCAGGTGTGTCTATAAACAACAAACCAGGTATTGTAAGACCAATGTTCATCTTTTTGAATAACTCGCCTGAACTCTTTTTAATAACATCTATTGGCACCTCACTAGCTCCTATATGTTGTGTAATTCCTCCAGCTTCTTTATTTGTTATTGCAGTATTCCTTATTCTATCTAAAAGAGAGGTTTTACCATGGTCTACGTGACCCATTACTACTATTATAGGTTGTCTTATCATGAACTCATCAAGAATATGCTTATATAATTTACCGAATAAAAATATAAATAATAATCTCTTGGTGAAATAATGGAAAGAGCACTAGTTTTAATAAAACCAGACGGAGTAGAAAGAGCTTTGATAGGAAAGGTCATATCTCGTTTTGAAGGAGCAGGACTTAAGGTAGTCGCATTAAAGATGATACTAGCTAATGAAAAGCAAGCAGGTACTCATTATGCAGAGGATCAAGAATGGCTCATAAGTGTTGGTAAAAAAGCAAACCAATCAAACATTGAGAAAGGACTTCCTGTAACTGAAAAAGATATTGATATAGGTATGAGAATACGTTCTCATTTAATCAAAGAATTAACTCGAAGTCCAATAGTTGCAATGGTTCTTGAAGGCAATGCTGCTAATGATGTAGCAAGAAAGCTTGCGGGTGCAACAGAGCCTAGAAAAGCAGATCCTTCAACAATTAGGGGATCTCTTTCAAATGACACATACGGAGCAGCTGACTCCGGAAAAAGACCTATAAGAAATATAGTTCACGTATCTGAAAATAAAGAAGCAGCAAACAGAGAAATTACTGTTTGGTTTACTGAATCAGAAATACAAAAATACAAAAGATGCGACGAATCAATACTTTCTTGATTATTAATTAATTTATTTTTTTAATTTATTCTTATTTTACTTATTGCAAACCTAATCTTGCTTCTTCTGTTATCATTTCAGGAGACCAAGCGGGATCCCAAACAAGGTCTATATTTACCTTTCCTATTCCTTCGATACTCTCAGCTCTTAACTGTACGTCTGCAAGTATTATGCTTGTTACGGGACACATAGGACTTGTCATAGTTATTTTTATATCAAGATCATTTTGTTGTGTAACATTTATTCCATAAATTAATCCAAGGTCAACTATGTTTAATCCTATCTCTGGATCTACTGTTTTTTTAAGCGATTCAATAACATCATTTATCTTTACCATATAACTACCAGAACTTTCATTATTACTTATTATTTATAGATATAAATATTTATATTTTGCAAAAATAAGTATACTTTTATTTTTTTATCAAGATTTTTAACAAGAGCGTTTACCAATTTTTTAATTTTATTTCTTGCCGTTATTCTGTCTTTATCATTTTTAGGGTCTTTTACCCTATCCCAGTAAACTACTTTATCCGATTTTTTAACAAATTGGGGCAACAGAGCTCTAATTTGTCCTCTTGTCATAATTACTATTACTTTATCAGAGCCGTTTGCCATTTCTTCAGTTAATTGTTTTCTATGTTGTTTTGTAAAATCATTGTAACCCTGACTAAGCATAAGTTCTGTCATTATCCTACCTGGCGCTAGTCCTTTTTCAAAATCCACTAATGCTAAACCTGCACTATTTGCATTATTTTTCTTTGAAGTTTTATTAAATAAAAGTTGTGCAACCTGACTTCTTTCTGCATTAGAACGACAAACAAATAATACCTTCATATTGACCTCATATTAATATTATTTCAAAAGAACTATAAGTTTTACACATCCACTAAGAATTTACATACCAATCTATTAAATTTATAAGGGTTATTATTTTCATGCCTAAATATTTATTTTTGATGTATAATGAAAAGATGGAGATGCCTAATAACCCTACTCCTGAACAAATTGAGAATGGGACTAAGCCATGGCGTGATTATATATATCCGTTAGAAGCAAAAGGTACTTTTGTATCTGCAAATCCTGTTTCATGGGAAGGGAAGATGTTAACTGAAACTGGCGTTGAAGATTACCAACCACAAAAAATCGATTTTGGTGGATATATGATTATAACTGCTAACGATATGGACGAAGCAATTGAGATAGCAAAACAATCTCCTTCTTACAAAATGAAAGCAGGTCCTATAACAATAAGAAAAATAAACGAAGTAAATATTTGATTTTATTAAATTAGCCCCGAGAGGGCAGTCGTAGTAGCGGTTACCTTTGCCTCTGTTTTTGACATCGGTTTTACAAGAAGTCTTGAACATAACACTGAGTGGATTACATGCGAGTCGCTTTATATGCCAGAGTTTCAAAGGCATTAGAACAGAACCCTGAGAACCAGCTTATAGCCCTGCGTGAATGGTCAAAGAAGGCAGGTGTAGAAATTGAAGGAGAATATGTTGATGAGGTAAGTAGTAAGGATACAAGGCCTCGAAAAGAGGAAGTCCTAAAGAAGTTAAGGCTTGGCGAAATTGATGGTGTTGCAGTATGGAAACTTGATAGATGGGGCAGGAATTTATCCGAACTGATCCTTGAACTTGAAGAATTTAATAAAAACGGCAAGAGCCTATTCTCTATACAGGAAGGAATTGATTTAAGCACTTCAATGGGCAGGTTTATGGCTAATATCCTAGCACTACTGGCTAATTTTGAAAGGGATATAATCCATGAAAGGACTATGCTTGGACTTAAAAGAGCAAAGGCACAAGGTAAGATAGGAGGCAGGCACCCTGTTAATTGTGGCTGTGGCATTCGCCTAGAGAATGGAAAAGTGCATAATGGCGACATTAAACCAATACGTGATGAGTGTAATAAGTTTGTTAGGTGGTCAAATCAAACCCCCTCTTCTGATACCCTAATAAAGCCAGAGAGTAAGCCGACTGTTGCCTAAACGGACGATTATTTAAAGATTCTCAGTCCTATCTTATTATGGAGGACTAATATGGTTATTTCAAAATCTTTAAAAGATATATCTCTTAAAACAGCATATTCTTCTGAGGACAGTAATGTTTTACAAGAATTCTATGTACCTACTCTATCTGTGGCCAAGGAGTATTACAGAATAACTGGCTTCTTCTCTTCAGATTCTTTTGCCGTAGCTGCGAAGGGTGTAAGTGAACTAATTAAAAGTGATGGTAAAATAAAACTAATAACTGGTTGTTTTGTTAAAAATGAAGACATATCTGCAGCAGAACAAGCTATAATGTATCCTGATTTGATTATGAACGAAGTTGATAAACTCCTAGCCGAGTATGAAAAAATTGAGAGCTTGTTTATTAAGGAGTCAATAAAAGCATTCGCTTGGATGTTAGCAAATAACCTTTTAGAGATAAAAGTCGCCTTTCCTAAGAAAGAATCTGGCAAAGAGTTTTCTGCATTATTTCATCAGAAGGTAGGTATAGTAAAAGATACTGAAGGTAATGCTATCTCCTTTAGTGGATCTATAAATGAAACAGGTGCAGGTTGGTTACACAATATAGAAGAATTTAAGGTTTTTAAAGCATGGGATTCTAGAGAAAAGAAATATTTTGATACAGATAATGAACATTTCTTTAGATTATGGGAGAACAAATATGATAAAGTTTCAGTAGTAGCATTGGACGAAGCTATTAAAACCAAAATTATAAAATTAGCTCCGGAAGATTCGCAAGAGATAAACTTTGATGTTTTAGAAGGGAATGTAGAAACTAGACAAGTTGGATCTAAGATAATTCAAAAAGCCGAATTAAATCTAAGAAAATATCAAGAAAAGTCTATAGAGAATTGGAGTCAGGCAAAGTTCAATGGTATAATAGAAATGGCTACAGGGACAGGTAAAACTTGGGTAGGGCTAAAGGCACTTCATACATTTTTTGATATAGCGAAAGTTGGCACTGCTGTTATATTAGCACCTACACAAGAGATTTGCGACCAGTGGATAAGCGATGTAAAGTCATATGAAGATTATGACGATCTTTTGTCAGTAAGCAGTAAGGAGCAATGGAGAAAAAATATTGAAAATTTATTGCATGAGCATAAAAAGGGCAGATCAAAAAGGATAGTCTTAGTCAGCACGTACGATAGTTTAGCTAATATGATTGAATATATTAAAAATTATAAAGTAACTAATGCACTAGTTATTGCTGATGAAGTTCACACATTCGGATCCGAAACAGGTAAGGATATATTAAAGGACGAATCAATAAAAACACTATTTAGCTATAGGTTGGGTTTAAGTGCAACTCCAGATAGATTATTTGACGCTGGCGGTACGGACGCTATAAAAGAATTTTTTGGTAATATTGTCTTTAGATATAGTATAGGAGATGCGATAAAAGACAATGTACTATGCCCTTATAATTATTATATAAAACTGACAGAATTATCATCAATAGAGTTTGATGAATATATAAAATTGACTAAGAAGTTAAATAAAAAATCTCATTACCTTAGAAGTAAAGAGGATGAAGATTACTTGAAACTTCTTCTAACTGAAAGGTCAAAAATAACAAAGTCGTCAGAGAATAAACTAGATCGTCTAAGAGAGGTACTTAATTTACTAAATCAAGAAAAGAAGTTAAAATATACTCTTATCTTTTGTATAGATAAGAACCAACTTAATGACGTCAAAGAGATATTAGACGACCTAAGATTTATTCACTCTCAGATCACAGGTGAAGAAAGTAGAGAAGAAAGGATCAAGATACTTAAAGATTTTAGAAGTGGGAATATTGACATTCTACTTTCAATAAAGGTTCTGGATGAAGGGATAAACATAAAAGAAGCAAAAAATGCAATAATTTTAGCGAGTTCTGCTAATCCAAGAGAATATATACAAAGACGAGGACGAGTTCTTAGGAAAACAGATGATACTAAAGTTGCTGAAATATTTGATTTTGTTACAGTAGCTAGTTTATCAGCAATAAAGAAAGAAGCTAGTATTTTTGAGATAGAACAAAAGCTTCTTAAAAAAGAACTGAATAGAGCATTTGAATTTGTAAAATATTCAAGTAATAAAAGAGATATTTTTCGTGATGATAATTTACAAAAACTCATTAGTTTTTACAATATAAGTGATGTTTATAACCTACTTAAGTAAATTACTTAACTTCATTTGCTAATTCGTCTACCATATCTTCAATTATTTTCACATCCTCTTTATTTGCTCCTGCAAATTGTTTGTATAACTTTGAAATTCCGCCAGTAGCATATTCTTCACATATTCCAACAACTTTTTTACCATCGAATATCGCACTATCACTCTCTAATTCTGCATAAGCTATAGTGATCATATCTTTAATATCATCATCTGAAAAAGTTGAAAATTGAGCAATTGATCTGTGATTTTTTACTTTGTCTCTTAGACCATAAAAAAACCCAACTTTAACTGCTAGCAAAAATATCTGCTTTACTTCTAAATTAAATTTTGTGCTCAGCCATGAGTATTTCTCTCTATCTCCTTCAGATACTGTTATATCTCTAGGTGGCTTATCAAGTTCCATAAAATCATATCTTTTTAATTATAGTATTATCCTTAGCATCTTTATCTAACATAAAGTTATCTAAGGATACTTTCTTTAGCTCCCGCATTACATTTACATCATGACGAGTTGTCAATACCAATATCTGACTATCTTTAGATAGTTCTTTTAATGCCTCTAAAACCTTTAAAATAACATCTGGATCAAGTGCAGAAAATGGGGCATCAATAATCAAAGGGAAATCAAAACCATAATAAGCAGATAGGGCTGACATAAATGATAATGCTAGAACTTTAGTTTCTCCTGTCGAAGCTAAAGCTAACATATTATTCCCTTCAGGCGACATGAGAGTAACATTAAATTCTTTATCTATTTTGACATTATAATTCATGTACTTGTAGTTATTCCAGAAGATGTCTTTGAAGTATTTTTGAGTATTATTATTTAACTTTCTTAATATATCTTCAGATATTTCACTTATTAGTTTAATCATCTTTTCATTTAACAGCACTACTCTTTGAAGTTTTTCTGCTAAAGATTTACTTTTTGACGACTTAGTAGCCATCTTACTAAAATCAGATTCAAATTTAGCCTTCATATCCTTTGCTCTGGTCAAATCACTAATTTTCTGATCTCTTAATGCATTTTGTTTTCCAATATCTTCATTTAAAGTTTCCTTTTCAGCCTGTAGCTTAGTTACATCTGCTTTATTTAGACCTTTTATACTTTCAGAGGCAACTTTTAATTTTTCATTTACTTCTTTTATTCTTTTCTCCTTCTCAGTTTTGTCACTTAGTAACTTCTTAAGCTCTTTATTTGCATTATTAAACTTAGAAGTATCAACAGATAAAAGTACATTAATTCTATGTAGTTGGTTGGCTTTGGGACTGTCTTCTTTTAGTTTTTTTAGCAGGTTAGTTAATTGTGCTTTCATAGCTGAGTTCATTTTACAACCACAGATACATCTGTTGTCCTCAAATATTTTCTCAATTAAATTAGGTTCTGCGGGTAATGGGATTCTTCCTGTTTCAACTAAATGCTGTAAGTGCTTCTTAAACTTCTTATTTGCATTATATATAAACCATGGAGATAGTTCCCCAAAAAATCTTATAAATATCTTATTTCGAAGTTCTTTTATATCGTCATTCAGACTTTCTACATCTTTCTTATACATTTGTTCTTGCTCAATAATCTCTGTTATCTTATCAATATTTCTACTTCTCAATTGTTTAGCTATTTCATTTAATCGTTGAGTGTCATAGGTTAGGATACCATCAATACGCTTAATATCTGAATCTAATACAGCAGTACTTTGTGAATAGATATCTATCTGTTTTTGTAAGTATTCTAAATCTTGATTATTTCTATCAACTTTTGAAATGTCCTGTCTGTATCTTTCTTTAAGATCCTCTAGCGTTTTACTCATTCTTTCTAAAGTGTCTATACCAGATACATTAAGGATTGTTTCTTTAAGTGCTTGCCCGTTTTGTTTTTCAAAAAACGAATCAAGAAATTCGCCTTTAAACAAAAAGAACTTGCTAATATCTTGTGGTAGAAGATTATTTCTTATATAGATCTCTGGGCTATCAACACTCTGGTATTTATTTCCTGATTCCTTTTTAAGAACAGTAAAACTATTTTCAGCTCTTTTCACTATATGACTATCATTAAACGTTAAAGATACTTCTGTCCTTTCATTTACATAACGTTCATTTTTGAGAACGTGCTTATCTGAATCTGCACTATATTTTATTGCTTCATCTCCATATAAACACCACAATATTGCATTAAGTAAATTTGATTTTCCAAATCTATTAGTTCCAACAAATGAAATTAACTTGTTTTTCTTTCCCTCTTTAAATTCTAATTTTACATCGTGAAATGGCCTGAAATTTTTAATTTCCATTGCCACAATTTCTCTACTCATTACTATCATCTTCCTTAATATTTTTTTCTAGAAGTTGGTCTAATATACTTTCCAGATCAGCATCACTTTCATGTATAAGTGTATTCTCATACATTTTTTGAATTAGAGATTTCTCCTTCTGAGTAAGCTCCTTGCTATTTGTTATGTATTCTTTAATTGTGTTCATAGAAGTACCTGGTTTGTTTTCAGTCGCTTCAATCCTAATTTAACATACTGAGGATTTAAGTCTATCCCTATAGAATTTCTTCCCAGTTCTTTTGCAACTGCAGAAAGAGTAAATGTTCCTGCAAATGGATCTAATAAAACATCATTTTTATTGCTACTCACTTTAACTAATATTCTTAAAAGAGACAAAGGTAATTGACAAGGGTGTTTTTTATTGAATCTATCTTTAGACACGTTTTTTAATAAATTTATATCTATAACATCTATCATATCTTTATTTAGCTCAATCATATCTAAAAGATTTAATAGATCATAGGAATGCCTACCTTTCGATCCAAGCCTAATTCTTTCCTTTATTTTAGCAACTGTTGGGTTCTTGTAAGGTTGAATTATGTTTTCCTCGTTGAATACATAGTTATTACTTTTGGTGAAAAATAATATTGATCTCTGACTTCTTGTAAAATTTTTCTTTGAATGCCCTATATTTGTTGGATAATGCCATGTAATCCATCTCCTAAATTTAAGAGCTAATTCATCTTCTATAAATGGCAATAGGCGAGCATTAATCTCAGGATAGCTTATTAGATACAATGTGCCTGTTTTTCTAAGAACTCGATTGGCTTCGATTAGCCACATTTTCATTTCTACAAAATAGTCTTTCCATGCTTTATTATCATTATAATACGAACCGTAATCCAAGCCTTTGTTATAGGGCGGATCTGTAACTATCAAATCTATGCTATCATCTGGCAGTTTTTTTAATATGTCAGTAGAATTGCCAGTTATCAAAAAATGATATCCATTATTATTCCCAATTAATTCCTTTTTTGTATTTTTTATACTTTGCAATAATATATCTTTCATAGTCACACCATCTTTTCCTGCAAGATTTGTGAATTGATGTGTTAAGTTTGACATTGATGTATCAACCACTTGTTTTCCCATAAATAAACACCATTCTAAACTATTTAAAGCATACGCTAACAGATAGAACCGCAAATCTTATAAATTCCACCCAGAAATAGTTGGCTATTTGTATAGCGTTGCCTTACGCATTTTGTGTACTGTATATGTTCCTACAATTTTATATATCTTAGTGCCTAGATTAACTTTGTTTATATGCGTATCTCAGCAAAGGACTTAGGATGGCTTAAAGAGTCTAGCTTCTGTCCTAGATGCTTCTGGATAGAGAGGCACGCCAAAGGCCTCCCTTATCAGATGGGTTTTCCCGGCATTTTCTCCTCTATTGACACCTATACTAAACATATTGTTGAGAAATACTTTGAGAGGAATGGAGAGCTACCAGCATGGCTAGAAGAGATAGGAGAGGTAAGGAGAATCGTAAGCATCAAGCCTTCTGAGTTTAAGGTGGTAAAAGGAGACATGATGCTTACAGGCATCCCAGACCTGCTTTTTCAGAGACCTGACGATAGCTTCGTTATAGCCGATTATAAGACCGCCAAATATACAGGAAGTCAAGGAGAGTTCATGCCAATATACCAAATCCAGCTTAATGGATATGCTTACATTTCAGAAGCTATGGGCAATAAGCCAGTAAAAGACCTTTTCTTAATCTATTTTGAGCCTCCATATAAGGAGAGATTTGATGAGTTATCCAGCAAGCATACTACTGATGGGGGTTTTGAGATGCCTTTCTTGCCTAAAATACACAAGATAAAGAAAGATACTGCTGAGGTTGAAAAGCTGCTTGAGAAAGCTGAGAAGATATACTCTAGTGTAAAGATACCTGATGGAGTAGATGGCTGTAAAGATTGCAGTAGGCTTGATGGATTGATAGAGTTAGTCAAGTAGTAGCCTTCTTATCATATTTCTTAAGTATCATAATAAAGTTACTCGCATAATCCTGTGGTACTTCTTTGAAATCTATCTCTTCTAATACCTCATCCATAAAACGAACTTCCTTAACTTTACCTCGATTTTTCCAAACTTTTCTCCATTTTTCTCTATTCTTCTTCTTCTCCTTCTCAGTCTTTCTTTTACTTTCTTTGATACCAAGAATGATCCATTTTTGATATTTCTTATGTCGTCCGAGTAATTCATGAATTTTGTCTGTAATTTCTTTGTCCTTGAATTTTTTTGTATAAAAATCTCTTGTCTGTTTTCTTTCTTTAGCTATGTTTTTGGTAAAAGGATTTATTGAAACTGTAACTTCAGCATGGACTCCTTTACCTTCCTTATTGATGCCTAATAAATCTATCTCTTTTCTACCAACTTTTATGTTTCGTCTAGTAAAGTAACCTTTTTCATTTAACCAAACATTTACAATATCCTCTGCTGCATCTCCTGCCACCTATAAACCTCTAACTATGTCTAACACACTAAGTATTTTATTACTTGCTATATGGCTAAAGAGCATACTCCAGTTATCAATAGCTTACTCCTAGTTCCAATAAGTAGAATATAAGTATTTCCTATCAAACTATTATGGTAGAGAGTAAGCTGGACATAATAAGAATAGTCCTACAACCTTATGTCTTGGATATACTTCATGCCTTAGAAAATGAGCCTAAGCGATTTGTGGAGCTTAAGAAGTATGTGAGAAGTGAGATGACTTTATCCTCTAAGCTATCAAGACTACTAAAGTATGGACTTATTGAGATTGTACCTCTTAAGACTGAGAGGAGATACATGAATGCCTACATAATCTCAAAGAAGGGAAAGGAGATCGTTAAGAAGCTAGAGAAGATATAGGCTTAATCCCCCCTTTAACCCCTTCTATAACTGTTTGAGGTATCCTCTCAGGCTTGGAAGACCTCTTTTGAGGCTCTGGATACCCTCTTAGGACGCTTGCAAATGGGGCTAAAACGTGTTATCATATCTCAACCCGACATTTATACCCTTCAAGAAATAAGTGTCTAGACCAAAGATTTTGGTTTTTACTCTCTGTAAAATAAGAGGTCTTGTCTATAATACTGAGTAAAATAGTGGTTATTTTTGTCATCATATCAACTTCCTTGCATCATCAGCATTTTTCTTTATAGACCTCATCATATCTTTCTCCTTCTTTGATAACTTTTCATACCTCAAGAACCATTCACAGATAATGCCTATGTCTATCATGTGCTCCTTTATCTCTTTATTTTTATTTTGCCTCTTATATTTATACACCAAATCGGACAGTTCTGTTAGACTTGCTATCAAATAATCTCCTTCTTCGACTACAATTCCCAGTGTATCCCTCTGCTTTTTACTTAGTTTACCATATTCACCAATACGAAGTAGCTTGGAGTATCCAATCATATTGGTAGCAAAATTTTTCGCACTATGTACTGCTATCTGTATATTCTCAGGAAACTCTGGCAGTTTAGGTTTCCAGCCCATCATCTTGTTTAACTCACTCTCTGTAGGTACTCTTTTCCTCTGCTCCGCTATCTGTTTTGTATTTGTCGTCATAAAATCACTAAATTATAGTGTCTTTAAAGCATTTATGGGTTATGATTACAATGTTTCAAGAAGTCGCTTTTTATCTGCCTTACTTAACTTTACATTCCCCAATAAATTCTTCAAAGCATCAGGATTTTGTGTAATCTCTAATACCAAACTACGAGCTAATTCTTTCTGTTGTTCTTGTCTAACCTTTTCTAATTGGCTTATGTCAAGAGGCAAAGTACATACATTACAGTATATTGCGGTTATTGCGTTTTTTGTGTGGCATCTTTGGCAAACCTTATTGACAAGGGCAGGAGCAATCTTCTCTTCTACTTCCTGATTGTTAGCTTTAGCAACAGCAGAATCAATGTCCCTACCTGATAGATGTGTATAATGTCCTGCCATGCCTGAAGTCGGAGTCCAGCCAAAGAAGGATTTTAATTGCTGTTCAGTCATCCTATTGGCGTAGTAAGTTGCACGAGAATGCCTAAATAAGTGAGGATATATTCTCTTTTCTATACCAGCACGTTTGGCTGTTACCCTTAACATTTTACGGATTGCATTACCATCAAGCACTCCTTTCATCTTCATATCTGCCCATCTGCCTTCATAATAATTGAGTAAATAAGCATCTCTACCCATATCACCCATCTCTTGCAGATAATCAAGGATGTAAGGCACTGACATAAAGATAGGTACTTGCCTTGTTCCTGTCTTTCCTTCTAATGGGATTGTAACATGTGAAACACCATTCTGGTCAGAAGTTATATCAATATCCCTTATCCGTAGGTTCTGCAACTCTCCTATCCTCATTCCAGTATCCCAAAGCAAAGCAATTATTACACGATCTCTAAGATTAGCCTTTTTTGTGCTTTTAATCATCTTAATAACTTCATTCTCCGTTAAAATCTCTGCTGATGTAATCTTCTTTTCCTTACCAATATTAGCCTTAATCCATCTAACCTGCTTGGGATACTCTTCTCCATCACCGAGAAGCCACTTATAGAGCAGTTTTATGCTTATCAGTATCTTATTCTTTGTCGCTGGAGCTAATTTACTATCAGACCTTACCTTACCCACTATGCTCTCAATCTGCTGTTTAGTGGCTGTTTCATAATCAAAGTCTTCACCAGCATAGGTAAGCCACCTCCTCTGGCAGTAAACATGCCTGAACATTGTCCTCTCTCCTCTACCATTAGCCTTGAGGTAGGCATAGAACCCATCTAATATCATCTGCTGTTTCCTTCCAATAATAACTTCAAGAGGCTTCATGCCTCTCTGCTTCTTCTTCGTAAAAGCGGTTTCACTCGACATTGAAAGCACCGTTAAGTATATAAAAGTAAAGATATTTAAACCTTTACTGAAGGGGGTATTACTACAATAAGTTATTAGCCCCGAGAGGGAATCGCACCCTCGACCTCTTGTTCTCTCGATTATTTTTTATAAAACTTTTATTAAAAGTTTTTACGAGACAAGCGCTCTACTACTGAGCTACCGGAGCATTTATCGTTTATCTCCTAGAATATAATTATTGCTTTCATATATAAACATATTTAAATTATACAATATAAATAATCTTTGAAATATCGGTAGTTTTATGGCAGACAATCCCACAAATAGTAATCAAAAATCAACTATTAATAACCAAAATAAATCTCAGTTTAATAATAGTAATAATACGGGTAATAACAATGTTAGTGACTCAGGCAATATTACCACTTCTACTGTTGCTCCTACTAATAATAATCCAAATAAAAATAACAATGCTAATAATAAAACTCAAGCACAACAACCACAACAAAACAATAATAAAAAAATACGAAAAAAATTTTATATTATACCAATAATAGGGATAATACTTGTTGCGTTTGTATTTTCTTTCCCTTATTTACACTCAATTACTTCAAATCAATCCACTACAACAACTCAAACTTCATCGAACTCTACGACAACAGTTGCTAGTTTTCAATCAAAGGATTTAAGCTCATGTACTGTAATAAATCAACCTGGTATTTACACAGTAACTGGTAATATAACTACATCAATTAAAAGTGGAAGCTGTATAGAAGTACTTTCAAGTGATGTCATAATAAATGGAAACAACTATCACTTAAAAGGAAGTGGTCCATACATAGATGTTGCACCATTCACTTATGGGATATTACTTTCCGGAGTTTCAAATGTTTCAATAAATAAGCTTAATGTTTCAAGATTTTCTTACTCCTTGTATTTAAAGAACTCAAATAACAACAACTTAACTGATTTGTATTTATCAAATTCTACATTATCTAACATGTTTTTGAACAACTCTTCTCACAATAAAATAATAAACAATACAATATATGGTTCTCAAAGTAATTCCGGAGGCGTTAATATCAACAGTGGAACAAGTAATTTGTTCTCTGGAACTTCATTTATAAATAATGCATATTATGGCTTGTATGTAAACAGTACTGGCAATAACTTTTATGGAGATACATTTTTGCAAAATCCTACTGATTTGATCTGTGGTTCAAATGCTAATACAAAGAACACAAATAACTTCTCAAAAACAACATGTCAAAATAATCAACTCTGTAACTTTGCAACTTGTAGCTCAAATAATTATTATAGTATAGAAAATGTAAAGTTATCAAAGGACATTAACACTTGTGGTGCAATAGATAGCTATGGTACTTACACAATTTTGCAAAATCTCAACTTAAGTGATTATACTAAAGGTGCATCTAGTTATCCTTGCATAACAATAACTGCGCCTAATGTTAAACTTAATTGTAACGGTAAAACAATAGTCAGTTCTTATTATGGAATATACTTAAAAGATCTTTACAATACAACTGTAGAAAACTGTGATCTTAAATACAATACATATGGTTTATTTGTAAATGGCTCTATAAACACGAACTTATTCAATATAACCGCAACTCAAGGTAATTACGGTGTTTATATTAAGAACTCTACCTCTGGTTTGTTGAGCAACTCTATATCAAACAATAATCAATTCGGAGTTTATGAAAATCAAAGCATAGGCTTTGTTATACAAAATGTAACAACATCTGGTAATCTATATGGCCAATATTTAGACAAAGGTAACTCAAATGTTTACAATAAAATTAATACTAAAAATAATCTTGCAGGAGATATATACTGTCCAGCTAGTACCTACAACTCTTCATCAGTTGCTAGTATTTATAACTCAAGTTGCGTAAGTACTGAGTGTCAATTCGCATTTAATACTTGTACTAAACAACTTCCACCCCCACTTCAAACTATCCCAATAACATTATGTCAAACAATATCAATTCCTGGAACATACCAAATAAATCAAAACTTAACATCAAGTGGAAGTTGTATATCAATAAAAGCTCCAGATGTAAAATTAAATTGTAATAATAAATTGATTAGCGGGACAAATAATGGATATGGTATAATTGATAATGGCAACAGCAATGTTAGTATTTCAGACTGTCAAATTCAAAGTTATGATTACGGAATTTACGCATCAAATCTCAATAATCTAGATCTACAAAATACTACAATATCTGAAGTATCACAAGGATCAGTTTATAAAAATGTAACTGATAGCTCAATTGGAAATGTAAAGATATCCGCATTTAGATTATATGGAATTTCAATAACAAATGGAAAACAGATCTCAATTGAAAATGATGTTGCAAGCAGCGGTCTTTTCAATGCAACTGGTTTTGCATTGAATAATGTTACCGAAAGTAAAGTAGTAGGAAATGTTGGAAACAGTAATCCTGTTTATGGTTTCAGTATTTCTAATTCATCAAATGACAATGTATCTGGAAATAAAGCGCTAAGCAACTTCCAACAAGATTATTATTGCGGAGCAGGAGAAAATCTAATTTCTAATAAAATGAACATAAACACTGGTATTAAAAAATCAGGTTGTCCTTGGTTAGTTTCAATCAATCCTGATTCTACCGAATCCTGCTTTAATTTTGCAAACTCTGGATTTGTTAGCTTCCAAAGCGATATGGTTTACTCTTATGGAAATACTTGTTATGTTATAAACAATGAAAATGGAAAAATAACAAACAACACAGTGATAAACTGCCGTGGTCATACAATATATGCAACAAATGGAGGAACATTTGCTAACATAAATACTACTGGAGTAACAATATCAAACTGTTATCTCGTTGGCTTTACATATCCAATAATTGACTCTGGAAAAGGATTTTCATTATACAATACAACAATAATGGGTGCGAAAGTAGCAGTAAATGTCAGCAATCCAGATTACATTAAATCTCACAATGTAACTGTTATTAATTAAGTTTTTTAATTTTTTCCCAATTTTCTATTGGGCCTTTTCTTATTGAAAAAATAGAGACATGTTCCGGTATTTCTATATCTTTTATCTTTTGATAACTTTTATTATCTCTAATTTTAAGTTTTGTTTTTAATAACTCAAACTCATAACTTAACTGTTTATCATTTAATGGTATTTTTACATTTTTATCTATTAGAGAAGGATTTACTTTATCTTTAGAAAACGCATAATCCCTCGAAAGAGACTCTAAATAAACCTGATTTAAGTATGTATTAATTCCAATTAATGGATCATCTAATGCTTTAAATCGCTCCAACTGCGGATGATTTTTATAACCTTTAGTTTTACCTTCTAGTACCTTTTTTGCTAATAATCCTTCTCTCCATACTGCAAGTAATCCCATTGTATCTAAATATGATAATTTGAGTGACCATAATCGCATAAGAACACATATTCATTAAAACTTAATTTATAATATACTATTTAATATTATATAATTGTGAGCTAATGGAAAATTGCATATTTTGTAAGATAATATCTGGAGAAATTCCTTCTGTAAAAATATATGAGGATGAAAATCATTTGGCAGTTCTTGACATAAATCCTAATACTGAAGGAATGAGTATTGTCATACCAAAAAAACATTTAGATTCATATGCCTTTGATCTTAAAGATTCAGAATATATAGAGATACTTTTAACTGCTAAAAAGATTGGCAAACTTTTGGACAAAGGTTTAGACGTAAAAAGAACAGCCATGGTAACTGAAGGTTTAGGGATAAATCACTTACATGTTAAGTTATATCCAATACATGGTTTAACTGAAACTTTTGAAGAAATAGACTCAAAAGATAAAGTATACTTTGAAAAATATCCTGGATATATAACAACTCAGTTAGGTCCTCAAAAATCTGTAGAAGAGTTAATAAAAACAGCTGAAAAGATTAAAAAGGCAGTTTAAACATTCTTACCTGTTATAACCGCAACTGTTTCACTATTCTGTAACTTAAGTTTTTTATAAGCTGCAACAGGTGCAACACTTGCTAACTCTACTATTAAACCATAATTATCATAGAATCTTTTTTGTTCATTCTTCATCTCAGTTTCAGTCACTGTTACTATTGTTGAGTCCAAATCTTTCATATACTTCAAAGCTTGTGGTCCAAATGTTGGATATCCTACTGCAATTGCATCTGCCTTTGTCTTTGGTTTTTCATACCTAATTATTGATTCTTTTTTATACGCTTCATACAACGGCTTACAAACAGCAGACTGTACACCAATTATTTTTGGTAAATGGGTTTTTGGATAGTTATCCTTAATTTCTTTTAATGACTTTAACATACCTGAAAACAAAGTGGCATTTCCTATCGGAACTATTATATTTCTGGTGTTCCTTAACTGTGCTAATATCTCATATATTATTGTTTTTTGTCCCTCTTTTCTATAACAATAATCTCCTGTAAGAAACTCTCTTTTCCTGAAAGCATGTTTTTCAGCAAGCTTCTGCGCTGCAGTAAAATCCCCGTTTACCTTGACTATTGTAGCATTGCTAGTTTTACCTATGTTATAAAGCTTGTCTTTATTTGCATCTTTGCTTACATAAACAGTTGCCTTTATTCCATAAAGTTTTGCATAATATGCTATTGAGTAAGCCATATTGCCTGTTGAAGCACAAACTACTCTTTTATACCCATAATCATTTGCTTTGGCTAGCTCAATTACTGAACCCCGATCCTTAAATGAACCTGTCGGATTTTGAAATTCAAGTTTAAAAAATAAGTTTTCATTTAAATTACTTCTTAATAACTTAGTTAAACCTACTGAGTATTTCTTATACGATTTAGAGTCAGGTAAAATATTAGAGTAACCCCAAAATGAATCAGGTATGTTAATGAAAGACTCACTTATAAAGTTATACTCTACCTCCAAGACTCCATGACACTTATCACATAGCTGCGAATCATAAGTGCTCTCATAAACTTTATTGCAAGTAAGACATCTTAATTTGTATTCCATGAAAACTCATTTTTGCGTCTTATTATTTTTATTTTCAGTTTCTTTTTTATGAGTAGTTGTATTTGTATGTGTTCCAGAATTAAATAGAACTATTATTACTACTGGCAAACCAACTAATAAAAATTGCAATATTACTATTCCTGGTATTATTGAAATTATAGTAATTATATAAAGAGTTATTCCTGAATTAGGAGAAACTCTATTTATCTTATCAAATAACTTTGTAAAATTAAGTCCATTGCTTTTCCCTACAAACTCTGATAATGCAATTCCTACTGCAAGGGCATAAAAAATACCTTCTATTACGCTGCCTCCAAAATTATAAGGATTAATAAATCCATATCCAAAAACAGACTGGACTATAAAACCTCCAACAAATCCCAAAGCAGCTATTACAATCAAAGCAGAGGAGTTCTTTTTAATATTGTTTAATCCGGTCTTAATAGATTTTACATAATCAATTGAATTATTATTTATCATTTCTTTAGATATTTCAGCTAAAGATGCTATATACCATGCAAGGATTACTAATACCACTGCAAACTCTATTCCATTAATTAAATAACTTAAAAAACCTACAAAAATCAAGTTGATTATAACTGAAAATACTCCAGCTACTACTAATGATATTACCAAGAAAGCTACAATCATTATTAAAAAATTTACAATGTTTTTTTCTATAACTCCCATTGCTGAGTTAAATAATTCTGTCATGGAATCACATTATTATTAATTCATTGATTAAAATACTTTAAATAACATATCTATTTTATTTTTATACTAATCAAAAGTAAGAACATATAAAAATGTATTTACCTATTGTTATGTAGCGCGTTTGCAATCGTGTCTATAATGAGAATTAAAAAACCTACCGGTATACCTGGTCTTGATCTAATGTTGAAAGGCGGAGTACCTTCAGGTAACCAAATAATACTTCAAGGAGGTCCTGGTGTCGGTAAAACATTACTAGGTTTTGAGTTTCTTTATAGAGGAGCAGAAAAAGGCGAAAACGGTATTCTATTTTCTTTTGAAGAAGACAATGAAGATATAGTCCAGAATGCGAAATCTGCTTTTAGTTCCTTTACCAATATAGATTCGTTCATAGAAAAAGGAAAAATAACCATCTTAGACTCACAAGATACAAAACAATATATACAAAGAAACAGAGATGGAAATGCATATACATTTGGTAGCTTCATATCTGAAATAGAGTCAATGATACGATCACATGAAGCAAAAAGAATAGTTATTGACTCAATCTCTGTGATAAGATTATTTATCCCTGAGTTGTTAGACTATAGATCTTTATCAATAAGTTTATCCTCAGTTTTAAAAAGAAATAATATAACATCTTTATTACTTATAGAGGAAAATAACTACGAAAAACCAAATGTTTTTTATCAACCAGAATCATATATTTATGATGGTTTTATATCTTTATTTTTTACTGGAAATAACTCAGAAAACAGAGTTCCTACTATAGAAATAATCAAGATGAGAGGAACAGAACATATGTATTCTGGTGTTCCTTTTGAGATAACAGATAACGGTTTCAACTTACTTCTTTTAAATAAATTTGAAATTAACGACAAATAAAATAAAAACTAAAAATTTCATGTTAAAAAATTTAAATATTATTTAATCTCATTTTAATTTCTTCAGCGTTTAGTTTTGTAGTAAGCAACGGTATTTTTTCTATTTGTGAAATTTTAATCGCTAACTTATCTACTGTATCGAGATTTTGTATTACTACCAATTTAGGTTTTATTGGTGCTACTCGTACAACTACCATTGGTGACCTTCCAGTACTTACCTGATCAAAGATAAACGCACGTTCATTTGTAGCTCCAAACAATCTAGGGTACTCTGAAGGCGAAATCTCAAGTATGACTCTTAGACTATCTAATAAGGTATAACCAAATAACTTCATTGAATCTAGGTAATTTGGATTAGTGACTACCTTCGCATCAATTAATCTTACTATGTCTGTACCTGTTATTGGAGCAGAAAAATCATGAATAAAGTAAAAAGATCCCTCATCATTATTTTTAATTCCTTTGCTGAACTTTTCTAGATTTCTTATTACCTCTCCGCCTCTTTGGTTATCTATTGTTACTAAAGCCTGGATAAATCTCTTTATTATTCCTACTCCTGGGCTTGCTCTTCTATTTCCTTCATAATCACTTATTGTTGATGTAGAAATTTTAAGATAATGTGCTAGCTCAACCTGCGATATCCCGAACAACTCTCTCCACTTTTTCATTGTGCTTCCAGGAGTGTCAGATAATGCTATCTCCCCTGCAATTCTCTCCTGTAAACTATCCATGTTTATATTATATGTAATAAGTTCTTTATTACTTGTTATATTTTTAGTTATTTGGAAGCATAAAACTAATTTCTCTAAATATGAGATATACCCTCATAACAAATTATATGCGTATTGATTACTTTCTAACTTTTTTCTTATTACTTTTTTTATTTTTAGTCATTTTATTAGATTTTTTATTAATACCTTTGTAGATTTCATTAACCTTTGTTTCATAGTTTTGAATCTCTGTTTTAGAGTAATTTTTCCTTAATACTCCAAAAACAATTAGTATTATCCCTAAAATAAACATTATTGATGAAGCAAGACTTCCAGGAACAAAAATGTTTCCATAATAGCTACTTTGATTTATGGAACTAAGTGGATACTCATTATATTTATAAGTAACATTTGCATAGCTGCTGTTTTTATTTTCAAACTCTAAGAAATAAGTACCATTTTTATACTGCGCTGTACTAGGTCCCAATAAACTGCCGTTGTAAAAATAACTTGGTTTCTGGTAACCATATACTGACAAATTTGAACTATATGGATATGTTGTCCCTTTTGTTCCATTATATATAAATAGATAAAGGCCATTTCCTTCCAGTGATTTTAACTGCGTAGAATTTATTGAGTTATTTTTTAATGTATTAAAAGAGTTAAATATCCCTTTACCTGTTTGATTTAAAAAGTAAAAATCTATTGGAACTGAAGAAGTATAACTTAAAACAAAGAAACTCGAGTTATACATCTGTACAGTGCCTGTAACTGTTGTATTTGGTTTTACTATTATTGTATTTATCTGCGTATTGTTGTAATTTATATTTGAGGTTATACTCGGTCCGACTACCGAACCTGCTATAAAGAAACTAATTATTAATAATATAACTCCTATTATCACAAGTCTTTTATCCAAAAGAACACCATTTAAAGTTAGTAAGGAAAGAATATAAATATAACCTACGGATAAATGTATTAGGTAATTTTTTGTTGGACAACAAAAATAAAGTTAATAAATCCTTCAATATTTTTTCATTAGAAAATTTTATAGAAAAACATAGGTCTCTGGGACCCTACTTTATAATAGTTATTCTTTTATTTATAGCAATAATTATCTATTCTATTTTTGTACATCCTATATCCTACTCAAACAATAATGTAACCAATAGTAGTTGTTCAGGTATACTAATCTCTTCATATAAAGATTCATGCATTATGAATTTAGCAGAAAATCAAAGTGCTCCTTATCTATGTAAACAATTACCTGCAAATCTTGGAAATCAATGTTATTTTTATATAGCAGAAAACACATTAAACGGTACTTTATGTTCTAACTCAGGCAGTGAATACTTACAAAGTTGTATTGATTATGTTTCAACAAAAACCAATAATATCTCTTTATGTTCACAACTTAATGAGAATAACAATACTTTATGTACAACTAATTTAGCAATATTGGACAATAACTCCTCTTTATGTAATTACATAAGTAACTCCTCAGAAAAACTTCTATGTTATTCATCATTAAATTTGTCCTTAGCATATAAATTTAAAACCACATCTTATTGTAACTCAATGAGCGTTGTAAAAAACAACACATTCTCTAATGAAATTTTATCATACTCTGGAGTTTTATCGTTAACATCGAGTTATAACTCAAGCATATTTTTTGTATCTCCTTTGAGTTATATACAATCATTACAAAACATTTCTTATAGCCCAAAAGATATGTGTTATATTACTGTTTCTTTTGCTTCTGAAAACTCTTCTTACTGCAACGCTATTAAAAATCAAACACTATACTCGTTATGTTCTTCTTCATCTTATTATTCAACAAACAAAAATACAACTGCAAATACCTCTAATCTTAATGTATCTCAATTAAATATATCAAAACAATTTTCAAAAAAATTCAATTATTCTTCAATATTTGACACTTGCTTAAATTACAGTGCCCTTTCAGGTTCAAATCCATCAACCTGTAACTATACAGTTTCAATAATACATGCAGTCAGTTCTGAAAATGTTAGTTATTGTCCTTCAAACACCACTTATGCATATCAATGCTATTATCTTCTTGCAAAAACTTTAAATCAAACAAAGTACTGCTCTTATATATTAAATGCTACTCAAAATAATGCTTGTTATCAAACATTAACAAATAATATTTCATCAAGTTGATACAAATGGAAGGAATAATAACAAGTATTAAAATTTTAGGTAATTCTAAAAAGTACACACTAATTTCTTTAAAAAAAGATACTCTTATTTTAGAGGAAATTATATTAAAAGAGGATATACCATTAGGTAATTTTGTAAAGATTGATACAGAGGATAAGATCACTGAATCTAAAAAATCATCAAACAAAGTTTTATCTACACTAAAAGAAAATATAAACTTAATAATAGATAAAGAACTAGACAGGCCAGATTATGTTTCTGATATAGATGAACTCAATCAAGGAATCAGAAAATTAACTCCTTTTATGAAAAAGCACGCAAAGACATTTTTATTAAAATTATTTTTTGGAGCTCCTATAATAATACGCTATCATAACGATGCAGATGGTTCTACTGGTGCTTATTCTGTTTATCTCTCAATTTTAGAAATACTCTCAAAATTTAATATTCAGATTAAACCAAATATAACCTGGCTGATGCAAAAAAATGTAATTTATGAATTAGGGGATGCAATCTTTGACAAAAATTTAGAAAATTATTTCATGACTATTGAGAAACCATTATTATACATAACTGATTTTGGAACATCAATACAAAGTAATAAAGGCGCAGAAAAAATAACTGAAACATTCGATGTAATCTGGTTGGATCATCATCCTATCGAAAAAGGTTTTTTTGGAGAAAATTTTAATGGTTATCTAAATCCATGGAGTCTTGGCTTTGACTCAGAAATCACTGCTGGTTTTCTATCCTCTTTATTTGGGTATGTTATTTCTGGCAAAATTAGTGCTGAAATAATTAATGCTTCTTTCATAGGCGATTACAGCAAGTATGCAGATCCTAAAAAACCTGGAAATGATCTTGCTTTATTTTTAGATATGGCAACTAGCGATCCATCTGCACTTGGAAGTTATAACTCTAAAAACATAACACCTTATGAACTTTATAATATAATAACTGACAAAGAGAAGTATTTATCATTTATAAATACTGCAAAAATGAAGATGGAAGAGGCTATAGAAAAAGCAAAGAATAATATTAAAAAATATAAAGTAAATGAAACAATAATCTATGTCTGTGATTTTTCTAATGTAAAAAACAAAGAAAGTAAGTATCCTCTTCCAGGAAGGTTTTCATCAAAGTTACTTGATGTATTGATGGAAGAATCAAGGAACTCAATTCTAATACTCCATTTTGGAGTTTATATCTCATTTCGTATTCCTAAAGAACTATCTGAAAAAGTACAAATATTAAAAATAATTGAAGAGTTCAAAGGTAATTCAGAAGATGTTGATTCAGGCGGAGGACACTCCTCAGCAGCTAGTATAAAATTATACGAGTCTACAGATAAAAAAGCGTATATAAAATTAATTATAGAAAAAATAAAGAAGCAGTTAGAGTAAACCTTAAATACGCAAAAGTAATAAATAGGTTATCTTGTAATTCTATTTATTATTTGGTAATTATTATGGCAAATGAGTTAGTTTGGGCAGGTTTAGCGGGAGTTGTTGTAATTGTCCTTGCAATTTTGTTTTTATTCAGCAGACCATCACCTTCACAGAGCAGAGTTAGTTTTGATAATGTATTAGTTCCATCATCATTACTTTCAGAGCTTAATATCTCTGCATCATTAAGTAATAATATAGGAATAGGCACAGCTTCTTACAGTGTGATTTCAAATATTAATGGTAATTTATTAACATTAAACAACAAGCCAGAGGTACTTTACATGGGAGCAGAGTACTGTCCATTTTGTGCTGCAGAAAGATGGGCATTGGTAATAGCATTATCACGTTTTGGAACATTTTCAAATTTACATTTTATGACATCTTCAGCTACTGATTACCCACCTTCGACACCAACCTTTACATTTTACAACTCAACTTACACAAGTAATTACATTTCATTTGTAAGTGTTGAACAAACAACAAATCAACCTTCAGGAGGTGGTTATGCAACATTACAAACTCCAAATACATCTGAATATAATTTAATGGCACAGTATGATAGTCGCGGAAGTATACCTTTTGTACTATTTGGCAATAAAAGTGTTTTAGTCGGTGCAACTTATGATCCACTTTCTGTATTGGATAGTTATAACTGGTCTGCAGTAGCTAACCTTTTACACAATGGCTCTACGGTTCAGGCACAATCAATAATAGGTTCTGCTAATCTCATAACTACTAAGATATGTCAAATGGATAACAACACACCAAGCAACGTATGTTCACAAAGTTATGTAAAACAAATAGAAAGATTATCATGATTTTGCAAAATATAAAGTTAAAGAGCATAAAAGGAGTAATGGTACTTTTATCAATAATAGGTTTAATTGTATCTATTTATTTATCTATTTATCATTTTTTAGGCGTTCCTTTATTCTGTTCCACATCTGGTCTGATAAACTGTAATAACGTCATAAATAGTCCATATGGATTTATTTTTGGAATACCTGTTTCTGATTTTGGTGTTGCATTCTTTTTAATAGAATTAGGCGTTTTATTTTTGATAAAAGATCCATTCGCAAAGATCTTTGTAAATACAGTAGGGTTATCATTTGTCATATACTTTCTTTATGCAGAGTATATGGTTGGAAATATCTGCGAGTATTGCACCTCTGTACATATAATAGTTGTAATACTTCTAGTACTATCAATATACCTTTACAGAAGAGAAACAAAACTAACTATTAATAATACTAAATAAATAATGCTAAATAATATTCAAGCATTTACTACTGCATTTTCTTGCATATCTTTTTTCTCTCTATTAGCTGCTCCTGCATAGAAAAATATACCCAAGGATTCGATTACATTTGTTATAAATACAGTCATAAATATTAAACCAAGAACGGCCTCAATATCAATAGGTATTGGTATTGGTGTGTCAATAAGTAAAAGACCTATAATTATTGGCGATAAACCTCTTGCAACATCAAAAGTTGAAAGTATACGTTCACTACTTTTCTTATCTTTATTTACAAAAAATTCTTGTAGAACAGGTATTGAGGTCATCCTCATTACTACTATTACGAAGCTCAGTATTATGCTTATAATAATTATATACAATAATGAAAGTGATCCTGTATTGAAACTAAGTATAGCTCCTATATATACAAAAAAGAATGTGCTTATAAAAAATGTAATCTCTTTCTGATACTCCATTATATGATTAAATTCTGGTTTAACATTGTAAAAGTACTTATCAAAGCTATTAAATAATCTCGGTAAATTAGAAAATATTATTGCAAATACAAATACAGTTACGGCTCCATTAAGTCCCAATATGCTCGCAACTCCATAATTTGCTATAACTAATGTAATAGTTAACATCCAAGAATACTCTTTACTATACTCATGGAATGTCTGTAAAAGAAATGTCCATACAAAAGCAGATATTACTCCTAAAATACTAGATAGAATAAAGAAGTAAAATATACTTGTTGCTATTGAGCTAAAAGAAAAAGAACCGGTCTGTAAAAGACTAATAAGTATTAAAGGTATTATAAGTTGCACTGAGTCAGAAGCAACACTTTCAAAAACAAGTATGTTATTTAATCTAGGGTTTATCTTTGCAATTCTGCTTAATGTTGGAAAAACAGCGGAGCTTGGTCCAGCTAATGAAAATCCTATTATGAATGATAGTATCGGATTCCATCCTGTCAAAAGCCCAATTACTATCCCTAGTACTATTCCTGTAGCTATTGCTAAAGGCAAGAAGAATCTAGTTGCTTTAAATAACTCCAATTCATCTATATTAATCCTTAATCCGACATCAAAAAGTATAAATGCAATAGCAATAGAACTTACTAATGCCGCTAAATCTAAAAGTGTAGCACTTCCTTGTGGCACTATTAAATGAAATATTGGCCCTATCAATATACCTATTATCATCAACGGCAGTGTGATTAGTATCTTGATTCTGTAAAATAATTCATTAAGTATATATCCTAGGAAAACAATACCTGAAAATATCAAGAAAAGATACGTTACATTTATCATTTAACTGCACCCAATAGACTTTGTCCTTTCGGTACCTTGACCTTTTTTGCTAACTCAGTGTTTATCTTTCTAACTACATCCATCATCTTCTTTTCCCTTTGTAATGATATATATGTATAAACCTCATCCTTTGTATCTCTCGCTACTAAAATATAAATATCACCATCCTTGAATCTACCAGTTCTTCCCTTTCTCTGTATATTTCTTATCTCACTAGGTATGGGTTCATAGAAGATTACTGCATCAACTGTGGGTATATCTAATCCCTCTTCAGCTATTGAACTGGCAACTAACACATCAAAAACCCTATTTCTGAAATCTTGTATTATATTTTTCTGCATTTCTTGAGTAATCCCCTCTTTCTTACCTACAAATGCCTTTGCAGGTATATCATTATTTGTTAAATACTCAACAATCATCTTTATTGTTGATCGATATTGCGCAAAAATAATTATGCTTCTTTTTCTATAATGTATTATTATATCTATCAAAGCAATAATTTTTCCGTGTTCCTCTCCTCTCTTCAAAGCGGCTTCAGCTTCTGTAACTGCATTTTGTATATTTTTATTAGCTAATAAACTTTCAACACCTCTGCTTTTATTCTCTTTATTTTGCATATTTCTCATATAAACCAAAAATGGATATATCCCTTCCGTGGTCAATAACTCATACGCATGCGATAAATTCAACAACTTCACATAACTAAACATCGCGCCCATTCTATAATTAGAAGCCTTTATTCTACTTATCTGATTCCCTGCATCTATTAGAATACCTTTTGGTATTCTATCAAATCTTTTAAATCTTAGAAAACCCATCTTGTTCAATGTTCTCAAAGTGTTTTCTGCTTCTGGTGCCATTAAATTTCCTATCCGTTTTATTGTATCTGTTTTATCTACAAAAACATTATGCAGATGTTTTTGCTTCACATACATTGCAACATCCGGATCAGTCGTTACTCGAGCTTCAATATTTTTGATATTTAGTGATTCAACTATTGCATTAACTCTCTCTTTTTTACTTCCGGGTGATGCAGTAAGACCCAAAATCCTAATATCTCTTATGTTGCATTCATTGGCAATATATGTATAAGCATACTTTCCTACAGCTTTGTGACATTCATCAAAAATTACAACTCCTACATTATCCATTGAAAAAACAGCATCTTTTAAATCATTAGCAATTGTTTGTGGAGTAGCTACAATAACTTTTGCATTTTTCTCTATCTCAGAACGTTTTTTCTTTTGGACAGAGCCTATTATTAAAGCTAACTCACTTTCATTTAAATTAAAAATCTTTTTGAAATTATCGTAATGTTGTTCTGCTAATGGCTTTGTAGGAGCAAGAAAAATACCTTTTTTATTTTTACTTAGACTTTCTGCAATAATTATTATTCCAATCATTGTTTTTCCTAATCCTGTTGGTAACACAACAAGTGTATTTCCATTTCTTTTTATTGAGTCTATAATACTCTTCTGATAAGTCCTTACAGTGATATCTCCTAAATTAATAAACGCTTTAAGCTCATCAAATTCATCCAAGGGCTCATTCCTCTCCATATAATATTTATAAGTATATCTTTATATTATTTAAACAAAATTATTTAATTAGATAAATGATCTTTAATCGTGCCGTTGTAGCTCAGTCCGGGAGAGCGTTCGGCTGAAGACAAACTTATGAAAAGTTTGAGTAATTCAGACACCGAAATGTCGTCGGTTCAAATCCGACCAACGGCAAATAAATTATAATTATCCTTACGTTTATACCAAATTTTTGCAATACCTTTTTATATATTTACGTTTTCATAAAATAAGGTGCTTTAATGAATAAAAATTTTTCATATATAATAGTAGCAATATTGATAATAGCTGTGCTTTATATAGTACTTACTTATACTTCTGGAGTCAACTCTTTACCTGTAAATACGAATAAAAACTCAACACAATCCTCATCTTTTGTATCTTCTAATACTGTAATTATGCCAATTCAATTAACTGATCCTCCACATGCACCAAATGGCACACAAGCAATACTTATCTCATATTCTTCATTAGCAATCAAAGTAAACAACGCTAACGGTTCATCCTCATGGGTTTATGGAAGTGGTAACGGCCAGATAAATCTTATGTCAATAATTAATCTTACACAAGTTATAGGCAATGTTTATGTTCCAGTTAATGCAACTATAAATCAGATAAAATTCAATGTAACCTCCGCTTCTATAGAAATCAACAACACCAACTATTCGGTTACAGTACCTAGTGGACAGATATCTACAAATATTCATTCAAGCGCTAAAGCCACATCAAACTCAAGTGTATTATTAGATTTATCGCCAACTATTGCCACAATAATGACATCGAACTCTACTTTATTCGTACTTGTACCTTCTTTAAAAGCAGTAATTATAGGCAGCAATTCAGTAAGTTCAAATCCTCATAACTTGACAATAGGCGCAAGGTTTAAGCTTAACTCTTCAGATCGTGCAAATCTAGAAAACTCAGTACCTAATCTAACAATACTTTCATCATCTTTATCACAAAATAATGCATCTACATCCTTTTCAGTTACACTCAAAAATAATGGAAATCAAAGTGTTGTAATTAACCATATTCTACTTTATGGTAATATAAATTCAAGGATCTCAATAAATCAAACTCCTATAATACAGATAAACAGCTCAATAGATGGAAAAGAAGGAGTTAATATCTCTAATATAAACATATCATCAAAAGCAAGTATTACTGGAAAGTTAAATGTACAAACAAATGCTCCTCCATCACCTCCAAGTTCAAACTCAAATTTAGTAGTAAACTCTAGCTTATCTATAAGTGTAAATAAATCAAACTCAAAAGATAACTCAAATATGGGATCAAGCGATAGCTCAAATGGCACAACAAAAATAAATGAAACCTCTGTTTCAGAAAAGCAAAATTCTTCAATCTCATCAAAAGGAGGACTGAACAACACTTTTGACAATTCATTAAGCATAGAAGAACACCTAGGAATTAATTTAGTAAAATTCAAGGTTCTGAACTTTTTAATATCCGAGAATGGAAATCTAACACTTCCTAGAGCATATGCTGATTTCGAAAATATGGGTTATACCATACAGCCAGGTGCAACAGAAACGCTACAATTTAATGGGGCTATAATATTTGGAGATCAAAATAGCGCTATATCAGCTCAAGTTTCACCAGGTAGTAATTATACAATAAAGGTAGGTGGAGAGGAGGGCGCCTCAGCATCAGGCACTGTAGTAGCTTCATAGCAACCTTTTTATTGATATCTTACTTAATACTATTCTAAAATAAATGTGATATAAATGAGAAATAAACTAGAAAATAAGATAATAGTTGCAATGTTGTTGATCTTCACATCATTTGCATTTGTCGGAGCATCAGGATTTAATCCAGTCGGTCTTTCATTCTTTGTAATACCGCCAATAACTAACTCTACAAACTCGACATCAACAACTCATGTAACAACTACAAACACTACTACATCGAACACCATATCAAGCAATACCATTTCAAGCAACACTATATCAAACAACACAACATCTACAACATCTAACGTTACAAAAACAAATAATAGTACATCAAGCAACACAATATCAAGCAAAACAACATCTAACACTACAAAAACAAATAATAGTACATCAAGCAATACATTACCAACAAAATCAAATACAAATTCATCTTCAAATACATCTGCGTCAGAAAACACAAGTGCTTCTACATCTTCAGGCTCAAACAATCTAGGTACAGTTGTGGCAATAATTGTAATAATCATTATAATAGTAGCTGCATATCTTTTGATGAAGAAGCCAAAAAAAGCATAAACATATAATTAAGATTTTCTTTTTCTTTTCTTTATTTTTTCTATTTTTACTTTAATTAACTAAATTTTTATATACTTATTTAATTTTATTCAGTGTATTAACTTTGTGATTAAATGAGTAATAAAGAAGCTAAACATAAGATTATAGATATGCCAGTATCATATGAAAGTGTAAGTACTTTGATGGATCAAGAAACTTACAAATGGCACCACGATACACACTACGCAGGTTATGTAAATAAAAGAAACGAGATAGAAAAAGAGTTAAGCAATGTCGATTTATCAAAAGCAAATGTAAATTACAGTCAAGTACGTTCATTAAAATTAGAAGAAACATGGAATGCAAATGGTCAGATACTTCATGAGGTATACTGGGCAACTATGGGTGGAGACGGAAGCATTGATGAATCATTGCCTATAATAAAAAAATTAAAAGAAGATTTTGGCTCTATAGAGAACTTCAAATCTGAGTTCACAGCAGTTGGTAAGTCAGGAAGAGGTTGGGCTGTTTTAGTATATGATCTTTTAAGTGACGGTAAGTTAAGGTGTGTAATGTATGATTTTCACAATCAAGGTGGTATAGCCGGTTCAATACCTATTATAGCGGTAGATATCTTTGAGCATGCTTACTATCATAAATATGGTCCTGACAGGGCATCTTACTTAAACTCGCTTATTGCAAATATAGATTGGAAAAAAGCTAATGAAAAATACCAAAAGTTCATATCACTTAAAATATAAGTTATTCAATATTTATTTTAAACTTTTAATTTTTTTAATTGTTAAATTAGGATATAATTTATATTTTTCTTTTCTATAACTATTGGTTATTGTTTGTATAAAGAGCCCAAAAGATTAATTATTACTACATTTAGTCTTACATTAATTTTATTGTATTTATTGCTTCCATTATCATTTTCAAGTAGTTCTTTATCGGCAAATGTAAATGTAATATGTCCTTTTAAATTAGTGTTAAACTCCCTTCCAATATATATAAAATACTCTCAAATATCCCTTAGTTACTCTATAACTTCACAATATAGCTGTAACATAGGAAGTATCTCTGGTTATGTGAACGTAACTCCTAAGAACTCAAATTCAATATTGTATCAAAAATCTATAACTTTATCTAATTTAAAAAATGAATACAACTCTATAATAACACTAAATACATCTTCCTTTCCAGTTAACTCTATAATCAATCTTTCATTTTCCGGAGAAAATTTTTACAATACAAGTAAAAAATCACTTTCGTTGATATTGCCGGCTAACATTGCAGTATCTAATTTTGTAGCTATTCCAAATCAAACAAACATAAACTCACAAATAGTTTTTAATATAAACCTATCAAACACTGGAAATCTTGCTTCAAATGAAATAACTATAAACTTCTCAATTTCAGGTCCAGTTTCAATTAATACTAAATATAACGAAACAGGTCTGTCTCCAGGAGAAAGTAAAAATATTACAATAATAGAACCTGAAAATTTAACGTCTATTCCAGGAAGATATAATGTAACTGCATTAATACTATTCAATACTTCAGAATATCCAAATATTAAAGGCTACTCAGAAAAAAAAATATTTTATAATGTAATACAAAATCAGTATAGTACATCCTCTCCAAGTCCTCCACAACATAAAACCTTTATAACCTCATTCCCACAGCTTTCAATACTAAACATTCCAATATACGTCTCTACTGGACAAGGAACAGAGACCACATCATCATTAAAAATATTTAATACTGGGTCTGTTCCAGAGATTTTAAATATGTCAGTACCAGAGAAATTTTCAAAAATTATCTCTTTTTCATCAAAAAATATTTATATAAACCCTGACTCTTCTCTTTCAATATCATTGAATTTTATCGGCAATAATACCGCATCACCAGGTTTTTATACAATACCTATAAACATAACTACTCATATATTAAACGGTACGACCGAGACTCAAGAAGAGTTTGTAACCTTAAATATCTATAATAATACACAATTAAAACCTATTATAAACTCACAGGTAATATTAACAAATAACACTGCAGATGCATTCGGTACAATTTATATCTCTGCACCTTTGAATAAATCACTATCTAACATAACTTTAATCACAAAACTTCCTTTATCATCAGCAAAAAACATCTCCCAGATCTCAGCTTACGGTGTTCAAAATAATCTAACCACTTCTGAGGGATATTACGATATAAACTGGTATATTCCCTATCTACAAAAAGGCCAAAGCACCTACGCATATTATCAAATAAAAAATATATCTGATCAATCATTTTTACAAAATACACAGAATATATTTGCTGTTCAGTCAAATTTAAATACTCAAAGTAATCTTGACATATTAAAAATAAATATACCTACATTTTATGTTAACTCAACTAATCACATAACCATAACCTCCTTGTATACTGGGGTTACTGATAATAAGGTATCATTCATGTTATCTAACTATGGGTCTTTAAGCATACAAAATCCAATACAAACATTTAATGTATCCCCAAATAAATTGTTTTATACTAATTTTAACATTTCAACTAACTCAAGCACCGGAACAATGTTAATATCCCTTTTAATAAAAAGCACAAACGTTAATTATTCTTATTCTATACCTATACTAGTTACAAATAAGGTAAACACTACTCAGTTGCCTAGTAAAAACACTCAAAACACTACAAACTCCAGTGTCTCTCCATTTGAATATCTGATTAACTCCAAAATGACCTATATAAGCGTTACTTTATTATTTTTATCCTTATTAATAATCTATTTAGTTGTAAAGATGAATAAATCAAGATATAATAAAGAAAGAAGTCAAGAACTTAGAAGAATAAAGGATCAAGTTGAACGAAGTTATGATAAAAATAGTGATTAAATGACTCCATATCTAATAAAAGTATCATCCCAAAAAGGAGGTGTAGGTAAGACCACATTTTCTGTAAATTTAGCAACATCTCTTCAAGAAATGGGCAATACTGTATTATTAGTGGATTTTGATATTGCAAATCCAAGTGTCGGTTTTCATTTAGGTATAGAAAATCAAAATCTAGGAGTTTCTGATATACTACTCAAAAATGCAAAAATCAGCGATGTTGAGGTACCACACATTCCTACAGGGTTAAAAGTAATTCCTGGAAGTATTGTTGGTCATCAGAAAGAGCCATCCATACTCCAAATACAAAAATTTATAAATGAGCTCAAAAAGTCAAGATACGATTATATAATATTTGATACAGCTCCTGGTTATCTAGTTCCAGAGTTTTCATCTATGTGTGATGAAGGTATTATAATCACTACTCCAGAATTAAGCTCCTGTACAAGTTGTGTAAGGCTATCAAATAACTACAAAAAATTCGGACTTAAATCAAATATGGTTATAAACAGAGTTAAAAACAAACGATATGAGATTCATGTAAAGGAGATAGAGGAGATGTTTGGTTCAAAGGCATTAGGCGTTTTGCCTGAGTCAGAGGTTGTACCAAAAAGTATAGCTATGCATATACCAGCAATTCTTTTAGAGAAACGTTCTTTATTTTCAAAAGCAATACTTGAAACAGCGAACTTTTTCCCATCAAAATCAACAAACACTCAAAATTACTACAAAAGAGGTATTATCTCATTTATAATTGGCTTATTTAAAAAAGAAAGATAAGTATTTTATATTTTTTATTCAAATGTAATTGATTGAATGTTTCGTTACTCTGGTTTATTTATTATTCTATTACCTCCAGTATTATTACTTTTAACATTAGCAAATGTTTCAAATACTGTTATTTCTAATAACACAATAAACTCTAATAATTTTATAAGTAACTCAATTATTTCTAATCAATCCTACTCTCAGGTTAATACTACTCTAATAAACACATCATATACAAAAACAAATTACAAAAATATTAGCATTATAGAAAATGGCTTACCAAAAAATATATCATGGAGTGTATATATAAATAATTTTTCAGATGCATTTAATTCTATTACTCCAAACTCCATATCTATTCAAAATAATGAGCAAAATTATAGTAACATATTACTTATTTCTAATATATCTTATGGAAACGAAGTCTTTATTCCTTCAATAAAAGATATAAATATAAGCAAATTTAACTCTTCAAACAAAATATTAATAAATTATACAGTATTGAAGATTATTGAGTTTTATGAGAAAGGCTTACCCCTCAATACGAGTTGGAATTTATCATATGGCGGAATAGAAAAATCTTCTAATTCAAATCTAATAATCTTTAAGTATTCTGGAACAAATAATACCTTTATAATAAAAAATATTACAGATGGAAATATTTTATACTTTCCAAATAAAAACGAAGAAAATTTATCATATGCTTATAATACAACTATTAATTTTTCATTATTAAATATCTCGTTACTCAATAAAAATACAAATATCACTAATAAAAACAACTCTATAAAAGTAAAAAACATAACTGCAATGGCTATTCAGTATAATTATTCCATATCTAACTCAACATTTTCTAGCTCGAGCAACATCTCAAAAATAATAATCCCATTATTTAATAATTTCAACATGTCCAAGGGAGTATTTATTAAACCATTATTAATTTCTTCAAAAATTAAAGAATCTCTAAACTCGACAGCAGATATCGCAAATATAAAAAGCGAAATAAACCCTAAATTATCAAATCAAAATCTTAATACAAATTATAATACTTCTATAAATAGCATAAATACATCGAGTAATAGTAGCATATATCTAAATTATTCAATTATCAATAATCTTACATCTTTAAGCAATCAACAACTTTTAAATTTCAAAAATTATATAAAAACAAAAAGGATTCCTATAACTCAATATAATCAAACATTCAATCTGAGTTATGGTTTAATAAAACAAGATGGAAAATTTATTCCTGCTGGGAAGAGTATAAATCTACTCACTTACAATAATCAATCTACTGTTTCATATTACAATATTTCAGTTGTAAAGGCTGCTCCTAATATGTCTATAGCAGTTGATGGAGTATCATTTAATAAAACAAACTCAACTGGTAAAATTTATGTTCCAGTATTAGAAAATAAAAAAAATTACAACTTATCTATATCTTTAAAAAGTGTTCTTGGTAATAATAATTATGCAGAGTTTTCATATTCTATAAAATTTAACAATGGAACAACAGTTACAGGGAGTGGCAATTATAACTCGGTAAATAAAACTTTTCTTTATAACTTGCCCTATACAACTAATGCTATCATTACTTTTGATACTTATGGAAATAATAATTACTCTTCCGTAGATCCTACCTTGATAGTAATACCGTCTGGAATACTCTCTTATGTACCAATCACTTTATCTAATTTGCAAAATGAACCTACTCCTGTACCTTTTCAATATATGCTTCCAGTAAACAGTTTAGAATTTAAAAGTTACGAGTCTAAAAATCTGAGTAACATAGAATTTTTTTATTATAATGGAAGCATAATTCCGAGCTGGATGGAAGGCAGTACAAGCAATAACTTATTAAATAATCCAACAAACTCAATTTATTTTTACACCTCTACAAACACTATTTACTGGTTAAAACTTTCCAATACTATTATGCCAGATAATGGTATTACAATATACATGGGTTTTTCATTAACTTCACAGAATTTATTTAATAATGTTGATATCGGGGAGGCACCACAACTAAGTCCAATTTATGCCGAGTATGATGATGGATCAACTGTATTTACATATTACAACGTAAATCCAAGTTCTTCATCTGGTTGGACAATCCACGGTACTGCTGGAGAAAAAACGGCTCCATCAGGAAGTTATTATTCTAGTCCAAACGCGTTATATGCGAACTCTGCAAACGGTGATTATATGTACTTACCTATAAGTGGTCTGTCTCAAAATTCTATCATAACTTTTGATGTATACACTACTGGTCTTGGTAACCTCTTTTTTCTTACAAACTCTGCTGGTTCAGGACAGATGGCAAGACTTGACGGCAGAGGCGGTGGTGATTATTCTGGAATTGCAACAACCAGTTCCTGGACATCGTGGGCGGCTCCATCTCCCGGAATAGATACTTCAGAAAATATTTGGTATAAATACGATGTTGTTATATCAAGTACTACTGCAAATGCGTATATTGGTAGTGTTTCAAATTATATCTCAACATTAGGTACTCTTGCAACATCTCAATTTTCTATAAAAAATAATGGTGATTATATTGGATTAGTAGGCGACGGTTTAGGTTCATCTCATATAACATATTGGAATGGCTTTATAATACGTAACTATCCTCCAAATGGTGTTATGCCTTCTGCATCATTCGGCACTCCTCAATCTTCAAGTATGCCTGTAATCCAAATACAAAATAATCCGGTTGCATATGGAAGTTCAGATATAATTAACGGAATAAGCCCAAAAAGTCAAGATATGTTGGAGTTATTTAATGACGGAGTTTTACTTGCTGGTCCTACTGCAAATGTAGTAACATACACCATATGTGGAGCGACTCCATCTATTAGCGACTGCATATCTCCTGGAAGTTACACTATATCTGTAAATGATATAACCTCCGGAGTAAGTACAAATACATTATTGGATGTAATACAGGCATACCCTTCTTTAAAATTAAATTTACCCAAAGTAATATTGAACAGTGGAAGTTACTTCCCAATTAATTATTCAATTTCAACACCTGGGAATCAGATTCAATCTGTTTTATATATAGATGGTTCATCTGTATCAAGTTCAAACTCTAATAATATTTATGATTTTTATCCTCCTACTGGTAATAATTTATACAATATTACATTATCAAGTTCTGGAAACGGCAATTATTTATCAAACAGCGTTAAACAAGATGTATGTGTAGTTAATACACCTAGCAGTACACCTTATAATACATTATTTTATGCACCTTTATGTATTCTTAATAATCAAACTGCTTCGGTACAGGGTGCTTTTCAGCAATTAATTAGCATAAATGAAAGCACTTATAAAAATTATCTTCAGTATAATGGAAACGATGCTAATTTCGAGATATTTAACATTAGTGGCGATGTTATTCCTTCATGGATAGAGAATAATAATACAGGTAACCTCACTATATGGGTAAAACTACCCTATGGTATATCATCAAACTCTATTTATCCTCTATATATTGGTTTTGGAAGTAATACATTAAACTTACTTTCTAACGGCGGTATTAACGGCATAGGAGAGTTTCCAACAGCAACTTCAACATATGCACAGTATGATAATGGTAATTATGTTTTTAACAATTATTTTAACGGAGGCTCATTAAACGGTTGGACAGTTGCAGGTACTGCTGGTGATACTACCTCAGCTCCTTCTGGTTCTCCATTTGGTCTAAATGCATTTTATGCGAATGGCGCTAATGGCGATTATCTTTATACTATTGCAAATAATCAATCTGAAAACTCAATAATAGAGTATTATACGTATACGCAAAATTTGGATGATTTATTCTTTTTAGCAAACTCTACAGGAGCAGGTCAAATTGCTAGGGTTGGAAATGGTGCTGGATGGTACGGTATTGCTCCTTCAGCATCATGGATATTGTGGTATGCACCTCCTGACACAGGAACATGGTCAAATGAATGGCTACTAATGGGTCTAACAATAACTAATGGTAATGCTCAACTGTTCTTATCGACCACTCCTGGAACTTATGGAACTGAAATAGGAAAAAATCCTTCTAATAATTATAGTGTAACAAACAAAGGAGATTATCTTGGATTTGTAGGAGACGCTGGAAGTGGTACCTCAACCCAGTATATGAATGGGTTAATTATACGAGCATATCCTCCTAATGGAGTTATGCCTTACGTTTTTCAGGGAAGTGTTTTTCCTGTATCCTCACAATCTACTTGTACTATATCATTAAATCAAAACTCAATAACTTTTGGTACTTTAAATCCCTCTTCAAGTATAAACACTATAAACTCTATAATCGATACAAATACTGGGAATACTGGCGCATACATGTATATTTTTGGAGGAAATTGGATTGGACCTACACAGTTTGGTGTGAGTAATACTACATGGGCAGCAACAAACAACATTGCATTTTCTACTGCATCAAAACTTACATCTGTTTTATCAAATACCTTGATTAGCATACCTTCTACTGGAAGCAACTCAATATACTTCGGTCTGAGAGTTCCAGGTGGTACTAACTCTGGGACATATCAACAAATCATAACCTTTGAGAACTCATGTTAAATAAAAATTTAGCTTTAATAAATTTAGTTTTAATCTGAACAAAATAAAGTTTTATCTTTGGCGGTTCAAATAATTACAGATAACTATATAAATGTTTTAGTTTGATATTTACTTGGTATTAATATGTTGCAAAAAAAGAATTTAAGTTTGTTATTAGGCATTTTCTTTGGAGTAATAGGAGTTATGAGTTATTTATCATTTCCACTCATATACCCTTCATCAGGAAGCTCAAACGTCAATGCAAATGTAGTGGTTTCATCAGCTTGTTTTATAGGAATCTCTCCTAACTCAATAACATTTGGAAATATGGCACCAACTTCCGCATATGATACAAACGTTTTAGTAACAGATACTGATAATGGCGGAAATGTAGCTGCAAATATTCTTTTAGAAGGTACTACTTGGGCTTCAGGTTCAAATACATTTGCCGTAGGCCAAACAAATTATAATGGTTTGTCACAGTCTTCATACTTAGGTGTTTCTTTAACAACTTCATTAGTAGATACAGCTATACAAATACCTGCACCAACAGTTTTATCACCTTCTACATCAAATACAGTGTACTTCGGATTGGAAGTTCCTGGCGGAACAACTCCTGGTACATACACTCAAACAATAACATTTGAAAACTCTTGCTAAATGGTCATATGAACTTTAATCGTATCCATTTAATTAGTTTATTTTTTATTTTTTCTCTTCTTTCCTTTCTTTTTATTAATCTTAATTATGCTCAATTCGGAGAAGTTGCAGGGCAGTTAAATTTCAATGCAAGTATAGGTGGGAGTGCTTCATTACCTTTTACATTAATAAACGGTGGCTCTAAACCTTTAAGTTTTAAAATAATACTACCTACACTAAATACTATACCTAACTCAACTACTCCAACATTTTCTATTTCACAAATGAATGGTACAATCCCTTCTGGCGGTCAGTTAACATTAAATGTTACTGTGTATATGCCATCAAATAAAAATAAACCTGGAATGCATTGGAGCGGCATACTACAAGCAATAGAACTATCAAATAATACTATATCTGGAAGCGGAGCTATTCTACAACAGGGCGTTGCTAAGATAGTAGGAGTAACTGCATTAAAACCAGTAGGACTGCCTATAATATACATAGTACTAATTATATTGGCAATAATAATTATTTTGGGATTGTTATATTACTTTATAATTAAAAAAGTTAAAAAACCAAAGTTTCAAAGCAAAATAAAACAATCTAAGCGTAAACGTACTTTAAACTCAAATAAAAAATCAAGATCAAAAACCAAATAAAAATTTAAATTGGTTTTGGGGTTGCCGGGATTTGAACCCGGACGTGCAGGTTACTTCATATTTTTCAAATTTCCAGATCTTCATCACAGCTTATAGCTCAAAGATTTTTTAAACATCTGGAGCCTGCCGCGCTGCCAAATTACGCCACAACCCCTAGTAATATTATATTTTTCTATGCAAGTATATTAATATTCCTTTTGTTGATTTAATGACAATGATAAAAGCAATCATATTTGATTTGGGCGGCGTTGTAATAAACTACGATAACACTAATTATTACAAGTACCTAGTAAAAGTAAGTAAAATTAAGTACTCTAAAGTTAAAAAAATAATTGAACAAAAGACACTTCCTGATTTAGAAAGTGGGAGGATAACTTTAAAACAATTTGAAAAGATAATATCAAAGGATCTTCACGTAAACAAAGAAAAGGTAAATTGGTTAAAATTTTACAAGGAAACAGTGAAGTTCAATTATGATATAATTGAGTTGATAAACATCCTTCATAAAGATTATACTATAGCATTTTTATCGAATATAGACAAATCCAGATACTCCTTTACAATGAAAATACTCGATATGAATTTATTTGATTTTAGATTTACTTCTTGTTATTTAAGATCAAGAAAACCTGATTTATTGATATATAAAAAAGTAATGAAAAAACTGAAATTAAAACAAAAAGAAGCAATTTTTATTGATGATAAAATAGAAAATATAAAAGGTGCAAATAAAGCCGGTCTAATAGGAATCCATTTTAAAAATAGGAGAAAATTAGACATTGCTTTATATAAATATAAACTGTAAATTACCCATAAACTACATATAGAATAAATATAAATACTAATTAATTCATTATTCTATGATATAATAGGTGTTTATCTGGACTTTAAAAAATCAGAAGATGAGAAAGGAATAACTGTAAAAAAAAGTGAAAATCTTTCAGAATGGTATACACAAATTGTAACCAAAGCTGAACTTGCGGATTATGGGCCTGTACAAGGTACGGTAGCAATAATGCCTTACATGTACTCAATATGGGAAAACATACAGGAAAAATTTAATCATATGATTAAAGAAACAAACCACTTAAATGCATACTTTCCATTATTTATTCCAGAAAGCTTCTTTTTAAAAGAGTCAGAACACCTCAAGGGCTTTGCTCCAGAACTTTTCTGGGTAACGAAAAGCGGCGACAGAGAACTAGGCGAAAAAGTAGCTATTCGACCTACTTCAGAAACTATGGTTTATCACTTCATGTCAAAGTGGATACGAAGCTGGAGAGATTTACCTATGTTATTAAATCAGTGGTGCAATGTTGCTAGGGCTGAGATAAAAGCAACTAGGCCTTTCTTGAGATCCAGCGAGTTCTTATGGCAAGAAGGTCATACCGCTCACGCAACTAAAGAAGAAGCAGAAAAAGAGGTAATTATGGCATTAGAGTTCTATAAAGAGCTTGCTGAAAAGTATTTAGCAATCCCCGTAATACTAGGGACTAAAACAGAATCAGAAAAATTTGCCGGAGCAGTTTATACTACAACAATAGAAGCAATAATGCCAGATGGGAAGGCACTTCAATCAGGAACCTCTCATTATCTAGGAGAAAACTTCTCAAGGCATTTTGATGTTAGCTATGCCGATAAAGATGGCAATAATAAAAATGTACACACTACTTCATGGGGCATATCTACAAGACTCTTAGGCGCTCTAATAATGTTGAATAGTGATGATAAAGGTTTAATGCTTCCTCCTAAAATAGCTCCGATACAAGCAGTAATAGTGCCTATATTTTATTCTGAAGAAGATAAAGCAAATGTATCCGAGGTCGCTTCAAAATTATCTAAACTGCTAAATAAAAAAGATATAACTACAAAATTTGATGATAGAGAAGGAAGATCCCCTGGATATAAATTTAATTATTGGGAGTTAAAAGGAGTCCCAATAAGAATTGAGATAGGTCCAAGAGATTTAAAAGAAAATAATGTTGTAATTGTTAGGAGAGATACAGGAGAAAAGATAACTGTAAAACAAGAAGAGGTATTAAAAATTTGTAAAACCTTGCTTAAAAAAATACAAAAAAATATCTTTAAAAAAAATAAAGAGCTAATGTCCTCATTAATATTCACTGCGAAAAATTATGACGAGTTTAAGGAAAAGGTAGCAAAAGGCTTTGTTAAGGTTTTATGGTGTGGAAGTCCAGAATGCGAAGAAAAGATAAAAGCAGATACTACTGCAACATCAAGAGCAATACCATTCAAAGAAAGTAAAAAAGGCAACTGTATTTATTGTAACAAACCTTCAGAAATAACTGTTTACTTTGCAAGGTCTTACTAAACTTAATATTTAAATATTAAATTATACATATAATTAAGAATAACCTAGCCCTTTCGTCTAGTGGCCAAGGACAGTGGGCTTTGGACCCACGAACATCGGTTCGAATCCGGTAGGGGCTAAACTTTATTTTAGGTATTATTTCTATTTTAAATTAATTTATTAACTACAAAACATATATTTTTATATTTAAGCGTTCAAATGAAAGTTATGAAACTTCAGTCGGCAATGGAGTATTTAGTAACATATTCTTGGGCAATAATACTCATAGCTATAGTGATTTCAGTTTATTTTATACTTACCTCATCAACTTCATCAAGCACATTTAGTCCTTCTTATTGTTATATTTCCAGTGGTTTTCCATGTTATCAATTAATAATAAGTACTAATACTCTCGGTTCAACAGCAATAATAGCATTTACTAATAATATTGGAAAACCTATCTATTTTAATAATAATCCATCATTTTTTGTAAAGCTAAGTGCTGCTTCAAACATTGCGTCTGGTATCTGTACTCCATCTAGTATAGCTCAAGGTGGAAAGGTAACCTGCACTGCATTTCTAGCTAACTTCTTTCCAAATACCGGTTCCCAGCTAGAACCTCAATTCTTTTTTAATTACTCTGAATGTGTAAGTGTAAATTGTAAAAACAATCCAGTATTGACTAAATTATCTACTTCAGGTTCTTCAGTAAGTTATGCATATCCAGCAAATATACTTATTGAAGAATCAATAATAGTAATACCTCCTACCGGAATCCCACAAATAATAACTCCACCCGGTGGAGGTACTCCTCAAACATCACCATCGACTCAACCAACAACCCAATCATCAACCTCAACCACTACATCAACCTCAACCACGACATCAACAACAACCACAACAACTCAATCTACAACACCGACAACAACACCGACCACAAATCCAACAACAACTCCAACAACAACTCCAACAACCCAATCAACTACTTCCTCAACCACTACATCAACAACATCAACAACTACTTCAACAACCACTCCATTAACATCAATATCACAATCAACACTACCAACAACTTCTACTAGTAATTACTGGGTAGGTGCTGGGGCTTTGGCAGATCCTTCGTCTGATGCTGGAACCGGTACTACCTTTACTAATTATGCTCCTTTAGGTGGCGGTTTTAATGCTCAATACTCAAAGGCAGTTGCTTCATGTGTAAATATAGGTCCTGCCTCTCCAGCAGAAAAGAATCCTTTTATTGATTTCTTTGCTTCACCAGCTACCGTAATTCCACAATCCGTATCAGCTCAATCAACATGTTCTGCAGCTGGAGGCACAAACTTTATTTTTGAAGGATGGGGCTTTAGTACTTCCCAGTCGAATCCACCAGCTGGCCCTTCAACTTCAAATACAGTTACCTCATTTACACTTCCAGGCTCTTATGGTGGTTTAGATACATTAGCAGTAGCATTTTATACAAGACAAGATCCTACAGTTACTTATCAAAATACAGCACCTTATGGGTGGTATTGGTGTGGTCCATATTCTGGTTCTGCAAATGCAGTGTCAACTCCATACGGTGCTAATTATAATGGCGGAGAGGTAAGTCAAGGAACCCTCTCAGCAGAAAATAACGAGTACGGATTTGGCACATTTTCTTCAAATTACCTATCAACAACTCAAACAAATGGTTATACTTCAAGTGGCACATCATTTTCAAGTTTTCAAAATACTCCAGATCCTTATACATTTTGGTGCATAAATGGTAACGAAGCAATACCATTTACTGGTTGGAGTGGTTCAGGCACAGGTTCTTACTCTGGTAGTAATTCTAACTTCATATTAAATGACTTAAAGAACAACGTTGTTGAAACTGCAAAATGGGGCAATATATATGTCTGGGTAAATGAAATTCAGAGTTATAATAGTTGTAATTTTATTCAAGATTCATTAGGTACACAGGCTCCAAACCCACCTCTTCCATATACTCAAACTGATCAATACGGTTGGTTTCAGATAGGAACCTCACTTACTGGTTCTGTTCCTGATCAATGCGAAGTTTATGCTTATTATGGTGGTCTTGGTCTTGGAGATGCCGTTATGTATAATAACTATTATACTACTAGTACTCCTTATGATTGTTCACCATCAAGTACTGCAACAGTCGTAGCATCACAAGTGACTCTTACTATAACTGCTGATGGTTACTCGCAGTATCCTATTACAAATCCCGCTCAGGATAGTGGTCCTCCGGGTTATGCTCCCGGTTCATGTGGGTCATCACAACCTCCATCTCCAAATACAATGCCTATTTACTCATTATATCAGTTTACTCCACCTCCATAACTAAGTGATCAAATGAAAATAAAAATAAATTATATTTTAACAGGTCTGATAGTAATTATATTATTAGTTAGTATTTTCTACCTTACCAACCTAAAAAATCAAGTAAAAAATGTACAAACAAACTCTACAACCACAACTAGCTTTACAAATAATAGTACGACAACTACAATAAGTTATCTAACTATTAAAAACTTCACTTACTCTATATACTTCAAAAACGTTAATTGGTCAAAATACTCAAACTCAAGTTGTACTTTTTTTAATACTGTTTATCAAAAATCTATATCGTGTTATAAAGTAACCTCCTTGATTAACACCTCAAGTATCAAATTAACATTATTCTTTAAAAATACATTAAACACATCATTATACCTAAATAATAACGTAATAGAATTACTTGATCCAAATCCAGAAAACTTTACTGGTTGTGGTCCTTTAATTATAAACCCTTCAAATGATTTTAATTGTACTGTAATCTTAAAAAATAATAATATACTTCCAAAGATGTCAATAAGTAGAAACTTTGAAATTAGTTATTGCTATAAATCTTGCAATAATACAAATATTAATTATTTAACCGGAAGTTTTCAAACAATAGCAGTTCCATATAACGACAACACTCCATTTAATTATACTTATGCTATAAATTTAACTAAACCTTCAAATTCTTTATTCTCTTACTCGGGAACATTTCAGGTTCCAATAAATCTTACATTAGAGAATGTCTCATCCTTAACATCTGGTTTTTATGTTGAGAATGTAACTCCGAACTTACCACTAAACTTTACTGGTAATGTAGGAAAAACACTCCATATCGCGATTCAACTTCCAAATACTTATTATGATGGTAATCTGGCTTTAAAATTAGTTTATTCTTCTTGATTATTGAGTTTTCAAAATATGTAGATTTAATATAAAAATTTACTCTTTAAAGTTATATATTTTATCTCTTGTTTTAAATCTTGCAGCCAAACTTTTTCCAGTTATCTGACTATAGAACTTTTCTAAACCCTCAATGCTTTCAATTGGTTTTACATTTACATATTTATTGCCTTTATACCTTAATAAGAAGTAAGAGGGAGTTCCAGCAACAAAATTTGGTGCAGCATATCTATTGAAGAAGTATGGTTCTGTAACTGTGCCAAAATTTTCTGTATATTGTTTTTTGTATTCATATACTACATATCCATTTATTTTTTTTTCAATTGGTTTTTCTTGTTCAGTATAAAGACTTTTTGAAAGATCAAACTCAGAACCCTCTCTTCTATGTAATGCTCTAAACCACTTTTCTAACTGTGTACCATCTACGGGCATAGATGTCATGAAGTCAGTGCCACTTATTTGATAATAACCAATGCCTCTTGGTCCCTCATTGCTTAGAAATGGGTTATCCTTCGTTCCAGTTCTTTGATATGCGTATTTATTATCATTTGTCGTATCAAATTCTATATCATTTATCTTTTTATAAAATATAGGATCTTGTTTATAAATCCCAATAACTTGATTTACATTGTTTGTTTTAGGGTCTTGTTTTTGAGTATTATCTAAACTTTCGTTTTGATTCTTTTTAACATTTTTATATGTAGACGGATCTAAAAATATATCCTCCGAATTGTGTTTTCTAGCTTTAACTGGGACTAATCTAATCTCTCCTTGATACATCTCTTTTCTGTTTCTATTAGCTATTTTTTCCCACTGTGTATTATTAGGTAAATTTAGCATATAGGTATTTTTATAATCCATTATTATATTTGGAGGTACTGTAAAAAAACTATCTGGACCTATCCATTTAATAATAGTCTTTGCTCTTTTGCTATTTTTAAGTAAAGTATATATTTTTTCATAATCCTTCTTAGAGTTTATTACGGGTGTTATAAATGCCCCCATCATCAAGTACCTTCCTTTTTTGAAAAACTTTTGGAATAGGTATGGACGTTCAATACTTCCATCCTGATACATTCCAACTGAAACTCTATCCCTTAAATGTATAGGAGTCTGAGCATAAAAAAATAATTTACCTTTTATTTTTACTCCAGAGTAAATAAAATTGTCAATATTTAACAATTTTTTCTTATTTATTCTAGAATATAAAATACTATAGATCTTTTTCAAATAAGATTTACTATAAACTTTATTAAATATCATAAATTGTGAGTATCTAAATGATCCATTCGCATCTTTGAAGTAATAATAACCTGGGCCTCTCCACTTTAAGCCTTTGTTTGTTACTTTAAATGGAAAAGAAGATGTTCCGTCACCATACCCTGGTATATAATTTATTTGTTTTTTTAATGGAACTCCACAATATAACTTAAATAAGCCTCTAATATGATTTTTTTCATCTTTTGAAAACTTAATTACCTTTAATCCAGGTAAGTTCACGTTCGTATATGCTCCGGCTAGAAAGTACCTTGCTGTTTTACCACCAACATAAGATAAATTAGTTCTTATATGGTTTCTAGGATTTATCATACCGTGAATATAATCATTATCATAAATAAACTGTTTAATGAATTGTTTATTAGAATCACCGAAAAACTCGGCATTATTTTTAGTTATTTTATAAAGCGTGTTTATATCAGATAAGAACTCTTTATATGTAACTTTTTTAGGTGTTTCAAGATAAAGTAATCCCTCTCCAAGGTTATACTGTGTTTTTTGAAAAGGTAAAGGTACACCTACTTGAAAGCAGTAGTACCCTAATCCTTTATAATTAGCTACATTATTTTGTAAATAATTCGCGTAATTGGCTGTATTCATCCTCCAGATAGTATTAGCGGTTCCAATTAAAGTGACATTTATGGCAGTCAAACCCTCTGAAGGTGCTCCGTAATCTTTATTCAATACACCTATCTCTTGAGTTGCAAAGGGTCTTTTTTTAGTTCCTTCTGGGAAGTAATGCAACTTTCCTTTAAAGAGTTTAAATTCTTTACCTCCTATGACTACATCATCTTTTTTTACTTTAATCTCGTCTCTTTTTACTGTAGGAATAGTATAATAATAACTAGTAAACGGAGCAGCATCTACCCTATTGTTAAATATATTTGTTGCGCCTAGGGCAGTCAAAGCAAAGGTTGTGATTATTGCAGAAGCTCGTTTTATCTTAGATAAACTCTCAGATAACTTATTGCCATTTATCTCTTTTTCTAGAGCTCTAGCTTCGCCTTCTACTGAAGCTAAACTAGGCCTGAGTTTAGACCCAGTATCCATCCAATATCCCAATATTTTATTCAAAATTAAGATATAATAATCTTTCCAAAATGTTCCACTATTAGCGTTTTTTTCTATTTTTATAAAGGAAAGTTATATATTTTTAAAATACGAACAATAACTGTGATGAAACGAGGTATTTCTGATTAGTGATGAAATATTTTATCTGATATACTTTTATATACAATTTACAACTCTTTTGTAGATTGATCTGGTTCTTTTTTAAGGTACTCAAAGATACCTTTTTTAACGGCTCTTAAAGAAAGAGTAGCACAGTGCATTCTTACAGGTCCTGGGTCGATTCCTATTGTTTCAAGAAGATTCTCCTTTTTAAAGTTTTCAAGCTCCTCAATATTTTTGCCCTTTAGTTCATTTAGAAGTATCTCTGCAGAGCCCATCGATATAACACAGCCAGTACCGTCAAACTTAATATCTTTTATTATATTGTTTTCTATCTTTAAATAAACAGTTATCTTATCTCCACATGAAATGTTCTCTTCATGCTTCTCAATCTGAGGTTTCTCTATCCTTCCTTTGTTTAAAGGATGTTCGTAACTTTGTAAAAGACCCTCTGCATACATATCTAATTCCATAAAACAAGCCTTTAGATAGTATTTTATTATGGTTTGTTATAAATATTTTTGCATGGAAAGCAAAGAACTTATTATAGATACGAGTTCAATATTATTCGGTTTAAAATACAATAAAAATATCTTTGACATAATATTAGAAAACGACAACTACTCTCACTTAAAAATACTAATCTCAAAAGGAGTTATTCGTGAGTTAAAGAAATTCTCTAATTCTTCAAAAAAATTAAAGCTTCAAGCAAACATCGCATTGAATACTATTAAAAATAAAAATAGAAACATAACTGTTGTTGATTCAAATATATATGTCGATTCATGGATACTTTCAGAATCAAGCTCTGGGAAGTATATAATATGCACAAATGATATAAAATTAAGGAAAAAGCTAAAATCAATGGGAGTTGCTGTAATTAGCATAACTAACTCTGGGAAACTAAGATAACGATAAGCTTAAATTAATTTACTCTTAAATATTAATATAATTTTTAACCCTTAGGTGAGATTTTGTATTACATACATACTATAAAAGATACCATAAGCATACCTCCTAGCAATTTTGGGGAGGATATACAAACTACTGCAACTCAAATATTAAGATCAAAATATGAAAGAACTATAGACAAAGAGTTGGGCATAATACTAGCTTTATTTGATGTTAAAGATATAAGCGATGGATTTATTCTTCCAGGAGATCCCTCTACACATCACAATGTACGATTTAATTTACTTACATTTAATTTAGATGTCGGAGAAGTAGTTACTGGGGAGGTATCTGAATTAGTAGACTTCGGTTGTTTTGTAAGATTAGGTCCGATTGATGGTTTAGTTCACATGTCTCAAATAACAAACGACTTCATAAATTATGATAGAAAATCAAGTGCATTTGTATCAAGGACTTCAGGAAAAAATCTAAAGAAAGGAGATACGGTATACGCTAAAGTATCAACAATTAGTCTTAAGAACAATATAAAAGATACAAAAATAGCATTGACAATGAGACCTGACGGTCTAGGTAAACTAGAGTGGTTAAAAGAACCTCAAACAAAAGATAAAAAACAAATCAAGAAACATACAAAACCACGCCCAGGAAAGAAGTGAGTTATATGGAAAAAGCATGTCGTAACTGCAAAGTAATAATATCTCAAGGAGAAAAATGTCCTATCTGTGGTCAAAGCAATATGACCACGCAATGGAATGGATATGTTGTTATATTAAATGTTGAAAAATCAGATATAGCTAAAAAATTAGGTATTACTGTAAACGGAACTTATGCATTAAATATAAACGAGTAATTAAAATAAAATAAAAAAAACAAAAATTAATTATTAATTATTACTTTTGTTTAGAGTCTTTTTTATACTCTTCTTGTATAACTACTTTTTCTACATCAGGAACATTTGCAATTATTGTATCTACTGCTGAAGACTTATCTATGAAGTATTTTCCATCTTTTTTTACCTCACTTCCGAAAGTTATGATCAATTCCTTGTTATTTATCTGCAGTTTTTCATGTGTTAAACCATATTGGTTGAGTATGCTCTTTGCTTTTTCTTCAGTACTATCCAATTTTTTCAATACCTTTAAATCGCAAGTTATCTTTTCTCCTGCTAATGGATGATTAGCATCTACCATTACCCTTCCTGAGTTTACACTCATTACAGTAGCTACAGATCCGTCTATCTCTATCTGCATTCCAGGATATGGATCCATATCTCTCTTTCTAAAATCAGATACAGGTAAAACACGAACTAACTCTTGAATACGATTCCCAAAAGCATTCTCTGGAGTTATCTCAAGCTTTTTATTCTCTCCAACGTTCATTCCTTTAAGTGCATCTGTAACTCCTTTTATCATATTATCCTTTCCAATTATAACTAATCTGGGTTTGTATACAAACTCTTTATCATATATTTTGTTATCTTCAGCTAGTTTTTTCTCAGTTGTCAATACTAAACTATTGTCTGAACCTCTCCAAATACTATACTCTATCTCTACAAAATCTCCTTCTTTCAAAGCCATAAAATCTCCTTAATTTTCTAAATTTAAAGTGCAATCAAAACCATACTTGTTCCAGAAAGCCTTTTAATTTAGCCTATATATTATATAGCTTTATTATTAAAATGTTTGTGTGATGCAATGGATAACAAAAAAAAGATTGAAGTTATATTTTCTCTTTTCATAGGAGCAATTTTCATATCATCTTATGCCGTACTGTCCTCATTACAAACAAATACTAACGGTTCGTCAAGTCAAAATGCATCTACTACGGGTCCTGTTTCGCAAACCATTTATTTGAACAGCTACTCAAATGCTGTAATAGAAAATTATACAGGAACGGCTAACTTATTTCTTACATGCAAAAATCCTACTTATAACTTTACATCTACAAATGTTAGTACAATATTAACAAAACTAGAGGGCAACAACTCAGTTTCAACATTTTACTCAACACAAAATGTATTTTCTATAGATTTAGGTTCATACACTCCAATTACTTTATACAATTATTTAAAAACAACCGTTCCATCTAATGAAATAAACTGTGTCAATATGAATGCTGAAGCCCAGTTATCAATTCCAAAATATGTGAACTTTACATTAAGCTCAACTGCAGGGACCAAACCCCAAACATTTCCTATACTGCTTCCAAACACTACTAGAACAATTTACTTAAATGTATCTATACCTAGGAACTCTTTAACTGTACCTGTCGATATATCAGTCCTTGTTTATAAAAATGGAACTGTTTATCAAACTAGTATAACGACAAAAAGTGGTTGATAATGTTGAATGAAGTACAAAAAAAAGAGATACACAAATTACTCCTGAAAAATGCATTAGATTATGGTAAAGCTAAAAAAGAAAATGTAATAAGTAAGATCTTCTATAAATTTCCTGAACTAAAATTAGATATAAAAACACTTTCAGAATACTTAGACAAGCAGGTATTAGAAATAAACATGCTGTCTAAAAAACAGTTAGAACACGAGGCATCAGAGTTTTTAGATTTATTTAAAAAAGAGGCTCAAGAGAAAGCAGAGAAAAGTTCAAAACATAACTTCACTATTGAAGGCGCAGAAGTTGGAAAATTCATGACAAGATTTCCGCCCGAGCCAAATGGCTATATGCAAATAGGCCATGCTAAAGTTGTATTCACTGAAAGAGAGTTTGCAGATGTTTATAATGGCAAACTTGCTCTTTATTTTGATGATACAAATCCAGAGAAAGAAAAGCAAGAGTATGTGGATGCAATTAAAAATGATCTTCATTGGTTGGGCATAAAGTATGATCTGGAGTATTATGCAAGTGATAACATAGAGCTAATTTACTCTAATGCAGAAAAACTTATCTCACTGGGAAAGGCCTACGCATGTACCTGTTCTCCAGATGAAGTTAAAAAAAGCAGATTTGATGGTGTTCCATGTAAACATAAAAAACAAGCTATCCATGAAAATATGGATTTATGGAGAGATATGTTAAAAGGAACAAATAAAAATGATATAATAATACGTCTGAACTATGACTTAAAAGCGCAGAATACAGTAATGAGGGATCCAACTCTTTTTAGAATAAAAATAGCAAATCACTATCGTCAAGGAAATAAATATACTGTATGGCCTACATATGCAATAAATACTCCTATAATCGATTCGGTAAAAGGTATTACGGATGTTATCCGAAGCAAAGAGTTCGAGTTAATGGACGAGCTTTACTTTTATATTTTAGATTTATTAAATCTAAGAAAACCACGTATACACACAGTAGGCAGGTTAGAAATTAAGGATAATTTAACATCAAAAAGAAAAATAAACGAGTTAGTCAAACAAGGTTATCTATGGGGCTATGATGATCCAAGACTAGTAACTATAGCTGGTTTAAGAAGAAGAGGTATTAAACCTTTGGCAATAAAAGAGTTTTCGCTTAGGTTTGGAATGAACAAAAGTGAAAGCAAAGTAGATATAAGCATGTTATTAAATGAAAATAAAAAACTTTTAGATTCACATTCAAAAAGACTTTTTTATATCGGTTCACCTCTAAAAGTAGAGGTAAAAGGAATCCCTGAAAATAAAAAATCTGTAAAGTTGAAGTTACACCCTAGTACTGATTTAGGTTACAGAAACTACACGTTAAGCAACATATTCTTTATAAATACATATGACGCAAATAATCTAATTGTAAATGGAGATTTGAGATTTAAGGATTTGTTTGATGTAACAATTGAAAGTATAACTAAAGACATTATAACTGCAAAGTACACCGAAAAAACATCTACGGGTCCTAAAATTCAATGGGTAAATTACGGTAATCTCTTACAATGTAAGTTGTATGAGGTAAGAAATTTGCTTAATGGCGACGAATTTAATAACGAAAGTATACTAATAAAAGAAGGTTACGTTGAAAGTTATGCTGAGTTATTATCTGAAGGAGAAGTTGTTCAGTTTGAAAAAACAGGTTTTTTCAAATTAGATAAAAAAGGCGAAGTTCCAAGTTTTATATCGTTATGAAAAGTGTTGTGTAAATGGTAAATATTCAAACAAAAGATAATCGTCAGGAAATTTCTTCAACAAGTTCATTTGAAGGTGTTGCATTAAGACGTATTATAAAAGAAACATGGAGAGGTAAATTATTAGAAACATCTGATCCTAAATCAGTAATTTCATTGCAATTATTAGATGAACATGTAGCAAAGATGGAGGTTCTTTTAAAGAATCTAGACTATGAAGCAATATGTATGCAAAATGTTATATCAAATGCAAAACACATGACAACTCCTGAGTTGAAAAGTTATCTTACATTCATTGAGAAGCTAGCTGTTGGCTATCAAAATATCTTTACCCCTGAAATAACAGATATAATTCTAATAGGCTTAACTGCAAAAGCAAGAGATCTGCGTTCAATTAAGAAGTATCATGAACTGTTAATCTCAGGAATAGAAAGAAAGGTAGGATCATATAATACACGAATGAGTAAAGAAGAAAAAGCACTTAATCAAATTGCACGTGAGTTAAATAAAAAGAATAAAGGTATATTCAAGTTCCTTAGATCAGGAGAGATACAATTAATGCAAAAAATAATAAATAACAAAAAAAGGAAATTAACTAAATATGGAAAGAAAACCTCTAATTACTCTCAGTTAATCTCCAAATTGAAGTAAAGTTCATCTCATATATGTATAATGGCACTCTAATTTTGAAACATTACCTACTTTTTTCTTAATATGTTTTAATACCTCCATTTCTCTTTTATCATAAGGTTTACACTTAACAAGAAAACCATACTTTCCACTTGTTACTCCAACCTCCTTTACTGAGTTCAATGCTATCAATTCATTAGCTATGTAATCAACATTACCAAAAATTTTTGGCTCTATAAAAAATAAAGAATATCCATTACATCTACTAATCTTTTTTCCAATATTTTTTCTATTCATCTTCCCCACATATTAACGCGATTGCCTCAGCTAATTAAACAAAAACAACCACCTTAAATATAATGCCCAAAAGGTACCCAACCTTTTGGGCGACCCAACCCCCTAAATCATTTCTCTTTACCATAAAGGCTAGAAATAACTGATATCATATTATATTAAGTTATTTATATACTTTTTTCTTATTTTTATGTAATAATTATAAAATTTTAATGCTTATATATATACTACGTTGTATTTTTTACAATAAAAAATATGTATTACGTATACAAAATATTATTTGTCGTCTTATGTGGTAAAATGGCCTACTTATAAAAAAAATTTCATACATTTGACTTTGTAATCTGCGTTAGTATTATTACGCAAGACATATATTCATTGCCTTCATAAATCAATTATGGATGAGTTTGATGAGGATATAATAACAAATATCGATTCAGGACTTATAAAATACACTACATTAGCAAAGAAATTAAATACGCCTATTTCTACGATACACTTTAGAATTAAAAAGTTAGAGAAAGAAAAAATCATAAAGCATTATAAAGGAGAGATAGACTGGAAAAAGGCAGGATTTTCAATAACCGCATTTGTACTAATAAACGTTGACATAAATATTCTAAGAGATATTAAAAAATCACAAGACACTTTATTAAAAGAATTATTGGAGATAGTCTATGTTAGAGAAGGCTTTATGGTGACAAGCGATGCTGATCTTATTATAAAAGTCATAGCCAAGGATACACAACACTTCAAGGAGATATTACAAGATTATATACACACCAAAGCAGGAATCGTAAATACAAAAACAATGGTGGTTTTAGGTTAGTTTTAGAAGACAAAGAGCTTCTTAAAAGATATAATTCTCTTTACTTAACTATTATCATGCGTTATAAAGACCATATTGAGCAAGTAGAAAGCTTATATCTTCCAGATTTACCTAAATTAATAAATCCTGATCTTGAGGATATTATATCTTTATCTTCTGAGATTAAATCTTCTTTTGAAAACTTCTCACAAAAAAATATAAAAGAGGCTTCAATTAATCTATTCAATAATCTAGAAAAAAGAATAAAAATTACTTCATTGCCAATACAGTTTTGGCAAACTCCATCTGAAACTCTCAAAAATGAGATAGGTGACGAGTTAGATTATTACAGTTTATTATGTAGCTCATTAATTGCATTAGGCTGTGTTACGAGTAAAATTTTCATATTAAACTCTGATGGTAAAAATACAATTGTAGTTTATTATGAACATGAAAACGAAATATTACTATTTAAAAATAACACAGAACCTAAATCATTTAAAAATAAGGATTTATTTTTTAAGTACTTAATAGAAAATATCAAAACAGAAACAATTGCTTATGAATTTAACGATAAAATTTACAGAGATATTACCTTGCCCTTGTCCTCTTCATAAGTTTTCTACTTCTTTTCTTTAACTTTGAGATAGAGTTTGTTTTTCTATATCTCTTACCAACTTTTCTTGTCTTTTTCTTTACAGTTTTTTGCATATGAATCAGTATTTCTTTCTACATCCAATTATTTATACCTTTTTGATTTCCTAAATTTCTGCTTTCTAAAAGTTTTTTTATCCCTAAACTTATTCTTTCATGTGAGAACTCATGCTCATCAGAAAGAAACCTCAAAAGCCTTTCAGAATCGGGTTTTGTTTTTTTAAGTAACTCCTCAAAATCTTCAGTTGTTATCTCTTTCACATCTGGTTCCTTGAAAACATTTATTATATCTTCTAGCGGAACGTCAAACTCAATTTTATATTTTTCTTTCACTACTCTTTCTATTTCTTTTTGAGTAGGATTTTCCTTAACTAATTTAAGTGCAGTTTTAGGCCCGACCTTTTCGATTCCTGTGTTGAAATCAGTTCCGATTAATGCACCCAGCATTATTAATTGAGTCTGATTAATCTCAAATTTTTTAAGAAGATCTTCAGTACGAGATAACTCTGGCTCTACATTTATGAATACATTTTTTCTAGGCAGTTTTCTTCTTCCGGTAATAGTAAGATTTCTAATTACATTAACAGCTCCAAAAAGAAATGAGTCATAATCTTGAGAAGCAGATGCATAAGCAACTCCTGTTTTAGTCATAACTGCACTTTGAGCCTCGCCTTCCCCTGGTGCTTGTATGAAAGGTATGCCCATATACTTTAATAGTTCTTTAGATGACTCTACAATCTCTTTATTTATTCTAGTGCTAGCAACAGCATAAGCTCTTGCGTTGTCAATCATGCCTTCCTCTTTAGCTTTGTTCCATGCTTCTAAAGCTTCTTCTCTTTTTTTAATTCTAGCTGAGATTGTTCTTTGTTTAAGAATAGATGGAATTCCATCAAAAACATAAACAGGCTGTATGTTATTCTCAATTAAATTTAATGTCCTATAAAATAATCCTGATAAATGGCTAGTTACTCTATTTTTAGAGTCCATTAAAGGAGTTCCATCAGGTTGTCTTATTATAGATAAAAATTGATATATTGTATTGTAAGCATCTATTGCAACTACCTTGCCTGAAAGTTCATCAAGCGAAACAGCTCTTTTTATCTCATTTATAAGTTTACCAATATCAACTGCTACTTACTCACCAAATTTTATTTCTTAAAACCGGCAGCATCTCCCAATGTTATTGGAGAATCAGGATCTTTATTTCCTTTACTTGTTTTTTCAACAACACCTGTTTTTAATTTTATTCCAAGATTTTTTTCAAGTTTATCTATAACTTTATCGCTAGGCAACAAACGCTGGTGTTCTATCCTATTCAACATACTCTCTTTTTCATTTATCATTTCAGCTAGAACCTTGACAGGAATTCCTATCTTTTCTCGTGCAGTTCTAATAATCAAACCATAATTCTCCACTACCTCCGTTGTCTCTCCTGTCTGTTCCTCATCTTTTCTTTTTTGATTTTTTTTATTTTTAGTGTTTTCATCCATGACTTCTATTACATTTTTTCCTTCTGCACATGCTCTGCATGTAGTTAACTCTGCTCCTTCTACATCTATTATATACAAGGACTCAGTTTTTTTACCACAAATCTCGCAATCATACATTCAAAGACCCAGCCTATAATCAGCAGTTAATCTATAAATATATTTGTAGTGAAACATATTCATGGTAAAAAATAATCTTCAGAGTCCTAACTCTACTGTAAAAAAAATTAAAAATAATAGTACATCTTCACAAACTCAAAAAAGAAAACCAATGTATTCAAAAAATAAAAGGACAGCATTAACAATAGGAATATTTGTATTATCATTTTTGTTGTTATACTTATTTTATGTCGTAAACTACTCAATACCTGTTAGATTGCTTTTTGCTATATTAACTCTATTTATCTCTGGAGTTGCAATAAATAGAATAAATGCTTTTGATGGAGATCATGGAATATACCTACTAAGCGGAACTAGGGGGATAAAAACAATAGAGTGTCTATCTAACTGGAGAAAAGGCTTTTGGATATTTTTATCTGAGTGGGGTCTAGTTCTCAGTTTCGGGGCACTGTCCTACTTTATTTTTAAAAATAGAATATCAAAGAAAGCTTTAGTTATTGGTCTGTTATCAATATTCGCAATAATATTTGTAATACTTCCATACTTTTTATTGTCTTTACAGTTTATTTCCCTTCCTAACTTACCTTCATTAAATGTAATATCCTCTCAAAATCTCATAAGTTCTTTAACCTTAAACACTACTGGATTAGTACTTCTTATAATTACACTTTTTGGAGGATTTTCATTATTTTTATTTTCTGAACTTTTGATAGCATCTGGTTCAACATTACTTAATGTATTTACAGTAGCTTCTTCAATAGCTTCATCAACACCTAACTACACACCTTTATCAACCTCAATACCTGCACTCGCGCCAATAATTCCAGGAATAGATATACCTTTATTCGCAGGAATTCTTTCATTAGCTGTAATTTTAGTAGTGCATGAGTTTTCTCATGGTATACTCTCAAAAATATATAAAATATCAATAAAAAGGGTTGGTCTTGTACTTTTCGGAGTTATTCCAATGGGTGCTTTTGTAGAACCTGATGAAAAAAAAGTAATGTCCTCAGAAACTTATAAACAAAATAATATATTCATAGCTGGTGTTTCAGCAAACTTCCTTCTTACATTTGTATTTTTCATATTGACAGTCATTTTTTTACTTTTTATAGTTTCACATATCTACGTAAATAGTGTTTATATTTATCAAGTAGTTCCAAATTCATCAGCTTACAATGTTATAATACCAGGGACTATAATTAAATCTTGGGATAATGTTCCAATTAACAACATATCTACCTTAATTAATGTAGCTTCAAATGATAAACCAAATAGTATTGTCACTATAGTTTCAAACAACTCAACTTACAAATTACATACAAACGCAACTGGTAAAATAGGAGTTTTAGTAACACAATCTTATATACAAAACAAGGGGATATTTGCATCAATCTTAGCATTTTTATATCAATTCATAGTTCTATCATTAACTCTTAACTTTTTAGTTGCCACAGTAAATCTACTTCCATTACCTTCGTTTGATGGTTGGAGAGTTTATAAAAATTTAATTAAAAATGAAAAAAGATTACGATATCTCTCAATACTCACAATAATAATATTTGTAATTTTAGCTTTACCATGGTTATTTATTCTCTAAGTTGATACTTGATAATTTACAGTTTTTTTAAAACACAAATTTAATAGTAATATTTAAATATCTTGCTATCGTTATATTTTCAATGTATTTAAAGTGGTAGATATGAAATCATTTAAAGGACAAAGCGCTATGGAATATCTTATGACATATGGTTGGGCCATATTGATCATAGCAATAGTTTTAGTGGCGCTTTTCGAACTTGGAATTTTTAATGGGTCAACGCTTCCAACAACATGTGTTGCACAGTCGGGCTTTGTTTGTAGTAGCCCAACATACAATGGAGGAGATATACTAGTCACACTAGGTCAGAACTCTGGTTCTACTTATTATAGCGTAAATGCCATATTTCTTAACTCAACACAATTAGCTTCATTCACATCAAGTCGATCATTTCCTTCAGCTCCACCTCAAAATACTATAGCTACATCAATGATTCCTGGAGCTACATACTCAGCATCAATACCAACGCAGATTTCTGGCTCTGCACCAATAGCAACTGGAATATCAGGTCAAATCTGGATTTCCTACGCAACATCCTCTGGAGGTACTGCAACAAACTTTGCAGAAGTCGGAACGTTTACAGGAAAGGCAACATAATCAAAGTAGCAACTTTATAATTTTTTAGGAGGGCATTAAGCCCTCTTCTTTTTATATTTAATTAATTTTTTAATTACTAGTATTCAGTTATTTTTATATATCTTAAGTGCTTATTTCATACTGATAAAATGAACAAGAAAGCAATAATTACATACTTTGTACTTCTTCTTTTCATAATTATAATGTATTTTTATATACAAAATACATTATCGAAATTAAGCGTAACTACAACAACACAACAAAGTAATACTACTGCATCGAACTTAACTGCCATCAAAGGTAACTCAAGTTATTTGATAGCTACGACAACTGTCAATACCGGTTACTATACAACTGTCTCATGTTCAAGCTCCGAAACGCTTCTTATTCCGGGTAATTGTCAAGAAAATACCTCTCAAACAAATGTAACATTCTCAAAATGTACTCCGTTCGGTGGTTTTACCTGTTCAAACCTGTTTTTATCCAGTACTACGGGAAATCTTACATTTACATTTAGCGAAACACAGTACGCTAACTGGGCATCAGTTGAGATATTTCTTCTTAATCAAACAACCGCGCCTTCACCTAAAAAAGGAATAGTAAATCTTACAGATTCGGTAAACTTAATAAATATATCAAATAGTGAGCAGGTAACAGTCACTGTCCCTGCGATAAAACCAAAGTTACCAAGTGGAGTAGAGATATCTGGAAATATATGGGCTCTTTTCCGTTTAAAAGGTAGTAATACAACTTATATCTCTGAGATAGCTAAGTTTTATTCTCAATCGATTTGAAAAATAAAAATTCAAAGTTATTGGTTGTGATTTGAGGTTATCTTTCTAAGCTCTTTTCTTTCATTTCTTAGTTTAATGACCTCCATTATTTCATTAGCACTTAAAAGCGGTTTTATAGTTCTATCTGTATCATCTACGGCTATTCTAGGGCAAGCTGTGTTTACAAAAGCATCGAACTCCATCATGTTGTTTATAGACTCAAAGTCAAATGTGTTTGCAACTAGTATTCCTGTACTTATGCCCTCCTTTTCTAGCTTGCTCTTAAGCACCTTTGCTAAGCTCATGTTGTGCTGTCCGTTCTTAGTGCTAACTAGAATACCTACCTTCTTAACATCTAGAGAAGCTATTACTCTTCCCCTGCTTTTTCTAGCGTAGATATCCCTATACCTATCTAAGAACTCTACTGTGTTGTTAAAAGGTTCTACTAATAGAAATGGTTTTTTAGTATGTAGCAAAGCACCTAATGGGTGGAATAGACCTCCTCCAAAGTAAACTAAAGCCTCAACCTCTCTGTCTATACTTGCTGCGCTTCCAATGTCGCAACCTAGTATCTGTCCAGTTTTCTTTGCAAAACCATAAGGTTTACCTATAATTACTTTTTTACCATTATCTTCATAAAACTTCTTAACATCATCTAATTGATGTATATGTTGAATGGTCGTCATTAATCCTATGGTCTTGAATTTATCAAGAAACCTCAATGATTCTGGTAATTTATCCATAGGGGCATCGTATCTGTAATCTATATACTCAACATTAAAATCTACTTTATGAAACTCGGCATGCCCGAAGTGTATTAACTTCTCAGCTCCTATATTCTTAGCCTCATCTATAGCAAGATCGCATGCTCCGAATGTTGGGGAAGCAGAGATAAATATCTCATTACCTTCCTTCTCTAACATTACTGCGTGTTCTAGAGCCTTTTGTTTAAGGCCTTCTGGGAACTGTAAAAGTATTTTCATAAATAACTCACAAACTTTAATTGATGTTAGACATCTGACTTATATATAAATATTTTATAAATATCTATAGTTAAGTAATACTTATAATTACAGATATATATTTATATTGGAATATAATTTACTTAATTGGTATTGAAATGGAAGAAGTAATACTTGTAGATAAAGATGATAATCAAATCGGAACTATGGAGAAGTTAGCTGCGCATCAGAACGGTGGTAAGTGGCATAGAGCATTTTCAGTATTTATTTTTAATGAAAATAACGAAACAATGCTTCAAAGAAGAGCACTTACAAAGTATCATACTCCTGGAAGATGGACCAATGCTTGCTGTAGTCATCAAAGAGTCGGAGAGTCTACATTAGAAGCTGCGCATCGTCGTTTAAAAGAGGAGATGGGATTCGATTGCGAGCTTCATGAGGTCTTTAACTTTCCTTATCAGGCATATGTTGAAAAGGGTCTCACTGAAAATGAGTATGATCATATACTCTTTGGAAAATTCACAGGAAAACCTTCTCTAAACAAGGAAGAGGCTTGTGATTGGAAGTGGATATCTATTCCAAAACTACAAGAGGAGATTAAAAAAACTCCTGAAAACTTCACTCCATGGCTTAAGTTAATGATTGATGAAGTAGCAAAGAATATGGATAAGTTAAGTACTATAAACAAAAAGAAAGATCCTAAAAAAACAAAGATCTAATTAATAGATTTAATTTTAAAACTAACTATTTGGATTACTTGCTGAAAGGTCTTGTTTGTATTGTGTAAGAACCTGAAAGTTTAGCTGCAGCCCTTTTTAATGCTTCTTTTGCTACTGTTCTGTTGTTTGTAGTTGTTCTAATCTCAAGAACAGGCTTTCCTATTCCTATTCTTGCCGCTATCGAGACCGGTCTTCCAAAAGACATTGACATACCTTGAGATAATCTGTCTGCTCCTGCTCCTGTAGCTCTTTTCTTTTCACGTATTACCATATGTGGATACGTTACAATTCTAAAGAAGTACTGCCCTGGTAGCTTTCTTTCAAGATGCTTGTTTGCAACTAATCTTGCAGATTCTAATGCATTAGATCTTAATTGTACATACTGATTTGTGTTCAATGTTAAAACTAAATCATATGTTTTATTTTCATCTCCCATTCTGAAAACTAAAAGGCTTGTATGTGGCAATGCCTTAACATAATTTTTTCTAGGCTTTTTAACAGAGTATCTACTCCATGCCTGACTCTTTAAAGATCTCATTGTTCTTGCTGGTCTTAATTTCATATAAAACACCGTATAACTAATTATAACTAATATATTAAATTATTAATACATATATTTATTGTTTGAAAGATATAAAAGTATTTCTATTGCTTTGTTTGAATTATAATAGCGCGTTTTTCACTACAATTATTAAAAGAAATAAAAATAAAAAATAAACAAAACAAACTTCATATAACTAGTAACTTACTCAATGTGTAAAAATAACTGTTACTGTTTCAGTCAAGCCCTGATTTCCATATGAAAACACAACAGGGTAGCTTTTCTCTGTGTTTAAAGAAACTGTTGGAAAGATTGGCATTATAGCCTGTCCTACTGTAATATTCTGAATACTCAACGTTGCGTTATTTGTGAGTGATTCTGCTTGTTGTGTTGCATTTTCCAAAGCTAAATTAAGCGCAGCGCTTCTCATACTCTGAAGTTGTACATCGGAAAGTTTTACGCTTGCTTGTGTAACATAAACATTATTTATACTAGATAATACGTTTAATACATTTGATATATTCTTAGAGGATGTTATTATGAGATCTATGCCTTCAATAGCCTGGTACTCACTTTGATTGTATACCTTTGATGTATAATAATACTGCGTCTGTATATTACTAGAATTTTTACCTATGTATTGAAAGATACTTGAGTTAAGATTTGCATAAATTAATGATAAATTATCATTAGCTATTGCTGTGGTTTTTCCAGTGCCATTTATCGTCACATAAACTACTCCTTCTGCAGGATACTGGGAAACGCTTCCAGTCGCAGTTACCACTACTGTACTTTTTTGGGTCTTCTGTAAACCTGCACTAGGATAAAGTATCGATATCCACAAAGCTAGTCCCAAAACTAGTATTGCTATTATTGCTATTAATGTCGTAATATGTTCTGTTTTAATAAACTCACCAATCGTTTTTAGTTAAGAAACCTTATAAACCTTTTTAAGTTGGTAGGTATCCTTAAAAAATAAGATACAAAACCTATTTAAATACAATTATTTATATATTAGTATATTAACTTTAAAAATACTTAAAAATATGGTGTAATTAATGTCTATCTTTTTATCATATTACGACGATGAAAAAAATGATGCTTCTACTTCTGCAAATAGAGCTACTACAACTTCTAAAAAAGGTAAGAGCTCTGGCTTTAAAAAATTTGGTATTGCATTAGGTGTGATATTTTTAATAATTGTAATAGCTGCATCTTTTTATCTTTTTATCTTACAACCGATTCAGCAATCTCCGATAATAAAATTATTATCAGCAATTCCATTAAATAAATCTGTCCCTCTTGCTACAGCAATAACTTCTATAGAGAATTTAAGTTCAGTAGAAAAACCTACAAATTACAATATAACTTATAATATCAATGCTGGTGGTTCTATCTCAAGTTCAGGTATAAACTTCGGGACCTCAATTAACGGAACAGATCAATCGTTTTCTACAGATAATATGACCAGATTTAACACACAAATAAATTCACCACAAATACTATCTACGTATTTCTCCAAAATAAATTACATATACTTAAAAAACGGAAGTACTGTTTACGAGTGTATTAAATTCTCAGGTTCAAGCGACTCTATTTTAGGCCATATTAATAATTATACATGTTCAGAGTTAAATTCAAACTATACTTATCAAGTATTAAATCAAATAAGTCCATATACTGATAATCTATCTTCATACCTTAAAGGGATGAACTTTACTATGACAAAACTGCAAATGTCCTCTTATAATGGAAATAGTTGTGTACAAATGTCTGGAAATGTAAATGGTTTACCTTCAATGTTAATCAACAAACTTTTATCTATGAGTGGAGGACAGATAAACTCAAGTGATATTAAACTTCTATTAAATGGTTCTATTAATACATGTATTTCAGTAGTTAATTATCAACCTTTATATCTTGATTTAAAAGGAGCTGGAACTATGTCTCTTAATATTTCAAATGTTAATAACAATTCTACATTTCCAAACCATGGGACTACCTCTGGCTCTTATGGCGCTAATGTATACTTAAATATTACTGAAATATCCTCCGGAGCGCCTTTAAATGCTACACAGATATTATCACTTCCTTCAAAACCAATAGTTTTAAACTCTACTAGTGCCATAAGTAACATTCTAAATAATCAAGCAGGATCCGGAAATCAAGGAGGTACTGGATTGTCTCAGAATCAAGGTTCAAATTATCTGACAACGTGTATAGCCCTATCTGGATCTGTGTGTTCAAATCCATCATGGTCTGGTTCTAATATAACCGTTTCAATAGCTCAAACTTCAGGAGAAAATTATACTCTGCTTGCCATAGGATATTTAAATCAATCTAACTTAGCAGCAGCGTTCTCAAATAATCCATTTTCATTTCCTCCTGGAACTTCATTTAATGCTTCTCAAGAGGGTATTTATAAAATGACTGATGGTTCAACATACACAGTAAATCTCCCGAGCGGTATCTCAAATCCAACAATAGGCCAAAACATAAATGGTCAAATTTGGTTAGAGTATACGACTCCTGGAATATCAGAACCAGCTTATATTGAGCTAGGCATATTAAGTGCTAACTATCGATAATTGGAAAACATAAGCATTATGTTTTTATTACTCTTTTAATGAACTTTGAGGATATAAAAATCAGGTAACAAGACTAATAAATTATAATCTACTGCAAAAACATCTCTCATTTGCAAAGGTTTATATTTTTAAACAACAAACAATATTTTGTTATTTATTATTAGCGAGCGTAGTCTAGCCTGGTAGGACTTTGCCTTGCCAAGGCAAGAGCCCGGGTCCAAATCCCGGCGCTCGCACCATCTTACTTAAGCAAACGGCATAGCAGTAGTTGTTATATTTCCTGAATATGGTTTATTACCTATCGTTATCAAGAAAGGCTCTACTCCACCTCCACATGGTCCATCTATATGCACCATGTATGTATTCTCAGTAGCATTCTGTCCAATTTTGATTGTGACATTAAAATCTATACTTCCATTGTTTTCTATTGTATAATTTATACTAGAGAACTTCGCATAGACTCCTATAACTGCAGAAGAGTTAAAAGCCCTATTTACCTGATTCATGTATATATAATGTTGTCTATTGTAAAGCGACTTTTCACTTTCATTCAGTACATCACTGAAGTTTTCTTTTATATTAAATGTTGTTGAGGTATTTTTACCTAAAACAAAATCCTTGTAAATATTCTGTGTTCCATTTATTGTATAATTGCTATGATTCTCTACAGCTCCTTCAGATGTATAAAATAACATTGGACAAGCTACATATGAACCAGATATAGGAACCGGTGTAGCATTAATTATATTAACAGTTGTATTCTTTAGTGTTGTATTAGAATTTTCAGTACTTAAATTTGTAGAATGATTGGTTTGTGAAATTTGGGTTGTTTTATTAAGTAAAGAATTATTTGTGTAAATTCCACTTAAATAAATAACTATCCCTATAACAAGTAAAATTCCTATAACACCAAGTGCATACTTAACTAAAAAGTTATTCTGATTATCACTTACTTTGTAGTATGTCATTTTTTTGTAATGCTCATTGTCTATTTTTTCTATAGCTCCAGATTTTTGTAACTCTGAAATATGCTGACTTACTGTAGCATGAGATAAGTTAAGCTCTTCAGAGATTTCAGTTACTGTCATTTTTTTCTTTTTTAATAAATCTAAAATCTTTTTCTTTGTTTCAAAAGTTTTTCCCATTTTAACACAAAGATACTATATTAAAATAAATATATATAGTTTTTAGGAGTCGTAGGTTTTAAGTCGGTTTTCAAACGACAAAAATATAAATAAAAAATATAAATAAAAGAATCTAATAAACCATTTTGGCGTTATTATTAAAATTTATTACGCGATTATTTCTCCAATTGCAAATCTTGCTCTAACTTCACTTATTTTTACTTTGACAGTTTGTCCTTGTTTTGCGTCTTTTACAAAAACTACATAACCGTCTTTTTTCGCTATTCCGTCACCTTTTGAAGCTGTTGCTTCTATGGTTAATTCGATTTCATCACCGACCTTAACCGGTTTAGGTAAGAAGTAATTAGGCTTCATGCCTGACCTTCCTCCTCTTTGTCCGTCTCTGCTCTCTCCTCTTCCTCCTCCTCTTGGCATATTTCTTCTTTCTTCATTTCCTTCAAATTCTTCTGACATTTTGTTTCCTCTGTAGTAGCTTATGCTTTACTACATGCTTTATAATTTGTTCTTATTCCTTTATAAAGTTATCTTTTTACGTATCTCTTAAGACTAAAATGACTTCCAAAGAAAAAGTTTAAATAAATAAACATTCAAATACGTATGGTGGGAAGTTGGTAGTATACATAAATAGAGCTAAAATGAGTACTTCGGCAAATGAGTTTTTAGAGCTATATAAAAATGGTAGGAGAGACTTTAGTAATTTATTAATCAATAAAGGTAGGTTTGAGATTTGTGATGAAAATGCAATATCAAAACCAATAGTCTTAAACGGAATCAAGTGCATGAATACAGTATTTGATAGTATTATTTTCAATAATGTCAAAATTTCTAACTCTAATCTATCCGGTTCAATATTTGAAAATCCAAATTTTTCACACTCTTATTTTGAAAATGTAGAAGCCTGCGTATCAACTATCAATAATGGTAGAATGTACTGTACAAAAGTATCCGGTCTTAACTTAAGATACTCAAATATATTGGGATTTGAAATTGAACTTTGTACAATTAAACCACCTGGTTTAACATTTGGAAATATGGATCTGACAAATATAAGGTTCTGTGAAAGAATTTTAACAAATTATGGCCTAAATAATATTAAAATCGAAGAAGGAACAAATATTTCTGAAAATCAACTTAATCTTCTGAGAGATCTAAATGTAAATGTAGAAAAAGCGACAGTTATATCTAAAGATGAAGTATTAGCTATTAGAAGATTTGATATTAAAAATGGAAAATTATCTAATTACTCTTAGCTAATAAATTTTCATACATAGCTTCAGTACTTTTAAACAGAAATGTAGGTTTAGCATTCTTCACTCTTTCATAAGGCTCTAATCCATCACTAACTATACATGAACTAACTCCTGCAAATTTAGCTGCCATTATATCAGAAACAGTATCTCCTATATAAACAACATCTTCTTTTCTAAATTTATATTTGTCTATAATAAATAAAATTCCGGTAGGATCGGGTTTATACGCACCAACACTAGTCGCACTAAGTATAAAATCAAAGTACCTTGTCATATTCAAATGTCTTATCTCATTCATCAATCTATAACTTCTTGAATCACTGAAAAGTGTAACTTTTTTTGATTTTTTATTTAATAACTCGAGTAACTCTTTAGACCCTTCCTTTACTTTAGGCATGTAAAATTTTGCGTATAAATCATATAAGCGC
>JAJYYF010000002.1 GCA_021801225.1 Microcaldota archaeon | reverse complement strand
AAAGCATTTATGGGAACTCTGCAAGTCTATTATCTGTACAAGCAATAGCATCAACAGTTTCATCAATAATCGGGTCAATAGGTATACTTTTAGGTTCGATAGCTGGTATATCATTAATTGTAGCTGGGATAAGCATACTTAGTATAATGATGGTATCCGTAACTGAACGTACTAGGGAGATAGGCATATTAAAAGCTATAGGCTTTAAGAAAAAAGATGTCCTAATACTATTTCTTTCTGAGGCATTAATTATAGGTTTTCTAGGCGGAGTCGTAGGCGTTAGCATTGGAGCTGTAGGGTCCTACATTTTACCAGGGTTATTATCATCACCTGGTAGTTCTACATCAGGCGCCGGATTTTCTGGTCCCGGCGCTTCATCAGGCGGTTTTGGTGGAAGAGGAGGCGGTGGAGCTGGATTCGCTGCATCAGGTCCAGCATCTAAAAGTCCTACCTCTTCAACAAGTTCATCTAGCACTAGCTCTTTTTCCCCAGTAATATCTCCTGAGCTAGTAATAATTGGGATATTAATTGCAATAATTGTAAGTGTCTTATCAAGTTTATATCCGGCTTGGAAGGCTGCAAGTGTAGATCCTGTAAAAGCAATACGCACAGAGTAAATTTTTATAAAGCACGCAATATTTCAAATAAATTATTATAATTTATTATTAATTTAATTACGAGATTATGCAGGAAAGACATTACAAAGCTCAAAGCGCGATGGAGTACTTGATGACTTACGGATGGTCAATTTTAATCATTGCAATTGCTCTTGTTGTTTTATTTGAGTTAGGTATATTCAATACATCTAATTTAGGACCACATGCGCAGCCTGGCAGTTGTCAAGTATATAAATCTCAAAATACAGGTTTAGGTTCTGTAGTTTCTCTTGGAGGAATATGTAATAATGTGCCTCCTCAATCAGTTGCAGTTTTTAGTGGTTCATCTACAATCGCTGTAAATGTTCTAGGCGCAAAAGAAATAACTAGTTCTTCAGGAGCTATAACAATAACAGTATGGGCTAAGACGAATAACCAAAATGGAGGTATTCTTCAATATAACTTAGCAAATACTTATCTAAGTTTATTTTATGATAGTCAATCCTGTGGATTTTATCGACCTTTTTTTAACGCTCCTGGTCCTAATGGTGGCTGTTATGTAACGCTGCCATCTGTACAACAAAATCAATGGTATTTTTATGCATTAACTTATAATGGATTTAATGCTAATGGGCTCCTATACCTTGCTATAGATGGTGAGGTATACTCAGAACCTTCTTCTGGAACCTACTCATATAATTTGAATGGAAATGTAATCTCTTCAAATCCACAAATGATTATAGGTGAATTTTATAATTTTGGTACAGGCACTGATTGGAATGGATTAATATCAAATATACAGATATATAACACGTCATTATCCTCAAATGAGATAACTGATCTTTATATGGAAGGTATAGGTGGAGATCCAATACTACCTCAAAATTTGATAGGATGGTGGCCATTAAATGGAAACTCAAATGATTATTCGGGAAACGGAAATAACGGTCAACCAATTGGAATAGTTTATACTTCTTCATGGAATACTGGTTACTCAACACCTTGAATAATAATATCAAATTTCCAAATACTTAAATATCTGAACTAATAAAAACTACTTTTGTGTTAAAAATGGCAGGTAAAAAAATACAAGCAGTAGTAGTCGATGGCGATAATACACTATGGAAAGGAATAGCAGCAGATAGTATAGGAAAATCAATTTTAATTAATGAGCTCAAAAAAGGCCATTTAAAAAAATTCTTACGTGGAGTTTCTGCCGGAAAAAAACTCAAGTCAAATATTGGAAAAAGTCCAGGTTTTAAAGACATAAGCACTGCTCAGTTGGATTTTTATAGTGTATTGATTGAAAACGATTTAGGAAAAATTAATGAAATGATCTCGGCTGCAAGAAAACACATAAAACGAAATATGCTTCATGAAGTTACCAATTTAATATTTCAAATATCACAAGAAGGCATTCCTATATTTCTTTCAACTGCAAGCGGAAGTACAGTTGCTGAAGCTGCTAAAAATATTTTTAATATTAAAGATAGTGTTTCTAATACTGAGTTATTCAATAAAGATGGTAATTTAACAGGTGTAGAGTTAACAATAACAAATGGGCAGACTAAATTAGACAGAACAATTAAATTATTAAATAAATATGATATAAAATTAACTGATTGTGTAGTTATAGGTGATAGTGTCTTAGATGTTCCTTTATTTAAATCATCAAGGCACGCTGTATTTTCACCTTTGGCTATTAATGATATTAAACAAATAAAAAGTGTAACAGGCGCAACAATATCCTCAACAAAAGTTTACTCTATAACAAGACATATTATTAAATAAGGATTAGAAAATTACTCTAAAAATCACTAAAAATTTATTAGATAAAGAGTTATCTTGACAACTGCGGACATGGCGGGATTTGAACCCGCAACCCTCGGCTCCGCAAGCCGATGCGCTATCCAAGTTACGCCACATGTCCAAACGAATACTTTATATACTTTTATTTATTAAACACATTATAATTTATGAGTTAGTTAATATATAGCTTGCTCGATTCATTGTGATATTATGACAAGGCTAGGAAAAATATGTACCTCATGTGGTAGACTTACTGATAGATATGTTTTATTCAAATGTCCATCCTGCAATAAAACTGAGATTGTAAGATGTGATGAATGTCGTCTTAATCATACTAAATATAAATGTAAAGAATGTGAATTTGAGGGACCTTAATGGCAGATGTAGCTACAATTTTTAAAGTATATTCAGAAACAGGAAAAGAAATTGAAGTTAGGGATAAAATAGTTTCAGATTTGAAACCTAAAAGTATTCAATTAGAAGAAGTCGCATTTGGAATAAAAGTAATAAAAGTGATGTTTGTTCATACAGATGAGGAGGGCAGTACAGCAATAGAAGAGAAGCTCAAAGGAATAAAAAATGTTACTGAAGTAGAAGTTTCAGATCAAACATTACTTTAGTTTTTTATTATTTTTCTATTTCAATTGTTTTTAAAATTCTTTTTTTGATATCGTATTTCCTTATTAAATGGTTGTTTGTATCGCATATATACAAATAATTATCATAAATCTTCACATCATTAGGTTCAAACAATCCTAATGTATCACATTCAGGATCATTTATATTGCAAACACTTTTTTCGTTTTGAGAAATTATTTGATATGATTTGTCATTTCTCAAATTTATATATTTTATTGAATTGTTAAATGTATCAGCAATATAAATTCCATTATTTACTGCGCAAAGTCCCATCGGGTGCTGTAAAAGTGTATCTTGAAGCTTTCCTATTCTATTACCGAAAACAAACAAACCTGCTCCTACAACTGTACTTACGAAGTTATTTTTAACTGAAATAGATCTAATACTTGATGATTCGCTGTCTGCAGTGTAAATCATATCCTTGAAAACAGATACTCCGCTTGGCTGTGCAAAGTATGAGTTGTTTAATGTTCCGTCTTCGAGGTCTTCCTTTCCAGTACCTGCAAAGTGAGAAATAGTACTGTCCATATCATACTTAACTATTTGATGAGAACCTGACATAGTAATAAGCAGTTCTTTTTTATAAAATGTAATATCCCATGGGGAACTTAATTTCGCATTAGTTGCAATATGCTCTTCATTAATCTTTAATCTTCTTCCTAACTCCCCAGTTCCTGCTTCTATAGAAATCACCTTACTTTCTAAATTTATCTTTTTAATTACATTATTTCCCGTATCTGCTACCATAACTTCATCTTCATTTATCCAACAAACCCCTTGTGGCATATTAAATGAATTTCTGGTTTTTCCATTTATCTTAAAAAATTTATCATTACTCTCTACGCAATATAAAATTTTACCGCTCTTATCTAAAATTATTACTCTATTATTTCCTGAATCTGATACTACAATATCCTCTGTTTTTTTATTTATATCAATTTTTCCAGGATATCTTAAAAATGATTTATTATGTATTTTTTTAAATTCAGGTAAAAATTTTGTCTTAGAAAAATTACTTTCGTTAAACTTCTTAATTATCTTTTCTAAACCTTCTTCAAAATTTTTATAGGAGATCTCACCTGAAAATTTTGCAGCTATCTTTCCATTAGGGTCTATAACTACAAAAGTAGGCCATCCTTCAGCTCCATATGACCTCCAAATCTTCATGTTTTTATCTAAAATTACCGGATGTTTAATTTGATATCTTTTTATAGCCTCTATCACATTTTCCTTGTTCCTCTCTGTTTTAAATTTAGGGGAATGTACTCCTATAACAACTACTTTTTTATTAGAATACTTTTTTTCTATTTGTTCTAAAATAGGGAGCATATGTATACAGTTTATGCAGCAATAACTCCAAAAATCAAGTATTATTATTCTATGTTTTAGATCAGTAAGTTTTATTTTTCCAGTAATATTCAACCACTCCGCAGAATCATTGAACTCAGGTGCACGTAATCCTGGTATTGAAAATAAACCTAACTCCATAATCTAATAACAATGTAAAGTTATTTAGATACTCATTTATTATCTTCACGTACTACATTAAGATAAGCGTTTAATAAAAATCTAGTTTCCTTATTTTTTAGCAAGCTATCATTTATTTTTTGTAAAATTTCACTTGAGGAAGATTTTTCTTTAAAACATATAATTATTTTATTAGCAGTAATAAATCCTGAACCCAGAGAGTAAACATCAAAAAAATTATTTAGGTGTCTTAAAAATATATTTTCTGTACCGTCATATCGCATTGTATCTATACAATTTATTGCCAATACTCCGTTGTCCTTGAGTGCTCTGTGTGATTTTATTACAAAATCTTCACTGAGGAACTTTTCTGGAATTTTATCTATATCATAAGCATCTAAAATAATAATATCATAAACAGAATTTTTTTCTTTTACAAAATCGAAACCGTCTTTATTATATATATTTGAGATACTTTTTGATGTTTTATCTTGAAAAAATTGTTTATAAATTCTTATTACATCCGGATTTATCTCTGCAATATCTATATTAATATTTTTAAATAAACTCTCGATTTCCTTTAATATTGCACCTCCACCCAACCCTATCATAAGAATATTTGGTTTTTCAAATGCATAACATAAAGGTGGAAACAAATCCCAATACTCTCCTGAAAAAATAGAATTTTTGCTAATACGAGTCTGAACAACTTCATTGAACTTTATTGTTTTGTATTTTTTATCCTCATTTATAATTATTTTTTTTGTAGGTCCTTTGAAGACTGTCTCCTTTTTCCTTAAAAAATTAATTAAGCTCATTAGAATCTTTTAAATAATAATCTATTTTTTATTTTTTGGCAATTGCTTTGCAAACTCATCTATATCTTCACTTACTTCATCAAGTGCTTTCAATATTGCTGTTCTTGCATTTTTGCTTGATTTAACAACTAATCTAGGCTGACCTACATCCGGATGGGTCTTAACTACGCTTACGAACTCAATTTCACTTTTTTTAGCAAGTTTGTCCCTTATCAAATCTGCAATTCCTCTATCTGCATCAATTAGTTCTATAATCATACTTTTAGTTTCGTCTTCAATTATATTTAATTTCATTAAATCCACACTTTAAGAATAGGTAAATATTATTTAAACAAAAAAGTATATAAACCTCTTTATTACAAATACTAAAGTTGTATAGAAAAATGTACCTATTTTCTATGCTATTGCTTTATATATTTTTGTTAGTAAATATTTATGTAATTTTAATACTTAATACATATTTAAAATATAGAGTGAGTAAATGTCAAATGTACTTGAAGCAGATGGTTCAAAATTAATAGAAAAGGCAGCAGAACGACTTAAAAGTTCAGGAATAGAAAAGCCAGGATACTTAGATTATGTTAAATCAGGGGCAGGCAGAGAAAGAGTTCCTGCAGATGAGGATTTTTGGTATATAAGATGTGCATCAATCCTTAGACAAACTTATTTAAACGGGCACATAGGAATTTCACGTTTAAGATCAAAGTATAGCAATAGAAAGAGACATGTAGTTCATAGAAGGCATACTTTAAGGGCAGGAGGCAGCATAATAAAAGATGCATTTGATGCATTAGAAAAAATAGGATATGTTAAAAAAACAACTTCAGGAAGGGAGATAACTCCAAAAGGTCGTTCATTTTTAGATAAATTAGCAGGAGAGGTAATAAAAGAAGGTGCATAAAGTTGTCAGATGCGCAAGAGCCGAATGAAGAAAAAATGAGAAAGGAGCTCTCGCGACGTATGAAAGCTATGCAAATAGAACAGCAAAAAAGAGAATTAGCAAAGAAACTTACCACTAATGAAGCATATGAACGTTTAATGAATGTAAGAATTTCAAACAGAGAGCTTTATGATCAGCTTATTAATTTAATAGTAAGCATGGCACAAAGTAACCGATTAATAAATAAATTAACAGATGAACAATTAAAAAGTATACTGGCTAAATTAACATATAGACCAGATTCAAAAATAGAGTTTAAACACAAATAGGAAATAGGTTTTAAAATGGGTAAAAAATCAACAAAGAAAAAACAAATGCTTGGAAAAAAATTAAAGCAGAATAGAAGAATACCTGTTCTAGCGGTATTAAGGACTCATAGAAGGGTTCAGTTCAACAGATTCCAAAGAGACTGGAGAAAGAGAAAGTTAGGTTTAAAGGGTTGAGCTAATGGCAACACAAATAACAAAAACAATAGCATTAAGAAAAAAACTAGTAAAAATACACGAATCAAGAAGATTAAAAAGAGCAGTATCATACTTAAAAGAAGATATAGCTAGATATACCAAATCAAATTATGACTCAATAAGATTATCCGGTGAGCTTAATGGCTATCTTATGCAGGATGTTGCAAAAAAGATGCTTCCTGTAACTATAGTTATAACAAAAGAAGGAGATTCTGTAAAAGTGGATTTAACTCCAGAAGTTAAGAAATCAAGATCAAAACCTATTCAAACCATGAAAACCTCTAAAAAGGAAAATGAGGTAAACAAAAAACAAGAAGAAAAGAAGGTAAATGAAAAGGAAAAATCTGAAATAAAAAACGATAAACAAAAAGAAGAAAAATCAAAAGAAAATAAACAAGTCCAAAAAAAGCAACAAAAAACTTCTGAAGAAAAACCTCAAATATAGGTTTTAAAATATGGGCGTAGGTCAACTTTCCGTACATGGCGATGAGTTTATAGGTGCATACTGTATTGCTTCTGATTCAATATGTATTACAGGTTCAAAACTTAAAAAATCTGATTCTGAATTATTTGAAAAGGTACTATCTTTAACTCCGATACACCTTACAGCTGCCGGTTCTGATTTAATAGGTTTATTTGGGAAAGCAAATAAAAACGGTATTCTTCTTTCTAACTCTATATATGAATCAGAGTTAAAACGTTTCAAGGACAACTTTAAAAATTTAAATGTTGAGATTCTTGATAGCGATTTAAATGCAATAGGCAATAATATTTTAGTCAATGATAAAATTGCTATTGTTAATACAGATTATAAAGAAAAGGACATTAAACATATAAAAGATGTATTTGATGTAGAGGTACATCAACTCGAAATTGCAGGATACAAAACAGTAGGTTCTCATAATATATTGACAAACAAAGGACTTGTCGTTAATAATAATGTATCCGAAGAGGAGTTCGAGTCATTAAAATCTTTTTCAAAATCTATCTCACAATCAACTGCAAACTTGGGTTCATTAAGTATTGGGATATCGGTTGTTGCAAACTCAAAAGGCGTACTTTTTGGTAAGGCCACATCTGGTTATGAAATGGCAAGTATACAAGACGGTTTAGATATAGCATAAGGCTATAGATAAAAACAATAAGTCTTTGAAAAAGGTTAAATAATTGTTATACAATTTTATATTGATTATATAATAAATATCAAATGGTAATAAAATGTCAGACGCAAGAATAACTCAAACAGAAAATAAAGACAATAATGTATCTTCACGAGATGCTATAAATCAGTTGAGATATCTGCAAAATGTTTATTCTCAACAATATGAGGTTTTGGAAAATCAAATTTCTACCTATAGTATATCAATAGATGCAATACTAAAAGGCATAGAAGCTTTAGATAAAGCAACCAAATCCGAAAAAAGCAAAACTCTAATAAATACGGGCCCTGGTGTATACATGGAGGGCGAGATAACTAATAATAAAACAACACTTACTTACATCGGTGCGGGATACCTAGTTGAAAAAACAATTGCTGAAGCAAAAGAGTTTATAGAGACAAATAAAAAAAAGCAAGAAGAAGTGCTTAAAAAATTACTTTCCGAAAAAACCAAACTACAAAGTGAGTTAATAGATGTAATGTATAAATTAGAATCATTACAACAGCAATAAAGCTAAAAATAAGGTATAAAAAATGTTTGAAGGTATTAAAAAGAAGTTTTCAAAGTTCATAAACTCAGTAACTAAAAAAGAAGAAGATGAATTAGAAGAAATAAAAGAAGAACATGTACAAGAAGAAAAAATCAATGAACTCGATAAAACTTCACAGAACTCAACTGAAGATATACAAACATATTCTGAAGATAAACTTCAAACTGATCTATCTTCATCTGAAAAGGAGAGTAAACAAACTGAAACTCAAAAAAATGTAAAAGAAAAAGAAACTACTTATGTAACTAAAGAAAAAGAGGAGCAAACAAAAAAACAGGAACAGAAAACAGTAGAAAAAAAACCAGAAGATAAAACAAAAACAATTGAAAAAATCAAAGAGCCTGAAATAGAAGAAAGTAAATTAATCGAACACAGTACAGCTAAATCAGAGTTAAAAGAAGAAAAGAAATTACAAAAATCTGAGGAGTTTACACAAACAAAAACAAATCTAGAAAAACCATCAATTCAAAAATCAACACGCATTGAAAAATCAATTAAACAGGATGAACCAAAGGTATCCTTTGGAACTAGACTGCGTGGTGTATTCTCAAAAGAAGTTTCTATAAAAGAATCAGATATAGAACCATTCTTGGAAGACTTAAAAATTTCACTTCTTGAGTCTGATGTCAACTTTGATGCGGCTGAAAAAATACTTGAAAATATTAAAGTAGGGCTATTGTCTAATAAAATATCTTCAAAAAATATAAATTTACAAATAAGTAACGTACTACGATCATCAATACAAAAAATATTAGAAAAAAAATCCGATATTGATTTATTAGAGCTGGCTAAGGAGAAGAAAAATTCAGGAGAACCTCTTAAGATACTATTTATAGGTCCAAACGGAGCTGGAAAAACAACCACTATGGCAAAACTTGCCAATATGTTTATTAAGAACTCCTTTTCAGTTGTTTTATCTGCAAGTGACACTTTCCGTGCAGCCGCTATAGAACAAACAGCAATCCATGCAGAACGTTTACACATTGGGGTTATAAAAGGAAAGTATGGCGCTGATCCGGCTAGTGTTGCATTTGATGCCGTAGCTCATGCAAAAGCGCATCATATAAATGTTGTTTTAATAGACAGCGCAGGAAGACAGGAAACAAACAAAAGTCTAATGGAAGAGATAAAGAAAATTGTAAGAATAACAAATCCTGATATTAAAATCTTTGTAGGAGAGAGTATAACTGGAAATTCATTATTAGAACAAGTTACTGAGTTTAATAAAACAGTTGGTCTTGATGGTATAATACTGACCAAATTAGACTGCGATGCAAAAGGCGGCAATACTCTTTCAATACTTAGCGAGACAAATGTCCCTGTAATATTTTTCGGAGTAGGAGAAGGTTACGATGACCTAATGAAGTATGATCCTGATTTTATAATTAATAATATGATAGCGAGTTAAAATCAGTATGGTTGTGGTGGAAGGACATCAATATAAATGATGCCACGGGAAGGCCCATAGCTTTTAACCATATTACCCCTTCTTAATATTAGATAACCAATGGTTTTTAAATACCCTTGTACTAATTTAGTTTATTATATTACGTTAAACTTTCTGTACATGTCCATTATAAACTTCTTTTAAATTAGTAATCAATAAATAAGTTGTCAAACAAATTTGTATTGAATGATTCAATGTCTAATATCTTCAAAGAAGAATTTGAAAATCTAATATCAGATGCAATTAAAAAACAGTATGGTAATATTGAGGTACCAGAGTTAAGATACAGTATAGATGTTGTATTTGGAAAAGATTGGGATATCTCATCATCAATTGCACTAAAGTTATCTAAATTACTCAAAAAATCACCAAAAATAATAGCAGAAGAACTTCTAAAAAATATTAAACATTCAAATTTTTTTTCAGAGATAATATCAATTAATGGATATATAAATGCAAAGTTATCCGTAACTGAGTTATCAAGATATGTTTTAAATGAGATTTTAACTAAAAAGGAGTTATATGGCTCTTCTGATTTGGGAAAAGGAAAGGTAGTACTTCTTGAGTATCCAAGTGTAAATCCAAACAAACCTTGGCATATAGGTCATTTGAGAAATCCACTCCTAGGAGATTCATTATCAAATATACTTAAGTTCTGTTCTTATACTACAAAGCGCCTGGATTATATAGAAGATTTAGGTTTACAAATGGCAGAGATCTTATGGGGCAAAAAAAATCTGGATTGGGATCCAAGTGATAAAAAATATGATCAATTTTTAGGAGAAAAGTATGTAGAGATAAACAAACGTATTAAAGAAGATGAAGAGATACAAAAGCAAATAAATCAAATACTGAAAGAGATGGAAGATACCTCTAGTAAGGAAGCAAAAGAGATAAGGGAGATAGCTGAAAAAAGTGTAAAAGCCCAGTATGAAACTGCATTCAAGTATCTTTTATATCATGATATATTGATTTGGGAAAGCGATATATTATCTGAAAAACTTCTCCAAAAATCATTAGATTTATTAAGTAAAAACTCACTTATATATATAGAAAAGGAGGGCAAGTTAAAAGGCTGTACGGTATTGAAAACTTCATTATCCGGTAAAGCAGATGAAGAAAACAAAAAAGTATTACTGAGAAGCAACGGCGTTCCAACATATCTTGGAAAGGACATAGCACTTCATATGTGGAAATTAGGAATTATAAAAATACCTTTCAAAAGCAAAGAGTTTATACTACAACCAGATGGAAGCAAAGCAATAACTACCTCCAGTTCAGGTTATCCTCTTGATTTTACAGGTGCAGATTTAGCAATAAATATCATTGGCTCTGCTCAGAATGAACCACAAACTGTACTAAAAAATACACTTGAAATAATTGATTCTAAAAAAGCAAAAAATTTAGTTCATGTATCTTATGGGGAATTAAATTTAAAAGAAGGGAAGATTAGTGGAAGAAGCGGTACCTGGTTGGGAAACGAAAGGAACTACACGGCCGATGATTTATTTAAATTTACTGTAGAAAGAGCAAAGGAAATTCTCCTTTCTGGTGATAAAATATCTCCCGACATAAATCCTGATGAAGTATCAAAGAGAATTGCAATCTCTGCAATAAAGTTTGATTTACTTAAAATAGATCCTATAACAAAGTTAACATTTGATTGGGACAGAGCATTAGATTTTAACTCAAATAGCGGACCTTATTGTATGTACATGTATGCAAGAACCTGCAGAATACTTGAAAAGGGAAAAATAAATAATAATAATAATAATAATAATAATAATAATTTACTAAATGATAAGGATATATCTTTTGCAGAGAGAGATTATGGCTTTGAACTTTTAAAATTACTTTCTCTATGCAATGAACGTGTAGAAAAAGCTGCAAACGAATACAAACCAAATGTACTTGCAGAGTATTTAATAGAGATTTCTGCATTATTTGGGAAGTTTTATGAGCATAACTCTGTATTAAAAGGCGGAGATGCAACAAAGTTACGTTTAGCCATAGTTAATGCAGTAAGACAAACCTTATATAATATATTGATGTTATTAGGTATAGAACCGTTATCATCAATGTAATAAAAATTAAAATTAGGAGGGTCTGTAGCTCAGTTTGGATAGAGCGGCGCCGTCCTAAGGCGAAGGTCACGGGTTCAAATCCCGTCAGACCCGTTTATATTAATAAGGTGTTAAGTTGGCAAAAAATCAAAATAAAAAAATAAAAGAACCAAGCGTGGTTATAAAACCCTTAGGTAAGTTAGGAGGTCTTGATGGAATACACATTACTCTAATCATACTGCTAGTACTCGCTTTAATTATTTTATTATACATTACATATGCAAAACAATCAATAATTGTATTAACAAATCAAAGTTCATCAAATCAAACATTAAATTTAACTAATTGTCAATATGGTTACTCTAATAACTCATGTATAACTCCTTTACATAACGCAACTCAAATTAAAAAAATATTTGAAAACTTTTTAGCAAGTTATACCTATACGAATACATCTTTGTCAGTAATACCCTATACATCTGAGGTTAATCAGATAAAAGAATACTACTCACCAAATACAAAAACATGGATATTAACAGTGCCTGAAAAATACCTTAATACTAATTCTACATTTATATTTTCAGCAATAATAAATGACCTTAATGTTACTCAGATATTGCCTTCTGTTCAAACAATAAAACCCACACTGTCATCTAAAAATTCAGTTTCTGGTTATGGATATATATCATTACTGAACAAGACCTCTTGTATAACTAGCAACTCTACGCCAATCTACTGGTTTATAGATCCGTATGCTGCTGGAAGTATCTCAGGTTTGTCATACTTGGAGAATATACAAAATAAGTTCAATACAACAGTAGCTCCAGAGATAGATATTTTATATACACAGTCATCACAAGAAGTTGCAAATCAGTACGGTCTTCAGAACGCTACATTAATCGGCAAGTATCTTTTCTGTTCATCAAAACAACCAAACTTCAATAAATTTGTATTTACTCTAAATGCAAGCTATCAAAATCAATACGTCTCTCCAAATGAACTGAACTCAATAGCTAAAAATTCTGAGTTAAATATATCCCAATTAACTCAGTGTATCTCTTCTTCACAAACAGTTATAAACAGACAATCTGTTCTTGCAGATTACTACAATGTAACCTCAAGTTCTTCTGTAATAATAGGTTGTAAATATCAAGCAATACCACAAACTGCATATCAAACATTATGTTCTATAAAAAGTATGAACTGCTGAGTCAATGCGTCATATAATAGTTGGCATAGATACAGGTAAGGCCTCATCAATAGCCGGTGTTGATTTAAATGGCCGTGTAATCGGAAGTATTACTATGAAATATGTAGGCATACGTTGGTTTGTAGACAAAATAAAAGAGTTAGGCTCTCCAGTTATAATAGCTACTGATAAAAAAAGAGCTAATCAAACTGTTGCAAAGTTGGCAGCTATTTTTGACTCTGTTTTGTTTACTCCTAAATACGATATAAGTGTAGAAAAAAAGGATACATTTTTATCAAATAATAATGTATCTACTTTACATGAAAGAGATGCCTTAACAGCTGCAATTACGGCTTACAATGCATATTCAAATAAATTAAATCAAATTGAAAGAATGGCAAGAAAAAATAATATCGAGTATATAGACGAGATAAAGGCACTTGTCATCAAAAAATCATCATTCAAAGAAGCATGTCTAGGAATTCAAAATGGAAGATTTATAAGATAATAAGTAATAGGTATATTCATGTTAAAGCTCCAAAGTGCACTTGAGTACTTAACCACTTATGGTTGGGCAATATTAATAATAGCTGTAGCTTTAGTTACATTATTTGAGTTAGGAATTTTTACGCCTAAACCAGATACTCAATGTATCATAGAAGCTGGTTTTAGTTGTTCTGGTTATACTCTTAATAGTCAAGGAGTTTTAGCCTTTACATTAAATCAACAAACTAGCCACCCAGTTAACATAACTGGGATAGCGTGTTATGAAAATGGAACACTTCTTGCTGGTCAAGCTCCTTATAACCCTCCATCTAATCAAGTATTCATGCCTGTTGGTTCATCAACTACATTTTATGTTCAATGTTTCTCTTCACAAAATAACGAATTTTCTGGAAATTTAGGCTCATACTTTCATGGTTCGATAGCAATATATTATAAAGATGCAATAACTCATCTGACTGAACTTGCGGTAGGATCATTAATACTTCCTGTAACTACTACTCAACAAATTTTAACTAATGGGAATCCAAGTAATCTTAATACAGTTGCAATTAAGTTAATTGATACGACATCACAACCAGTTTATCAAGGCTTTCAACAAGAAATAGTAATAAACCCATCGAGTTATGCGCAGTACGGACTAAACGCAAACTTAAGTAATCTAGAGTTTACTACTGGTGAGTATGGTAGCGGTTCTCCAATATATTCGTGGATAGAAAGCGGCGCAAGTAATACTGCAACATCAGCAGTAATTTGGCTTAAGCTTCCAGCTGGAATAACATCTAACGGAGGAACACAGATTATCTACATGAACTTTTTTGCTAACAAAAATCCCGTGTTATCTGGTTATACAGGTTACGCACCGCAACTTTACTGTTCAAGCGGTTGTTTCCAGACCTCTTACGCGCAGTATGATAATGGTGGAGATGTGTTTAATTTTTACGATAACTTTGCAGGAACTACACTTAACGCTAATAAATGGCAGGATTACACCAACTGTGGGGGTGATAATGTAAATGTTGATAATCAAATATCATTAGGACCTTATAACTCCATTATAACATCACAAAGCTTTGGAGATGGAAACGTAATTGATATGTATGCTTTAATAACTAGGGGTGCAGTATCTGAAAGCTGTTTCTTTGGAGGTATTGCCATAGATCCATCATATGAAACCGGCGCAGCAACTGCAATAACTGGTTATGGTTCAACTCAATATCCTAATACTCCCTATAGTTTTGATTTCCCAACACAACCTTCAAGTTCCGAATACCATGTTTGGAGTTTAATAATACCAACTAATGGTTTGTTAAGTAGTGAGTATGATTATAGTAATTTAATAAGCGGCACAACATATCTTACTTCACCTGCACAGATATGGCTTGTCAGTCAAAGTGGTAGTGGCGTTACGGTAACAGCGGACTGGGTTCGAACACGGGTATATCCACCTGACGGTCAGATGCCATCAGTCGATATTTTAGGATTAATTAGCTAATTGATAATCAATTGATTTTTATGAGAAAAATGTTTATTTATCCCACAATGTATAAAAAATTAAAAAGAGGCCCACAGGTAATTCTTCCTAAGGATATAGGCATAATAATTGCCTATTCTGGAGTAAATAAAGACTCTATCTGCGTCGATGCTGGGACAGGAAGTGGTTGGTTAACAGTCTCGTTAGGTTTAATTGCAAAACATGTCTATTCTTATGATATTAGAGAGGAGTTCTCAAAAATAGCTGAAAAAAATATTTCCTTACTAAATCTTAAAAATGTAACCTTAAAGATAGGCGATATAACAAAAAACATTTCTGAAAAAAATGTAGATATTTTTACTCTTGATCTTCCTAGTTCTGAAAAAGCACTTAAAACTGTTAAAAAATCATTAAAACCAGGCGGTACTGTTGTTGCATACATACCTCATGCAGAACAGGTAATAAAGTACTGTAAAAAATTATCTATGATGAGTTTCGAGGAACCATATATAGTAGAGTGTATACTTAGAGATATACTAGTTAGAAAAGAAGGAATGCGTCCCTCAACAAAAGGAGTATGGCATACTGCATACTTAGTTTTTTCAAGAAAACCTCTTATAAAATCATAGCGAGAAAACCCACGATTTTAATCGTGGGATGAAAGCGAATATATACAAACATTAACAATATATTAAATATGGTCGTGATAAATGAAAATTGCATATAAATATCGTGCATATCCTTCAAAAGAGCAGAAGGAAACTCTGAACAGACAGATGTTTCTTTCAAAAGAGCTCTATAATCTTCTTCTTGAAAAATCAAAAACCTACTACATGGGAACAGGTAAAACTCTAACTGAATATAGAATGAATATTTGGCTTACGCAGATTAAAAAGGAAAGACCAGAATTTTCAGAACTACATTCACAGGTTCTACAAAATGTTTCAAAAAGAGTATCAGATGCGTATAGGCATTTCTTTAGAAGATGCAAAGAAAAGAAACAGGGAAAAAAAGTAAAAGTTGGATTTCCGAGATATAAAAATTTTGTATCTTCTCTAACATATCCTCAAACTAATGGCTTTAAAATAGAGAAGAAAAAGGTAGAGCTCTCGAAAGTAGGTAGAATAAACTTTGTGAATCATAGAGAAATTGAAGAGAGGTAAAGACGTGCACAATAAAGAAAACAAAGTCGCAGGAATGGTATGTCACCATCGCAGTTGAAAAGGAGGATAAACCTTTTGTATCAAATGATAAATCTAAAGTAGGCATGGATTTAGGTATAGATCAATATGCTGTTTTATCTGATAGTTCAATTCTTCAAAATAAACACATTTCAAAGAAGGACAGAATTAAACTTAAAAAACTTCAAAAAATAATTTCAAGAAAAAAGAAAGGTTCTCATAATAGAAGAAAAGCAGTTCTAAATTTTTCAAGAAAATATGAGCATATTCTACGTATAAAAGAAGACTGGCTTCATAAATTATCATATAATCTTGTAAATTCATACTCATTCATTGCATACGAGGAACTGAAAATTGCAAATATGATGAAAAATCATAATCTTGCAAGAAGCATAGGTGAAGAATCTTGGGGCAATTTCATAAACTATCTGCAATACAAGGCTGAAAGTGCTGGTTGCGTAGTAGTTGGTGTAAATCCTAAAGATACCTCAAAAACATGTAGTAAATGTGGAAATATACAAAATATGCCTTTGTCTAAAAGGACATTCAACTGTAAAAAATGTGGAATGTCAAAAGACAGAGATTTAAATGCATCAATAAATATACTCAATAGAGCTTTGAACTCTACGAGTTCAAATTTTGACAGCAAAACTGTCAAATCTACCTCTGGACAAGGGGGAAGTTACGCCTCTGGAGATTTTACCTCTACACCTCAACAGGAGGATGCAAGTAGAATCATAGAAGGAGGAACTACACGAGTGATTTCATGACGACCAATCATAACCACTCTAGAAGCCAACGACTTTTAGTCGTTGGAGGATATCACAAAAGAAGTACAAATATCCTCTTAATAAAAAAGCTTTAAATAAATTACGTGTTTAAATATATTAATAACTAAAAAAATTAAAGGTAATTACGCTAAATACAATGGTGAAAACATGGCAGAAGAAAAAATTGAAACAACGACAGGCGAAAATATTGTTCTAATAGGTAAAAAACCTGCAATGAACTACGTTCTTGCTGTGGTAACACAGTTCAACAGCGGTGCCAAAAATGTAAAGGTCAGAGCTAGAGGAAACGCAATATCTAGAGCTGTGGATGTAGCCGAAATAGCAAGAAATCGATTTGTAACAGATGTGAAGGTATCTAGCATAGCAATAGGATCAGAAGAACTTTCAAATGAAGACGGTACTAAATCGAAGGTTAGTTCTATAGAGATAATGCTTGCAAAGTAATTTTAATATTCTTCTTTTTCTTTTTCTTTTTTTAATAATTGTTATAAATCTTCTTATTCAAATAATATTGGTGTTTACTTGATTAATATTTACAGAACTAATTATGTTTCAGAGTTATCTAACTCATTTTCTGGGAAAGAAGTAAAAATTGCAGGCTGGGTTCACGAAGTAAGAGATATAGGGAATATAGTTTTTTTACTCTTAAGAGATAACACAGGAATTATACAAATAACTGCAAAAAAAGGTTCTGTTTCTGATGATGTTATAAAATCAATGTTAATTCCAAAGGAAAGCGTCATATCAGTCACGGGCACTGTAGTTGAAAATAAGCAATCTAAAAAAGGAATAGAAGTAATACCTATTGAAGTAAATAACCTTAATCCATTACAAAGTGTAATACCATTTGAGGTAACGGGTAAGGTTCCTGCAGAGTTAGATGTGCGATTAAATTATAGATATATTGATTTAAGAAGATTACAAAGCACAGCAATATTCAAAATAGAGTCAACAGTTTTGAAAACATTTAGAAAAACAATTGAAAAAGAGGGTTTTATTGAGATAAGAACTCCTTCATTAGTGAAGGAAGCTACCGAAGGCGGTACAGATCTTTTCAAGGTAAATTATTTTGAAGAAAACGCATATTTAGCACAGTCGCCACAGCTTTATAAACAACTTTCAGTAATAGGAGGCTTTGATAAAGTATTCATGATAAGCCCTGTATTTAGAGCAGAAAAACACAATACTACATTTCATTTAAATGAGATAACTCAAATGGATATAGAGATGGGATTTGCAGATCATAATGATGTAATAAAATTGCTTAAAAAAACAGTAAGCAAAATAATAGATACAGTAAAGAAAGAAAATGCAAATGAACTCTCAATTTTAGGTGTAGAGATATCTAAAAGTAAAATAAAAGAAATTACTTATAAAAAAGCAATATCTGAGTTAAATAAAAACGGAGTAAAAATTGATTATGGAAACGATTTTTCAAAAGAAGACGAGTTAGCCCTTGGCAAAATATTTGGAGATTTACTAATAGTTAAAGAGTATCCTACGGATATAAGAGCTTTTTACAGTATGCCTAATGAAAAGAATCCTGATTTATCTAATTCGTTTGATTTCATTTATAAAGGTTTAGAGCTTTCAAGCGGTGCACAAAGAATTCACATTCCAGAGCTTCTTGAGAAAGCACTGCTAAAAAGAGGAAATGACCCTAAAAATTTTGAGTTTTATATTAATGCTTTTAAAAACGGAGCACCACCACACGCTGGCTGGTCGATAGGATTGGAAAGATTCGTAATGCGTCTTACAAACTCAAGCAACATACGTGAGTGTGCTCTATTTCCTAGAGACAGGACGCGTCTTGTACCTTAATTTTCAGTCCAAATCTTTAAATTTTAATAAGTAAATCTGTGTTTGATAATGACAAATCAAAAAACATCAATGCAAGAAAAAGACATTGAATCCTCTACTAATGTTACTGAGATAATAACTGATCTACATACACACTCTAAGTATGCAGGTGCATGCAGTGAAAACTTAACATTTGAAAATATCAATCAAACCTGTATCGAAAAAGGAATCAACTTAATCAGTACAGGAGATTTTACTCATCCTTTATGGTTTAAAGATATAAAAGAAAAATTACTTGAAACAAAAGGTGGGATATACTCACTTAAAAATCAAAGTAACGGTACATTATTTGTTTTAGGTACTGAAGTATGCACAGTATTTGATGAAAAAGGAAACTCAAAAAATATTTTTTCAAAAGCTCCAGGGATTAAAAAAGTCCATAACTGTATACTATCTCCAAGTATTGAAATAGTAGAAGAAATAAATTCTGAATTAAGTAAATATGGGAATTTATCATTAGATGGCAGACCTTTACTTAATATCTCAACTCCTGAACTCGTAGAAAAATTAATGGCAATAAATAAAGATATATTCATATTTCCAGCTCATGCTTGGACTCCATGGTTCGGTGTTTTCGGTTCAATATCTGGCTACGACTCAATAAAAGATGCATATCAAGATCAAGCAAAACATATCTATGCACTAGAAACAGGTTTAAGCAGTGATCCGTCTATGAACTGGCGGGTCTCTTCAAACGATAAATATGCTTTATTATCAGGAAGCGATGCACACTCTCCACAAAAGTTAGGAAGAGAAGCGGTAGTTCTAAATCTTAAAAAAGATGAGTTATCATATAGCAAATTAATAAGTTCCATAAAATCAAAATCAATCTCTTATACAATTGAGTTCTTTCCAGAAGAAGGCAAGTATCATTACGATGGACATAGAAATTGTAATATATCATTAAATCCTACAGAGGCTAAAAAATTTAATTATCTGTGTCCGAAATGTAGAAAGAAACTAACTCTAGGTGTTTTAAACAGAGTCGAGGAGCTTGCAGATAGGGATGAAGATTATATTCTAAAAGGAGCACCTGGTTATATAAAAGCAGTTCCTTTGTTAGAAGTTTTATCTTATGTTTACTCAAAAGGAGTAGCAACAAAAAAAGTTTATGACAGTTACTCAAAACTACTAAATACATTTGGTACAGAGTTTAATGTCTTGATAAAAGCAGATATAGAAAAAATAAGAATAATAGATCCAGAACTTTCAAAAGCAATCGAATCAATTCGTTCTGGAAACATTAAGATAAAACCAGGTTACGATGGAATTTTTGGTGTAATTGATATTCTTTCTAGAAAACCAGAAGAAAAAAAATTAGGGAAACAATCAAGCATATCTGATTTTTAATTTTTTTTAAAAAACTATAATTAATTGCTGCATACGCCTACATTACAATTTACATTAGGCATCTGACCACTTGGTGGATAACTTGCAATACCTAAATAACTCAGTGTAAATGTTCTGTAATCGGTTATAGAGTTTGCTGAAAGTGAGTCTATTGTATAAAGTGATTCTCCAGATGTTGGCGGTTCTGAAATTATTTGAACTGGGTCCTGAGTTACCTCTCCACCCGCTTGACAACCTCCATTTAATAACCAACACCAGATAACTCCACTTCCACCACTTGGTCCACTAATGGACTCAACATTCGATAGAAGAATTCCACCATATCCTTGTGGTAAATTTAAATGTGCTAACGCTTGATATTGATAATTTCCACAATAAAATGTATTCATAGTGTAACCATTGTCTATACTTAAACCACTAGAACAACTTTGCGGTGAGTAAAATATAGAGCTTAACGTTGTCCCTTTAAAATTACTATATGTAGGGAAAACATCTCCACCATTGTCATACTCTCCATACGCAGTCTGGAAACAACCGGTTGAACAGTAAAGTTGCGGTGCGTAACCTGTATAACCAGATAATATCGGATTGTTATTGGAAAAGAAGTTCATGTAAATAGTTTCTGTACCACCATTTGCAGATATAACACTTGGTAAATTAACCCAAATTACTGATTTTGTTGAGGTAATACTTGAACCATTTGCAATCCAAGAATATATAGGCGTACCACCTCCATATGGATTGGTACTAAACTCTAAATTACTTAAGTTTGCGTTTAGTCCGTACTGCGCATAACTTGATGGGTTTATTACTATTTCTTGTTGAAAGTTATTAGGCGTTGGTGAACTCTCTGTATTTGTTAAAGTAACTGAAACAGAATACATAATACCTGCTTGGTTATTTACAGCTCCGTTTTTTGTAATTACAGATATACTCCCATAACTATCTCCTGAAATACCTGTTCTAGAATCTATAAATGTTATGGATAAATCACCTCCATAAAAAGAGCCATAACTTGATGTATAGACGTTATTGTTACTTCCATAGCAATTTGTATATAATATAACAGTACCTCCTGGAGACAAAGCCACCTGTCCATTTATATTTCCTTCTTTTTGATAGACTATATCTGAAGAATTCTGATAACAAGCTACTCCTGTTATGTTCATTGGAGTTGTACCGCTATTAAATACCTGAATGGTCAATGAACCTTGTGAGTTGATAAAAAAATTTTTACAAACTAATCCGTCTGATAATATACATTGCTGTGGTGGAGATGGTGTAAAAATTCCAAGTTCAAAAAGAGCGGCCAAAGCTATTGCTATTATTAATAAAGCCCACATATGCGTTATTAAATACTCCATAACACTTTGCAGTTTTATCTTTTTTTGTCCTCTATAATTTAATTTCATCTTATTCAATACCTATATTAATAGAAAGTAATTTAAATATTCCTTGTAAATAAATAATTATGTCAAAATTATATATACCTAGGATTAGCTTGTTTTTTATCTCGATACTTTTTGCAACTTTATTTTTTGGATTAACGCAAGCATATACTACATCAATACATGTTCCAGCAGTTTTAGGAAATACTGATACTGGCATAATAAGCATAATCACCCTTAATGTAAGTTCTGGAAATGGCAGTGTTAAAATATTAGGGCCACAACACGTAGGTCAAAGTACTATTCAATCAGCGATTACAGGAGTTAACTATGCTACAAAATATTTGAATCTGAATGAATCTAACTTTAATTTTACATATACTATAAATGATAACACGTCAAACGTCACTGGACCAAGCGGTGGTTTAGCATTCACAGTTCTTGCAATATCGGGTCTAAGCAGTAAACCTATAAAACAAAACTTCACATTGACCGGAACAATATCAAGTAATGGTGATGTAGGTCCTATTGGTGGAATAACTGATAAAGTTTCTTCAGCAAAAAGTTATGGTTTAAGCTATGTCCTTGCACCATATGTTCAAAATGGTAGTTTTGAGGATACACTTTATTATATAGCTCAGCAATTAAACAATATACCTATTATAGAAGTAGCTAATGTCTCGCAGGCAATACCTTATGTATTTTATGGACAATCTCCAAAAGTATCCCCATTAAATTATAATATCTCTGCAAGTAATTTTTCACTAACTCAGATTCCAAATGCACCATTCAATTGCAACTGCAATGAATCATACTTTAACAATTTAGTCAACTACACAATAAACACAACAACCTCTGAAATAAATAGTATACCAAACAACTTTTCTTCACTAAAAACTCAATTTTATTCTGAGTTATCGACTTATAAAAAAATAGCATTAAAAGGTTATGGTTACACTGCAGCAGATTCATCATTTATCGAATACATAAATGCATTTATCTATGCAAACTCAGATAATTACACTTTACCAAAAGCATATAAACTCTATAATACAGTTTTGAATTATTGTAATAGTTTAACGCCTCCAATAATGACACCGGAAAATTATCAATATATAATAGGTGGTGAGGCTAGACAGTCATGGGCACAGCAGAATCTTATAACTGCAAATCAAGAGTTGAATGCATCACAATCAACAGATAATATAGTTGAAGCAATAGGAACAATAGGAGAATCAATCGCTTGGTGTGGCGCAACAAACAACTTATTTTCCCAGGCATCACAAATAAACAATATCTCAAACAGTACTACTCCATATATTTTTAACTCAGGGATAAAACAATTAACAAATAAATATTTAAAAATAACAGGTCTTAATGACTCTCAATCTATGTATTATGGAGCTGCACTCAATAGCTATAACAATAGTGAGTATGGTTCTGCTTTATACTCCTTATACTATTTGATTGCACAGAATAACTTTACCAATGCATCCCAATACAATACCTCAACACTATTGTCTTCATTAAATAACTCATTAAATGGTATCTGGCCTGTAGCTTATGGAAACTCTGCTGCATTTTATGCAGAACAAGCAGCATTAACTAAAAACTTAACATCAACATCATATCTAACTACTGCATATCAGTTAGGCTTAATTGCAAGAAGTATAAGTAATTTAGATAATGTTCTTGAAAACAATATGACTACAATTAATGCAACTACTCCATTGTCATCATCATTACAAGAGGATCAACTTCTTGGGTTAATAGGACAAGAAGCAAATCAAATAAACTCACTAAAGCAATCAATATCAAATATACAAACATCTATCGAGTTGATAATATTAATGGTAGTGGTTCTATTAATTGCATTAATATACTCAATAGCAAAAGAATTTTCATTAAGAAAAGCATTGGTATTGGCGCAAAATAAACCATCAACTCAAAACAAAAGCAAAAAAAATACTATAAAAAGGTAAGTACTTTTGAAAGATGATGTCTTTTGTACTAATGCAATCTATGACGGTGTGTACTTCGAAAGTAATTACTTTATAGTTGCATATGACATCTCGCCTGTTGTAGAGGGTCATTCTTTATTGATACCTAAAAGACATGTTGTTTCTTTTATTGATTTAACAAAAGACGAGATACAAGATATGCTTTATATATTAAAAATTGTTATACCTAAGTTAATTAGTATTTACGGAGACGAATCAATATCTTATAACTTAATAACACAGGTCGGTCCTTTTTCAGGAATGAGTATACCTCATTTACATACCCACATACTTCCTCGAAATAAAAAAGAAAGCGAAGATGTAAACAATGTTTATAAAAATATAGAAAAGGTAACTCGTCTTAGTCCAGAAAAATACAAAGAAGAAGTAGAAAGATTAAGAAAAGTGTTCAAATATAAATCTCAGGATAAACTACCTAAAAAGCAAAAAATGTAATAGGCGCAAAAAGTATTCCAAACAATGCTATAGTAAGTGCAAGTAAAGATATATTTCTTAATAACTTATAAAATTTATTTCTCTTTCTTGTTAAATATACTATTGACACATATAATACCATTAAATCTGTAATTATTATAAATCCTAAATAAACAAAACTGTGGAACTTTAATTCAAAAAGAAATAAGTAAAAACTTAGAAATATCGCAATGACGTATAATAATGCGGCAACAACAGCAGATAATTCAATACCTATTACTCTAGGAAGTGAGTTAACCTTTCTTTTAATATCTCCTTTCAAATCTCTAATTGTGCCGTGTATCTCCCTTGCTAATCCGCTTAGGAAAACCATAAAGCTGACTATTAAAATAGTAGTTGATAGTTTATCTGTTATAACAAAATTACCATATATAAACGGGATTGCCATAGAAAATGCAATGTATATATTACCTACTAAAAGTATCTCTTTAAGTTTATAACTATAAAGTACTGCAAGTACCGCAAAAATAATCGCAATAATAAGTGCATAATAATTTATGAAAACACTGGCAAGAACTCCAATAATCAGTGTAATTATTGTTATCAATAGCGCATCATTTTTTGTTAACTCGCCGGAAACTAACGGTGCTGTTTTTTTATTATTTTCTTTATCTACCTCAATATCAAAGTAATCATTTATTGCAAATGAAGCCATGCTTATAAAAATAGGTGTTATTAAACTTGCTATAACTGCAATATACCCTGGAAAGTTATTGTTATAAACTATCAACTCTCCAGCAAGAACTGCGATTATCAGCATAAAACTATGCTCTGCTCTAGTAAGCTTCAAGATGCTTTTAAGTTTTCTAAGTAGCTTCATCAAAACAGCAATATACATATATACAAACATTTAAATAGCATATACTTTATTATTAATATTATTGATTAAATGGCAACCGTAACTCCAACAAAAGGACCAAAAGCAGATCAAGGCATAGCACAGATTCATAAAAACTTATATGCTGAGTTGGAAAAAGAAAAAGAAGCAATACTTAAGCTTTGTAGTGCTTATCAACAAAATAAAGATGAAAAAATTGCAGATAAAATTAATGAATTAAACTTACACATGCACGCTAAAATCTCAATTCTATCAGAAAACATGAAACCTGTTGATGCTAAAGAATTAGAGAAACTTCAAAACGAAGCAAATAAAGGTGTAGAAGCCGCTGCAAAAACACACTCCATGAAAGTGGATTATGTAGATATAAGGAATATAAATGTCACTGCAAATGGAGTTACAAAAAAATTACATATGCACCTTAATGATGTTTTAGAAAAAGCATCAGATGCTCAATCATTTGTTTCATTATTACCTACACAAGTTAACAAAGCTCTAACTAAAATAAATCTAGATAAAGAGTTACTTCTTAATGGAGATTCTGAGTTATTTTTAAAAGGTTTATTGGAATTAAATGAACTTCGTAGAAGCTCTGAAGTTGTAAGTAATCCAGAAAGAGAAGATAAAGGAAGATTACACGAGTTATCTAATCAAGAAAAAGTTAAATTAAATGACATTTTAAAAAATGCAAATGATGAAAAATTAGTAGGATCTATTGTAAACTCATCCGATATGAACTCTGCACTAACTAAGGATACAGTAAAGGAATTATTAATAAATAAAAATCCTAGAATTTCAAAAATGGTATCTGAAAGTCCAGTAATTAAACTTTTAGGACAAGATGATATTTTAACCTTATTAAACAAAGGCACTATAGATAAAAAAGCAGTAAGTCCTGGAGTAATCGAAGGAGTTTTTTCTAATCCTGATATTATTAATACTATAGGAGAGTCACAATTCAAAAAGAAAAACATAAGTGGTCCAAGAACTCAAGAAAAAATAGAGGAGTTAGCGGCCCAAAAGATATTTAGCATTTTCAAATCAGCTTCAGAAGGTAAAGTATCTAAGTTAGCCGGTGGGAAGTATTCCGCAGAAGCCATAAATGGTCTTGCAAAGAACAAAAAAACAATAGAGATACTAGTTAAAAATAATCATGACATATTCAAGTTATTTAACGATGCAGTTCAGAAATTTAATAGTCCTTCAAGTAATAGTAATTTTATACGATTTAATGCAAACTCATTTGTCAATGGTTTAAAAGGATCTGAAATGTTTTGGAGTTCTATCAATAGTAATCAATTAGACTCTACACTAAAAATACCATCCTTAAGAAAATTTGTCTCAGAGACTCCTATGGCAGCAAAAAATCTGAATAGAATGCAGGCAATAGAGTTATTCACTAATAATATGTCAAATGAACTAGTTACTATGAATCACGAACTTTTAAATAAAATTCCGGAATCAAGTTTAGGCGTTTTATTATCAAATCCTACTCTTAATAAAGTAGGTTTAGCACAAAATAAATTCTTAGACAAAATAAATGAAACTTATTTAGATGTTAATAGTAGTAACTTCCTATTTAGAACAACTAATCCATTTTTTATCTCAAATAATGTAGATCTTTTCGGTCCGAATAGCAATTTATCTGAAAAATTGAAAAGAAGATTAGCCAATCAATTTATCTTAGCAAATTTTAATGAAAAAACAGCTCCATCACAAATTGATAACAACCTATTTAATGCATTTTTAAATCCTGAACTTATTAAGTACATCACAAAATCTAAAGTAATGGTTTTTTTGAATAAATACGATGTTGCTAATTATATATCCGGTAATCCAGCGTTACTAAATGTTCTCAGTAAAAGCAATATCAATTCATTAATTGCACCTGGAAGTAACTTTTCAAAGTTTGAAAATACCTTATCAATTTTAATGTCTAATGAATCTGTTATCAAAAAATTAGGTACTGATAAATTAAATCAATTTATAACAGATTATCTCGATGTCAATAAAAGAACAAAAGAGTTAGAGTCTATAATAACCGGTTTAATAAAAAATAAAGGAGTAGTATTCAATTACGATGAGTTATCTATGTATATTAAAACTCCTAATACAAAAATGGTAGAAGCAATAGTCTCAAGAAATGGTGTAGAGGAGATTCTTAGTGACAACGACATAACTTATTTATTCAACAATACTAATCCAAGGATAAGAAATCTAGCCATGTTAAATATTGGTTTATTTAGAAAATTTTTAAGTTTATGAATTTTTAATTTAAGTTTAAATACCTTTTTATTGTATAAAAATTGATAATATGTCCATTATTAAAAAAAATAAAGCGGCTATAATAGTTTTTAAGGGAATGAAGTCTAAAGAGACTTTACTCAAAGATTTATCTATAAAATCAAAATCAACAAAAAAACAGAAATAAATAGCTATTTAATTTTTTCTACTCAATTAATACTGGGGATTATATTCGGTGGGTAAATGGTAGTGAGTAGTGTATCTTCAAATTTAAGAAGTTTGGAGGATAAAGAATCTAAAACTAAAGATATTCAGTCTCTTCAAAGGCACAGCACTAGCGAGATTGAAGCCATTCTTAGTAGGACTATAGAAATAAATGAAAAGTATATGGATAAAGTTTCAAGCTCTTTAAATGAAATCCAAAAATTATTTTATAAGGATTCTGATGGGCTTTATGCAACAGCAGGAACCAAAGAAAAGAAGATACATCTGAATGCATTAATTGGAGTTATAAATTATTTTAATGATAATAAAGAAGAATCTAAAAATATTCTTGAAAGCATACATAAGCAAAAGGATAAAAAAGGGCATTATCCTTTAAATATCTCATCTGAAGACAGGAGTCAGGTTGCAGATTTATTTGTTTCTATTCTTGAGTTCTTTTCAGGAAACAAAGATGAATCAATTAGATTAATGAAATTAAATGGTTATCAAAAGGACAGAAATGGTCTGTTCACCAGTGTTAATAATCAGTACACAGTCCTTTCATATCCAAATTTAATCAAAGGAATAGCAGAAGCAATCAATGGACAACCTAAAAAAGCTCAAAAAATATTAAATACATTAGAAGAAAAGGTAGGTAAAAATGAATCAGGTATACTTTATGTTTCAAACGATAACAAAAGAATATATCCTGATGTAGTAATAACGGTTGCGACATTAAAGCTTTTTACAGAGGGCATTGTAAAAAGTGAGGGGTATTTACTAAGCTCTTCAATCTCAACGTTTGATACTTTAGAGGGAGTTCTTACGGAAGCTTTTCATGCCTTTACTGTTTTAAACATGTTGTCTATAAAAAGGAATTAATAAAAAATAAAAATGAAATAATTAATTCTGTATAATTCAAATAAGTTCAAACTTAAAGTGATAAGTTATAAGGCCTTCCTCTCCGTCTGTATACATCCTTCTGAACACCTGTTTTACCTTTGCACCTATCTGTGGCTCTTTTGAACTCTCGACTATATGTCCCTCTACTAATGGTCCTTCATCCAGTTTTATAACTCCTATGACATAAGGCGCACTTTCTTTGAATGCTTCGGATGGAACATGTATTTTAGTAAATGAAAATATCTCTCCATTTCCTGTAAACGCAAAACTTTCCATTTTTGTGTTCCTTCCACAATTCTTACAAACTATTCTCGGTGGAAAGTACTTGGTATTGCATGTTTTACAAACATTGCCTATCATATTATATCTAGCGCTGAACTTTCTCCATGCGCTTGCAGATGCTTTTTCCATTTTATCACTAATTAACTCTTTTCATTATGTGGACAACAGCAGTTGCACCACTTCCTCCAACATTATGGGTCATACCAATCTCGGCTCCATTCACCTGTCTTCCCTTAGCCTCTCCTCTTAGCTGCATTGTAATCTCAACTGCTTGTTTTATTCCTGTAGCTCCTACTGGATGTCCGCAACCCTTTAAGCCACCGCTTGTGTTTACAGAAAGTTTAGAGTTTAACCTTGTCTCACCGTCAAATATCGCTTTAGCTGCTTTTCCTTTTTCATAAAAACCTAAATCCTCCATCGCAAGGATCTCTGCTATTGTAAAGCAGTCATGAACCTCAACAACATCTATATCTGATGGTTTTACTCCTGCATTTTTATACGCATTAAGTGCAGATATTTTTGTAGCCTTTATCTCAGTTAATGACTGTCTTTCAGATAATCCTAAAGTATCGCTTGCCTGTTCACTGGCTACTATTTTTATAGGCGTATCATTATACTTCTTTGCTATCTCTAAAGGTGCAAGCACAACAACAGCAGCTCCATCAGATATTGGCGAACAATCAAAAACCTTTAATGGCTCGGCAACCATCTTTGAGTTTAGTACATCTTGTATTGTGATTGGTTTTCTAAACTGTGCATACTCATTCTTTGTCGCATTTTCATGATTCTTTACAGCTACGCTTGCTAGCTGCTCCTCTGTAGTTCCATACTCATACATATGTCTTTTAGCCATGAGTGCATATAATCCTGGGAATGTTATTCCTTGAGATAACTCCCATTCTTGATCACCAGCTCCTCCTAGCGCTGTTGTAGCCTCTGATGTAGTTACGTCTGTCATCTTCTCTACACCCCCTACAACCACTATATTGTGCATTCCACTAGCTACGGCCATGTATCCCTGTCTCAATGCACTTCCGCCGCTAGCACAAGCATTCTCAATTCTTACTGCTGGTATGTTCTTGAAACCTAGCTGATCTGCAAGCAATGCAGCCATGTGCTCCTGACCTACGAATCTCCCAGAAGCCATAGTACTACCATAAACTATCTCAACATCCTTACTACCTATGTTGGCATCTGTTATGGCCTTTACACCTGCCTCTGCCATTAACTCACGCATTCCGTGCTCCCAGCGCTCTCCAAACTTTGTTAATCCTATTCCAATTATTGCAACATCTCTCATCAAATCACATTTTTTTAATTCCTCCTCTATTTTTTAGATAATTTGAGTAATCTATGTAGATCTTTCTTGTATTAATTATATCATTTACCTTAGTTAATCTACTTCTTTTTTCATCTATTTTATCCTTGACCTCAATAGCAAAGGAGTCGCTACCAGCTCCTGAACCAAAACTTGTCAAAAGTATCTTTTCATTTGGCTTTGCAATATCTAAAACTGCTGCCAAACCCAACATCGAAGCTCCTGAATAAGTATTTCCTATAACTGGTGTTAATAATCCATCCTTAATCTGTTTTTCTTCAAAACCAAGAGCCTTTGAAACTACTATGGGGAACTTTCCATTCGGTTGATGAAAAACTGCATAATTAAAGTCGCTGGCCTTGAATCCTGTCATCTCAAATAACTGCTTTGTTGCATTTGTTATATGTTTGAAGTATGCTGGTTCTCCAGTGAATCTTCCTCCGTGTGAAGGAAATGCTGCACCTTCTCTTCTCCAGAAATCTGGTGTGTCTGAGGTATAACTTGTTGTTTTAAGTATCTCAGCTATCTGTTCTGATTTATCACTACCTATTATAAAAGCACCTCCTCCTGCACTTGCTGTATACTCTAATGCATCACTAGGTCTTCCTTGTGAGGTATCACTTCCTATGGCCATACCATACTTAATCATTTTACTATCTACTAATCCAGCACACATCTGTATTCCAGCTGTTCCTGCTTTACATGCAAACTCTAAATCAGCAGCTGTTAATTTATTTCCTGTCAATATAGCTTGTGAAACTATTGTAGCTGTAGGTTTTACTGCGTATGGATGTGACTCAGATCCAACATACAAAGCACCTATATCATTAGCATTAATTCCACTATGAGTTACTGCTCGTCTAGCGGCTTCTACTGCTATTGTTGCAGCATCTTCATCAATTGCAGGAACACTTTTTTCAATAATATTCAATCCTTTTTTAATACTTTCAGGATCATCATTCCATACCTTAGCAATTTCTTCAACCTTAATTCTGTAACGCGGAACATGGACTCCGTAACCTACAATACCTGCCATAAAATCAAATACTCTTTTTTATTGAAAATATTAATATACCTACTCCTTAGTTAGTTATCTGTCTAACATTTAAATTTGAGTCATATGTTAAGCAAAAAAAATAAAAATTCAAGACCTGAGACACATCCAGGCATTGCAGCTGTCATAATAAATAAAAAAACCCAGCGAATATTATTAATTAAAAGAAGAAATCTTCCTATTATACAAAATAGAGGTATCTGGTCTTTTCTTTTTGGTGGCAAAGAGGAAAATGAAACATACTTAGAAACAGCTTATAGGGAGATACATGAAGAGATATCATTCGAAAAAAATGATTTAAAACTAATTTTTAAACCAGTCAGAACACTTATAAAAGACATAAGGTCTGGTAAAAGGTGGTATAATCATTTATTTATCTTTTTAACTGATAGAGCGGATATAAAGTTGAGTTATGAAAACTCATCTTATCGGTGGGCTTTACCTGACGATATTTTTAATGAGATAAATTACAAAAATGTATTTTCAAAAAGAGAAGAAATAGAGGCTCTAATTAAAAAAACCTTAAAAACATTAAAATAACTAATTTTTAAAAATTGCAATAAATTCTGCAATTATTTTTTGTTTTATTTACTATTTTCAAAAAATTCATAACAGTACAGTATGGTTATAAATAATAGTTAGTATATAATATATATGAATAAGAGTTAATGTTTAACAAAATTTAAGTACAGCTTTCACAGCTTTTTCTTAAGGCCGTTATATTTAAAAAATATATAAATAAAAACATCCTTGATCTAACATTTGATTAAGAAATTAAAAATTACTTTTTAAGAATTTATTTTGAGATCTTAAGTGTTTTTGCGGCTAAACAAAATTCTTATTCTTTTACTTATTTTAAAATAGAATAACTTCAGTATTGTAAAAAACTAAAAACCTAATAGAAAAAATTCTATTCATTTATGTTTTTCTTTTTATTCAATTAACTACTGACTAGCTAATTAACTATGGTATCATTTTTACTTAAAATGTATATAAAGGTTTAAATACTTTTTTATCTAAATTATTATTTGCTTTATACTCTGGGTAGTTGCAATGCAACGCTCTTGGTAATGAGGCTTTTAAAGCCAAACCAAAAGATTGATTAAATGAGTGACCTTAATAATGACCTTAGACTTGTTATAGATACAGGTAAGTATACTCTTGGAAATAGAGAGGTAGTTAAATCAATAACTGAAAATAAAGCAAAAACAATAATACTGGCTTCAAGAGGTAAAAAAGAGATAGTAGAAGATATTTTACATCTTTGTAAGGTAGCCGATATACGTGTTATACAATATAATGGTAATTCATTAGAGTTAGGTACATTGTGCGGTAAACCATACTCAGTTAATGTAGTAGCTGTACTTGAGCCTGGAAACTCTAATATTTTAAACGAGGAATATAATTAGGTGTTATTTTTGCCAAATGGAGAGTTCGCTGCAAAGGAAGTTATAAGAAAAAGAAAAAAACAAAGACTACTTAAAAAGTGGTGGAAGAGGAAGTACTTTAAGTTGAAACAAAAGTATGATCCTGTAGGAACAGTGCCTATGGCAAAAGCATTAGTATTAAAAAAATTCGTATTACAACAAAAGCAGCCTCACAGCGGTCTTATAAAGTGTGTAAGAGTCCAATTAATTAAAAATGGAAAGATAGTAGGAGCCTTTGTACCATACGACGGTTCAATAAACATGATTGAGGAACACGACGAGGTAACTATACAAGGTTTAGGAGGTTCACAGAGAGGTCAGATGGGCTGTATACCTGGATTAAAATATAAAGTAATAGCGGTTAACGGTGCAGACATCTTTCAGGTAGTAAAGGGTAAAAAAGAGAAGCCTAAGAGGTAAATTTCATGGTAGATACAATCGAAGCTGATATTAAAAACGAAGATGTTGCTAAAAAAGACGCACAACAAATCTCAGAAGCTAAGGCAGATGTTCAAGAGAGACCTCAAAGGAGTAAAAGAAAATATCAAAATATGGAGTCATCACCAAAAAGAGTTGAAGCTCCGACAAGAACCTTGAACTTAAAATTATTTGGAAAGTATGACATATCTAATATACAGGTAAATGATGAGAGTATAAAAAATTACGTTAGATTTAATGGACAGATGTTTCCAAATATTTTCGGAAGACGAAAAAATCATGCTTATTACTTAACACATCTTGATATAATTGAAAGATTAGTAAATAAAATGATGCGAGGAGGTACAGGTAAAAAGGTAGGCGGAAAGGTAATAAGAACAAAAGGAAGATTACAAGGTAAAAAATTGAAATTATTACATATAGTTGAAGACTCTTTTGATACAATAAACAAAAAAACAGGCAAAAATCCAGTTCAGGTTTTTATAGATGCTTTACAAAATGCAGCACCAATTGAGGATACTACTAGAGTAAGATATGGTGGTATCTCGTATAATGTAGCTGTGGGAATAAGCTCAAACAGAAGAGTTGATGTTGCCTTAAGAAATATAGCGTTAGCGGCACTTATCAATGCCTTTAACAAAAAAAAGAATCTTTCTGATGCTCTTGCAGATGAGCTGATTCTTGCTTCTTCAAAAGCACAAGATAGCTATGCAATAAAGAAGAGATTAGAAGGAGAAAGAATAGCAAAGAGAGCTAGATAAAAAATTTTATGGTTTTATTATGGTAAGAAAAGAGTTTGTAGCTGAAGAAGTAGCAAAAATAATGCACAATAAGGAGAGAATACGAAATGTAGCCATTATAGCACACGTTCACCACGGAAAAACAACACTTACTGATTCATTACTTGCTAGAGCAGGAATAATCTCAAAAAGTGTTGCAGGAGATGCATTATATACAAACTACGAAGCTATAGAAAAAGATAGAAGAATGACAATCAAATCAGCAGATATATCACTTTCTTTCAACTATAATGGACAAGATTTTATTATAAATTTAATAGATACACCAGGACACGTAGATTTCGGTGGTCATGTAACAAGATCAATGAGAGCAGTAGACGGAGTAGTTTTAGTTGTTGATCCTGTAGAAGGTATAATGCCTCAAACAGAAACTGTATTAAGGCAGGCATTACAAGAAAGAGCAAAACCAGTATTATTTGTAAATAAAACTGACAGATTATTAAACGAGTTAAGATTAACACAAGAACAGACATTTGAAAGATTGTTAAAACTTATAGGAGATGTTAACACATTAATAAAAAGATTCGCACCTGAAGGTTATGGTGAAAAATGGCAGGTAAGTGTAGAAAACGGAAGTGTCTGTTTTGGTTCTGCTTATAAAAAATGGGCAATTTCAACTAGAATAATGTCAAAGTATAAGGTAACATTTAAGGATATTTTTAAATTAACTCAGGAACAAAATGAAGCAAAGCTCCAAGAGGTAGCACCTATCGATGAAGCTACTCTTTCTATGATGATTGAACATTTACCAAATCCAAAAGAAGCACAACCATACAGAATTCAAAAGTTATGGAAAGGAGATTTAGAAAGTGAAAATGGAAAAGCAATGGTAAATGTTGATCCAAATGCAAAGGTCAACGCAGTAATTTTTGGAATTGCAAATGATCCACACAGCGGAGAGATTGCAATAGGAAGAATATTCTCTGGAACAGTTAAAAAAGGTACACTGCTTCACACTACTGGTGTTTTAGAACCACAAAGGGTACAACAAGTAGGTATCTATATGGGTCCAGAAAGAGTTACTGTAGAACAGATCTCTGCTGGAAATATAGCTGCATTGGTCGGTTTAAAAAATATCTCAATAGGAGATACTGCAAGTGAAGATGATATAGAGCCATTTGAACAAATAAAACACTACTCACAACCAGTAGTTACAAAAGCAATTGAGGCAAAGGATACAAGAGATTTGATGAAGTTAATCGAGGCTTTAAGACAGTTATCAAAAGAGGACCAAACAATACTTGTAGAACTTAATCAAGAAACAGGAGAGCATTTAGTTAGCGGTATGGGAGAGTTACATCTAGAAATAATAGAAACACACATAAGGGACGATTATAAAGTACCAATAACAACCTCAGAACCAATAGTAGTTTATCGTGAAACCATTGAGGGAGAAGCAAAAGATGTAGAAGGTAAAACTCCTAACAGACATACTCGTTTCTATATTGATGTTAAACCTTTAGAGCCAGGAGTCTTAGAGTTAATAGAAAACGGAACTATTAAAAATGGAAAACCAAAGGGCAAACAATACTGGGAGGATCTAATAAAAGCAGGAATGGTAAGAGATGAAGCAAGAGGAGTAGTCGATATAGCAAATGGAAATGTATTAATAAATGCAACTCACGGTGTCCAATATCTTGATGAGGTAATGGAACTTCTTATACAAGGTTTCGAAGATGCAATGCACGATGGTCCATTAGCACGTGAAAAATGTTCAGGAGTAAAGGTTCTCATAAAAGATGCAACAATACACGAAGATCCAGTACACAGAGGTCCAGCACAGATACTTCCTGCTATAAGAAGACCAATTTATGCAGGTATGCTAATGTCAAATGTATCATTGCTAGAGCCTAAACAGAAGTTTACAATAAACATACCTCAAGAGTATATGTCTGATATAATTACATTTGTACAAGGTAAAAGAGGCCAAGTAGTAGAGATACAACAAGAAGCAGAACAAGCAACAATAATTGCAAAGATGCCTGTATCTGAAGTAATAAAAGGCTTCTCAAATGAAATACGTGGACTGACTGCAGGAAAAGCTATCTGGTATCCAGAATATGCAGGGTATGAAAAACTACCAAAAGATTTACAAGAAAAGATAGTAAGAGAAATAAGAAAAAGAAAAGGTCAAACACCAGAACCCCCAACACCACAACAGTTTATGGATTAATATTAAATATGGTTAAACCAATGAAATGAGGTAATAAAATGGCAAAATCGTACGTGAAATTCGAAGTATCTAAGGAAGTATCTGAAAAAGCGCTTGAAGCTGTAAGGCTTGCAAAGCAGAATGGAACTGTAAGAAAAGGAGTAAATGAGGTTACAAAAAGCATAGAAAGAGGACTTTCAACACTCGTAATATTAGCAGAGGACATAGATCCAGAAGAGGTTGTTATGCATATACCTACACTTTGTGATCAAAAGAAAATCAGTTATGTGTATGTTCCTACAAAGCTTGAGTTAGGAAAAGCATTAGGAATGACAGTTCCTTGTTCATCAGTTGCAATAGAGAAACCAGGAGACGCTCAATCAACAATAAATGATGTTATCTCAAGAGTAACAGGAAAGAGTTCAGCTAAATCTGAAGCAACACAAGAGAAAAAACCAGAGGTAAAAAAGGAAAAGAAAGAGGTTAAAAAGGAAAAGCAAGAAGAAAAGACAGAGTAAGTGATATAAATGCCAGAAAAAAAAGTTGAAGATGTAAACATAAAAAAACCAGAAAACGAATCTAATACTTCACAGCAACAAAAACCTTCTGAAAATAAAAACACTGAAGATAATTTTGAAGGTTATCTGTGTGAAGTTGTAGATGTAGTTAAAGGTAGGACTGGCATATATGGAGAGATAAAGCAGGCTATGTGTAAGATACTTCAAGGTAAAGACAAAGGCAGAGTTATAAGACGAAACTTTGCCGGTAAAATACAAAAAGGAGATATCATCAGGTTACCTGACACTAGCAGAGAAGATAAAAGAATAATGGCAAGGTAATTTAATGAAATGTTCATACTGTCAAAAAGAAATAGAACAAGGAACTGGTTTTGCTTTCATCAGAAAAAGTGGTGTAGCAAGATACTTTTGTTCTAGAAGATGTTACAAATTCGACATCGTTTTCAAAAGGAAGATAAGACCTAAGGAGCAACACGTCTAATTTTTTTTATTTATTAATTTTATTTAAAAGTGTTATAAAAAGGTTTAAAGATACTTTTAAGTAATGTGTTAACTATACTAATTATATTTATTGTACGCAATTATGTGATAAATTGGAAGAATTAGCTTTAAATGATAAAGTGATTATTTTACATTTTGGTGAGCTATGGCTAAGGGGAAGAAATAGAAATAGATACATAATGTCCTTGATCAAAAATATTAAAAATTCATTAATCAATGAAAATTACTCTATGTTATATTATTATGACAGAATAATATTGAAGTTATTAAAAGACTCAGACCCAGAATCAATACAAAGAAAAATCTCAACTGTTTTTGGTTTAAGTGCATATGAGGTTGCTATAGTCACTGCACCTTCAATAAAAAGCATAAGGAAAACAACAGAAGGATTTATAAAAGAACTAAAGGAAAAGAACGTTAAAAAAATAAAGATAAACTCTCATAGATCATATAAAGAACATCAATTTAACTCTATAGATGTAATAAAAGATCTAACCACACTACTCAATGAAAATAATATAGAGGTCTCAACCAAGGGTTTTGATTCTGAGATTTATGTAAGTATAGCCAAGGAGCATGCATTTGTATATACAGATAAAAAGAAAGCGTTAGGCGGTCTACCTGTTGGTACAAGTGGGAAATGTATAATCCTTTTATCTGGAGGTATAGACTCTCCGGTAGCATCTTGGTTTGCTATGAAAAGAGGTCTGCAGCCAATTTTTGTACATATACACGCTTATAATACAAACGATGAAGCTTATAACCTTAAAATAGGTCAGTTATATAAAATACTTTCATGTTACACAACAAAATCAAAGCTGTATATCTTCCCATCTAGTATCTTTCAAGCTTATACTGCACAGTATGATTTAGGTAGGAACAACACTGTAATTCTAAAGGCATTCATGCTAAAAATAGCTGATAAAATCAGCAAACTAGAAAAAACACCTATAATATACACTGGAGAAAGTTTGGGCCAGGTTTCATCTCAAACTGCTTGGAATCTCCTAGCTGAAAGTTATGGAATTAAAAGCGAGATCCTTCGTCCACTAATAGGTTTGGATAAAGATGAAATAGTAAAGATAGCTAGAAAAATAGAGACATTTGAAATTTCAGCAAAAGAATATAAAGATGTATGCACATTAAATTACAGAAACTCAACCACCTCGGTAAATCTGAATCAGTTCAAGGAACAACTTAAAAAAATTCAATTAAGCAAAATAGTTACTAAAACATTAAAGGAAGGTAAAGTTTATACTTAAATATTAAGAATGAGTCGAATTTATGCCTGAAAAAAATCAAAATACAAAAACAAAAGAAAGTATTAAAACAAATGAAAAGCCAGTTCATGAGAATATAATACTCTTTGTAATTACCATAGGTGTCATTATGGCATCTATAGACAGTACTATAGTACTTCTTGCTTTTCCTGCCATAACTTCTGCTCTACACTCTAACTTTGCAACAATAATCTGGGTAATCTTAATATACATACTTGTAACTGCCATACTCTCGATGCAGTTGGGAAGAGTAGGAGACATATTCGGAAGAAGCAAGATGTTTAATTTAGGCTTTGCGATATTTACAATCGCTTCATTGTTTTGTGGCTTGGCACCAACCGCAATAATATTAATATTTTTCAGAGCAATACAAGCTGTAGGCGGCGCATTATTACAATCAACAAGTACGGCTATAATTGCCGACACATTTAAAAAAGGAGGCATAGGAAGAGCATTTGGATTTACTGCAATAGGTTGGAGTTTAGGCGCAGTTTTAGGTATTATTTTAGGAGGCTTCATAACTACTTTCTTAGGTTATCAATATATTTTCTTCATAAATGTTCCTATCGGAATAATAGCATTTGCATTAGGACTTAAATATATTAAGGATACGAACAAAATAAAATCAAAGATAGATTTACTCGGAATGCTTTTATTAACTGTAGCAATAACATTACTTGTATATGGAGGCATAGAAGTAGCAGTAACTGGCTTATCTTTACTAGTAATCTCACTCTTAATTATAGGATTAGTTTTCCTATTACTATTTATTTATAGTGAAAAGAGATCAAAGGATCCTACTATAGACTTCAAATCATTTAAAAATAAAATATTTAGAAACTCTTTAATTGCATCGTTCTTTCAAAGTATGGGATTTATCGGAGCAACATTTATGCTTATAATGTATTTACAAGGTGTAAGGGGTTTCTCTCCATTTTTTGCATCTTTGCTACTTGTACCGGGGTATATACTCAGTGCAATATTTGCACCTAAAATGGGAAAACTATCCGATAAATACGGCGCTAGGGAGATAGCAACAATTGGAATTATGCTAATCATAATCGGCATAGGTGTTTATCTATATACTATAACTCTCAATTCCTCAATTTATCTAGTGGTTCTCGGCTCAGGCTTAGTTGGAATAGGCGGTGCAATGTTTTATCCTGCAAATAGCAATGCAATAATGTCAAATGCAGAAAAATCTTCATACGGTGCTGCTTCAGGTTTATTAAGACTAGTATCTAACATTGGATTAGTTAGTAGTTTTGTAATTGTAATTGTAGCTGCTGCTTCCTCAATACCAAGTTCACTTGCATTTGAGATATTTGTAGGCAGCTCCTCTTTAAATGCAGTTGAGTCTGCAGGTTTTGTATCTGGAATGCAGGTTTCATTAATTGTACTGATATTTATACTAATAATTGCAGGAATAGCCTCTATAACCAGAGGAAAACATGTGAGATCTGAAAAACCACAGTATCCTAACATAACTGAACCAAAAATAGAGATGGCATAATACTTATCTTATTTAAAACATTTATTTAAGAAAGTATATCAAAACTGCAGTAAAAATAATTTTTTACATTAATACAATTATTGATTTGTAAATCATACCTCTTTAGCAATACTTCTTATAAAATCCAGATTTAATAAAGTATATATATCATAAAAAAGAAATTCATACATATGCAAATAGAATATAGAAAACCAGAAAATCTCAAAAAATTACTTATAATCTCAAAAAGATATTCCAGAAAATCCGAGTTGTCAGAGTTTGAAAACGAGTTTTTAAAATCTTTTAAAATTTATATTAAAGCTTTCAAAAATATCGGTGTTGAAGATTATCTAAATCCAATAAGTGTGGTTTTTAATCGTAGAGCTACTTTATATTATCAACTTAATACTCTAGTAAAATTCTTTAAAAAAAACAATGATAAATTAGGAATAAAATTAATAAAAGAAGTTATAAAAACAGATAAAGAATGCATGAATGATGAGGTTTTAATCTTAAGTAATTTTATAAAAAATCCATATAATAAATTAGAGTATCCTGATTGCAATTCCAAATATCCAAATCATTTTAATTTAAGAGTAAAAAAAGACAGTATAATTTATAGAATTGATACTCTTTTATATTTAGATACCTTAAGAAATTAATTGTTAGAATCTCAATTATTAAGCCAACTAAAATAAACAAATACTTAAATATCTAAAAAGCTATAATTTTATAGGTTAAAATGGATTCAGAACAACTTATAAAATTATCAAAAACAAAAACTAATTCGAATAATAATTTATTACAAGCTTCACTTAAAACTCTATTTAAAGACCATAGAGATAATCTCTCAGCTTATCTTGTTGCAAAATCAAAAAAGCCATGCGCAATAATAACTCTCTCTATAGAAACTAACTTTAATAATATAATAGATACTCTATCAGAATTTGGTATTTATGCTAAAACTGAAAAAGGTAAAACAGGATCACAATTTACCTCTTTAGCAATATCAAATGATTTAGATAAATTAAATTTATTAATCCATAAACTTGAGAATCAGGACCATAATTCAATTGGACTCTTATTAGGATATCCTGAAACTTCGGTAACTTTTTTTTCTGAAGCAATAAAAAATAAAAAAGATAGAATTCATTATTCGTATTTAGATGAAATCGTTACTCAAATAGGTAATGGCAAATCAATGTCTGTTAATTTTGCATACGGTCTACATATACCTAAATCTATTTCAACAGCTGGAAATAGAGTAGTTTTTGATAACGATAGTGAAGATTTATTCAATAAATACATGTCTTTTGTAAGGCATACTAATCCTGAATTATCTAAATCAATGGAAAATGAAATGTGTATTAGGTTAAACGAACTTTCATTAGAAAAAGCTTTAAAAATAACCCAGCGAGATTTAATTTATACGTCTTGTTAAATTTATATTTATTCTTAAATTATTTTTTAGATTAATCTTATATAAATTTTCATATACTTTAGTTTTCCACTATTTCTTTTTTTAAAGAAAGATTTATAAAATATTACTTCTTTATTTAATCGGCGACATGATGGATAAGATTATAGAGGAGTGTTTAAATTTATCTACAAATCAAAAGGAGGGCTGTTGTTTTGTAGTAGAGACGGAAAAAGTAAAGACAAAATACTACAAAGACTATAACTCTGATATATTTAAAAAAAATGGTAAACACTTATCAGTATTAAATAAAAAAGATAAAACAACAATAAAGCATTTAGCATCACTTGATGGAGCAATGATTATAGACAAAAAAGGGAGATTATTACATTATGGCGCTACATTAATTTATTCAGATAAGTTCGTAGGTCATGGAAAAAGACATGCATTTGCATTAGGAACAAGTAAAAAAATACCAGAGATAGTCTCTATATTATCTAGTGAAGAAGATAAACACACACGTGCATTTAAAAGTGGTATATGTATTTTTGATATTGACTCATCTACAAAGTTATCCACTTCAAAAAAACAAATATTTGCAGATATACTATCAGCGCCAATATCAAAAACTTTAATTGCATCAGGGATAGCTACATCTGTACTTACATTGAATCCTATCCCTGCAATAATAACAATAAGTGGCAGTTATGTTATTGTTTCAGAAGGTTTTGATAGATTAAAAGCAGCATTTAAGAAAAAATAATTATATCTCTCCTGATAAAAATGCAGCTTCATTATCCTCATTTTCTATAATATCTATTATCTGTCCTTGTCCTAATCCGCTAGGGAATAACTCAAATTTTATCAGTACTCCAGGATCTTCTACTGCATACACCTCAGCTTTCCAAACCTTTCCAGATTTATCTACATAACGAGCCTTTTTACCAACAAGTTCTTCTAAGGGAGTACTTGAGGAAGGTATCACTAATAATTGATTTTCATCTAAAGATGTTACTATTCCGCTTATCATTGAATCATATTATTATAACAAGAAAAGTATAAAACACCACAAGTCATTATGTTCTTAATAATCTTCTTTCATTTTGTATTACATTATTTGACAAAATCTGCATCTTTATGCACTCTTTTACTCTCCAATCCGTTTCAACTTTTAAAAGTTTTTTCAAATATTCCTGGTCTATTAAATTTGTAAACTCTGGATTTCTCAGTGCTGCAATTTTAACTAAAGGCTCTGGATCAACTAAAAATCCATATAATATATCCTCCGAAAGTTTTTCAGGCACTTTTTTATTTGAGATAAGTGATCTTCTAATAATCGGTTCGTCTCGTTTTGCAATTTTTTCTATAGTCTCTCTGCTTAATCTCAAAATAGCATTTTCGTTATTTACTAATGCTGAAACTACATCCGGCTCATCATTTATTAAAGATTCTAAAACTTCATACGGAACCTTTTTGGCAAATATCTTACTTTCTGCACAACAAACACGTGACTCAAGATCATTACATTTTCCATATCTACTTAATTCATCTTCAGAAAGCGTATTAATAAAATTATCACTTGAAAGGATTATTCTTTGAAGAGATGGCTTTTTTATCTCTTTCAATAATCTTAAATCATCTCTATTTAATTGTTCGAATGCATTTTTATTGTTTATTACAAAATCTAAATATGTCTTAAAGGAGTTTCTTAATCCTGCATCTTGTTTGGGTACATCGAATAAGTTGACAATTCCAGTTATCCTAAAAACAATCTGTCTGGTACTATTTGGGTCAAGTCCCATTATCTCTTTAGCAGGTAAATCCATAAATGTATGTTGTAAGTTAAAATTTGTCATTTAATCAAAAATATTATTAATTTTCTGATATTTAGCTGTTTGTTTGTGGCATTTAGCTCTTTGAGAAGAGTTATAACTCCTTTTATATAAATAATATAAAAATGTATTTTTAAACACAAAGTAATTAATTTAAGGCATCTAAATTTGATTTACAAACCTTTGTTTCTCAGATAGTTATAAATATCTAAAAAAAAACTCATTATATGCTAAAATGTGATAATATGGCCCAATTTAGAGAAAAACCCCGAAATGGTGAAAAACCATTAGAAAATGTTTTAAGGAAAGAAAGAAAGGAGATAAGTTCAGAGGAGCTATTAAGAGAGTACTCCATCGGATACAAATACTATAAACAAATTAAATTAATAGGTAAAGATCTTAAAAAGAGTGATTTACCAAATCTCATTATAATTGATTCTGATTTGAGTAACACAAACTTTGAAGGATCAGATTTGAGTGGTGGAATATTTAATAAATCAAAGTTACTGCGTGCAAACTTTGTAGGTGTAAAAGCAACAGAATGTAGTTTTAATAACTCTAATCTTTCAAACGCATATATGGCTTATGTAGATTTATCTAACTCAAAAGTACAAGGATCTATTTTAATAAACACAAATCTCAGACAGGCTACTTGCATAAAAACTGATTTTTCAGAATCAAAAATTGCAGAATCAAGATTCATAAATATAAATGCATCTAATGGAATATTTAGAAATACACACTTCCTAAATAGCGATTTAGATTATACTAATTTCACAGGTGCAGATCTAACTAATGCAGTATTTGAAAATTGTAATATAGATAAAACTAATTTTTCTAGGGCAAAAATAGAAGGAGCAGTTGTAATTAAAAATAATTTATCGAAACCATTAGCAGTTTATCTAAGTTCTTTAAATAAATAATGTATATATATTGAATATACTGTATCGTTGATAATATGAACATAAAAAAGGACATTGCTAGTGGAATTTTTGGAACTTCTTTAGTTTTTGGTTTAAGCACCCACTTGCAACATAGTACAAATGTTCATAATTCAATGAAAGATTTAGCAACAGAACAAAATCAAAAATATATAAATAATTCATTATTGAACGATATAAAATCCCAAAATATTTACAGATCTGATGGCAATTATTTTAGTTATTATATATCTTCGTTTAGAAAACAAATTGCTATTGAAAAAATAGACAAAGTGCTTGAAAATTATTCTCCAAGAGAAATAATGCTTCTTAGAAAAGGAATAGAGTTAAACGGTATTAAAAATACATATAGACAACGATCAAAAACAGAGATAGATTCTATGGCCATGTTTGGTTTATTAGGATTTATTGTTGGTTTAGGTTTTAATGATTTATTTCTAAATAAAAATAAAAAAGATAAGCAGGAAAAGTAAGTACGTTATAATGAATTATTTTGATATTTGTAATGCTCCAGATTAGAATATACTACCCCATCTTTATTAAAAACAATAAAATTTAATAATAAAACAAAAAAACTTCTTAAAAAGATATGTATATATAAATCTTTTTACCGAATAATATTTATGTCAAATTTATCAAGTACTTCAAAGAAACCTTTAAAAAAATCTTTTTCTCAGAAAAAGGTAATTAATCACAATAAAGTTTTCGGAGCATTATCAAAGAATAAAAGTTCTCAAGCTCAAAGCGCTATGGAGTACTTAATGACATATGGGTGGTCAATTTTAATCATTGCGATTGCGCTTGTTGTTTTATTTGAGTTAGGTGTTTTTAATGGAAGTGGTTCAGGCATTCCTACCTCTTGCGTAGCACAAAGTGGTTTCTTATGTAGTAATCCAGTAATGGATACAAGTGGTAATGTTTTGATTAATTTTGGTCAGTCCTTAGGTTCACAAATAACAATAACTGCTACTGCATGTACGAACTCAACAGCACCCCCAAATTCTAATCAATGGATACAACAACCCCTCAATAATCCAACATTTTTTAATGGTGTTACAGGAACACTTGGTTTTAAATGTACATTACCCTCAAATACAATAGGTTCAGATTTCTCAGGAAGATTATGGATTCAGTATCAAAACCATGGAGTTCCAAATCAAGAAACTAATATAGGGGTTTTCACTGGAAAGGTTGGTACATCTACATCAATAAATCTTGGCAACACAGGTTCAGGGAGTTCCGGTACACAGGGAGAAACTTTAAGTGGTGTTGCAACATCACCTACAATTACTTATAATTCTAATTTTGGTACAACCTCTACTTCAGCAACAGTAAGTTCTGGAAATATGATATTCTGTGCAGGTGCAGTGGGTTTATATAACTCGCAAGGTCAAAATGCAGGCCTTACGCCTTCCTGGACTACAACTACAAATGACATATACTCGAGTACAAATGTTGGTCAACAGACCGATTTAACTTGTAGTGCATCTGCAATTGCTGGTGCAAATGTAGTTATAGGTGCAATAGGCGTTACAACAAATCTTCCTTATACAGTTACCTCATCATCAGGTCAAGGAAGTGGAGATTCATATTCAATCTCATATACATTATCACATCTTTCTTATGTTGTAATTTTAGTAGCATGTGGTGAGGAAGGTTCATCCGTCGGATCTTGTAGTATTACAAATAATCTTCCTTCTGGATGTTCTAATAAATTTTCTGTTTCAGGACATAATGATTATGCAGAGAGTGTTTTAGGAATAGTTTGCAATGACCAATCTGCTGGCTCTTACTCATTTAATATATTAGCTTTTGGTTATCCAAACAGTGCCATGGTATCTTACGAAGTATATACTTTCAATCTGCAAACAAGTCCCATATGTGCTTCGATAAATCAACCTCCTAACTCTGAGATATTTCTAAGTGGTCTCAGGAGTACTACTCTCACATCTATTTCATGTGGAGCAACAAATTTTCAATGGTATGAAGAAGCTCCTGGGTCTTCATCATTCTCTCAAATATCTAGTGCAACCTCAAATACCTTCACATTTTCACCTCCATCAAGTGCAACTACTGGGACATACCAATTCAATTTACAAACTTCAGACAATCAAGGCAATCAGGCAACAAGTACTCCGGTAAATATTCTTGTAACGAATGACCCTTATGCTTATGTTAGTAATTATAATAATGTAAGTATTGTAGACGCAAATACAGGAAATGTTTTTGACTCAATAACTTCCGGATTTGATTCTCCTCAAGGCATAATATTCTACTCAGAAAATGCTTATGTTGTTAATCGTTTTTCTGGCAATGTAATAGAAATCAATCCCTCAAACGGCGACGTAATCGGTACGTGGAACTCTGGATTTAATGACCCTACACGTATAACCTTTTACTCCGGAAATGCTTATGTTACTAATTCAGCAAATGTAGTAGAAATCAATCCCTCAAACGGCGACGTAATCGGTGCGTGGACTTCTGGATTCAGTTCTCCTGCGGACATAGCCTTTTACTCCGGAAATGCATATGTTGTTAATTCCGGTTCTAACAATGTAGTAGAAATCAATCCCTCAAACGGCGACGTAATCGGTACGTGGACTTCTGGAATTGAGTATCCTTACAGCATAGCCTTCTACTCTGGAAATGCGTATGTTGTTAATTCGGCAAATGTAGTAGAAATCAATCCCTCAAACGGCGACGTAATCGGTACGTGGACTTCTGGAATTGAGTATCCTTACAGCATAGCCTTCTACTCCGGAAATGCATATGTTACTAATTACTACTCTAATAATGTAGTAGAAATCAATCCCTCAAACGGCGACGTAATCGGTGCGTGGACCTCTGGATTTAATAGCCCTAAAGGCATAGCCTTCTCATCTTAGAAATTTTCTTCTTGGGAATATTTTAGTTTAATATAAAAATGTATTTAATATTTTATATTATCTTGGTATTTCTAACATATTTTAAGAATATATAATATTTAATAATATAAACAAAATTAACGGTTTTTTAACGGTTTTTGATATTCTGGGAAAATTAATAATATTAAAAATCCTATAAACTTTTTTAAGTTATTATAATTTAATTTTTACTTTTTATGTAATTGATGTTTAGTATTACTACATATTTTTGGTAGTAATAAAAAATAATTATAAACTTGAATTTACTTATATTTTAAAACTTCCAGATAACTATTCTCATACTATTTTAGTATTTCTAATACTATCTCTCATTTTTCTAATTTCTTCTTATTTTACGTTTTAACGCACGATCTATATTATTATGCATTTACTCAAAATAAAAATTTGCGTTTAAATATGGTCAAATTAAAGCATATTTTTGTCGTCGCAGGTCTTATTTTACTCTAAATCCACATAAATTTAATCATGAAATTTAAAATATCATTATTATGAAAATCAATTAAAATATTTCATAAATATGGTATAAAAAATGGTCTCAGAGGAAGTAACAACTTTTTTAAGACTGTTTTTCAAATAATATTGATGCCTTAACTATTATGCCTTAATTTTCATAATTTTGAAATGAGTTACTTTTTTTAGCAAAGTTTTTATTTCATATATTTGAAAATCAATTAAAGTTACTAAAAAATCTAAATATTTCATTTAAATGAAAAAACTATTTAGTATTTGTTTTTAGCTCTTTGTTTGGCCTCTTAACTTATTATCAACTTTTTTACTTACAAATTGTTTTTATATTTTCAAAAGAGATAGTTACTCTTTGAAGTTTTGGATCTGAGAAGTCTTTATTATTTGGTAAATTATTTATCAGAAATAAATTTCTATTTATTTCGTAAAAGAGTTCTTACTGTTTTTAATTCATCAATTAATACAGGATTGCAAGACTCATGGACAGCATTATCTATTTTATCGCAAAGTTCATCAAGTTCTTTATAAGTTTTTAAATACCATTTATCATATGCTGCTTTATCCTTAAAACGTTCTGGATTTGAAAAATCATACCTACCATGATGATCTTTGAACCTAAAAAATTCATTGCCAAGCTCTAATTGGTTATTAATTGATATTGCCATAATATTAAAGTTATTTTGATGCTCATGGTCCATTATATCATAATCAAGGTCAAATGTTTTTTCTATTTGTATTATAAACCCTCCAACTCTCCCAGTATATTTGCATTTACTGCCAAATGTACTATTATATTCTTTAATTGTCCACCAACTATCCTTGGTTGGTGGTATACTGACCTTTTTAGCTAGCAATATAAGTTCATCTAGACTTAGTTGCTTTGGTATAATCTTATCATTCGAAGCAACTTTTGATATTCTAGTCATTTTATCACTAAAAATTATTTATTTAAATATAAATATGCTTGTTTTTTTCATCTGGTTAATTTATCTTCTTCGGCATTAGATCATATCATTACTTGAATAAACAAAACTGATTTAAAGTAAACGTGGCTCTAGCTCTTCAAAATGCACACGCGGTGGTTTGGGCCTTTGCTTTTTTTCTGTTTCTTTCATAGCTTTTATAACATCTTTTATTGTCCTGCCATCAGATAGCCGAAGCATAAGAAACTCTTTTGGCACTTTTTTTCCGTTATAGAACGTGTTCATTTTATCACTTAATTTTTTGTTTGTCTAAATATATAACTTGTTGCTTTCTAAAATTATATTAGAAAAACCAACAGTATATTACCCTAATAGCAGTAGACTATAATTTTATTTACGCAATATGTTTTTTGTACTTACTGCATTTATCTTATCCACTCCAGCTATCCTGTCGCCTTTCTTTGCAATCACTACTGAAAATCCACCTATTGGTACACGTATCTCCTCAGGCATAGACTCCAATGGTTTTGTAATCGCATCAGAACATAATGTTGTTTGTTTGGCTTCCAAATTATTTAGATCAGGTTTGATTTTTTTAATCGTCATTTTATCACTTAATTTTTTTGTTTGTATAAATACACATATATACTTTGTTTTATTCTAAAATTATATTAAAAATACCCAAAGTATATTATCTTAAAGGTATTCGCACTTTAATTTTATTTACGCAACATTCTCTTTGCGCCTATTAAATCTAATCTAGTTCTATGTACATTGTCGGATATTCGTGTACCGCCGCGAACCTCCGCATGCTCGAAGACCAATGCGTCGCCGAAGATTTGTGCGTTGCCTTCGACCAGTGCCTTGCCGAAGACTTGTGCTTTGCCGTAAACTTGTGTCTTTTCTGAGATAGATGCATAGTCGTAAACCTTTGCACGGTCGTAGACCTTTGCGTCGTCAGAAACCCTCGCATCGCCGGAGATTTGTGCTTTGTCTAAGATTTGTGCGCTATCTAAGACCTGTGCCTTGTCTAATACTAATGCTTTTGGACCTATATACGCTGTCTCAGCTACCGTCGCTGTTTTTTCTACAAATCCACCTACTGTGCCATCAGGGTTTTTATGCCTGGAAAACTCCCTGCCGCTAATCTCCGCATTCTGCACGCTTATATTAAGCTTCTGAAGATCTGAAATAGCATGGACTTTTTTACTTACAAGTTTTACATCTGTGACGTATGCGTTTTTGAGGTTTAGGTTTGTGATGTCTGCACCTTTAAGTGTTTTGTTAAGAGCAGTTTTTGTTGTTATAGTTTCCACCTTATTTATATTAATAAAGTTCTCCATTTTATCAGATAAATAATTTTGATTTTTCAGATATATATGCTTTGTTTTATTCTAAAAGTATATTAGAAATACCAACAGTATATTATTTAGTTGTAAATTAATGTAATTTTGTTTACTTGGATTGAAAAATCTCTCTGATTATATATTTACATTATCAGGCAATCTATCTATTAATTTAATCTTAATGCCTACAACTCCATATCTCCTTTCTTCATCTTCGGTGTAATGTTCTCGCTGACGCTCTATCTGCTCCTCCAATGTCATTTTATCTGAATGACCAAATTTTGATTTATCAAAATTTGATAGTAGCTCTCTAAAAGAAGAGAATACTGCAAGATCTATCACCTCTACTGCTATTTTTTCTTTCTTGTCTGGCAACTTTGTAAATACTATTATATCCTTAGGTTGAACCTTTTGACGTTTTTCATCAAATAAACGTATTTCTATAGTTTTATTGCCATTCTTTATACTTTCAAAAGGCTCAGGATTTAGAGACATATTATGTATTATAAAATCACATCATACATTATAAATAAATAAGTATTAAATCTGAAAGCTTATCAACTTTTTTATTTTCAATTTCAGTGTTTATCATCATTTTATCTGATAAAATTTATTTTTTAGTATATATAAATTATGATTTTGAAAGCATCTTTTAAAGATAGAAATAAATATTTAAATAAATATAACATTTTTGGGATAAAAATGATAAAAATAAGTGGAAGTGATCTGAATCTTAGAAATTTAAAAAGAAATGAGGATTTTATTAATTCTGATGTTATAGCTAGACTTTCAAAATTAAGCACTAAAGTAACAGAGGTAAAAATTGGAGAAAGATTATTTTCTAGACATATTAATCGTTTTGGAGAGATTGGAGGGTTTGTCGAAAGCACTGCAAGAGTTAACAAACAAGCATATGTGGGTCCGAACGCAGTAATATATGAAAATGCATGGATACATGGCGGAAAAATAACTGGACATGCAAAAGTTCATGGAAATGCAGAGGTATTTACAGACTCAGTAGTATGTGATAACGCAGAGATTTTTGGATATGCAAAGATTCTACAAAAGTCTATAATATCGAAAAACGCAATAATCCATGGACATGCTGAGGTTAAATATTCTAGCATTACTGATTATGCGGAGGTTTATGGTAAGGCAGTTATTGAGCATTCTAAAATTTGTGAACACTCAAAAGTTTTTGGTGAAGCTACAATATTAGATTCAATAATAAGCGGACACTCGAAGGTTTTTGAAAGTTCAGAGGTGTTTGGTGCCAAAATTTTAGATTTTTCTATAATTCATAGAGCCGCTTTAATAAACGGACCTGGAGTAGTAATAAAAGGTAACTCTGAAGTTGTAGGAGTAGTAAGCTCTATAGAAAGTTTAGAGATTAAAAATAAAAAAATTGTCTGATAAATATAAAATCAGCACATACTCTAAATAAACATAAGTGTGTAATCCTCTTACAATAACTTTTGAAAAACAATAAAAATAAAAGTAAATAATTTAACCTATAGCGTAGAGTCTTTCATTATTAAGTGTTATTGCTAATTAATCTATTTCTTTTCTGCCTTCTTCTTTCTAGATGACTTCATTCTCCTGTATGCAGTAATCAACACAATAACTACTATGATAACTATGATTACATCTACAATCTGACCTGATCCTCCTCCTGCCCCGTTAGTAATGCTTGCATAATATACATTTGTTCCTGAGTAAAGTTGCTCTATCGCACCGTTCGGTTGCTTCCATGTTTCGTATAATGTTATTGGATATAAACCTGGATTTGCGTTTGAGTTGGCACTAACTTGGAAACTTACATTTGCACTCTGTCCAGGTGCTAATGAAGCGATGTAATACGAACTTGTTACTGGAGTTATTGGATAACTACTCTGTAGAGATATTTGTATGTTTTCTGCATCTATATTTCCAGTATTTGTTATAACTAAATTTAAAGGAACTGTAGTTGATCCAGGAGTTATTGAGTATGTTCCATTGGTTATGTTAAATGTAGATGATGAAGCTACAGTTATCGGAATGGTCTGATTCTTCTCGAATATTGATCTGTAGTTTGCAGATAAATACTTTAGTTGGGAGTAAAAAGATGCGTTGTCAGAACTGTAATTAGAAGCAGAAATTAACAATGATTCAGTTACAGTTTGGCTTGGACTTATACTACCTATGAAAAATCTTGAAACTGAGCTTAAAACATTTATTCCATATCCAGAATAAAAGTTAGCAGTTACATTTTCTGCAGTGCCCGTTCCTATATTTGTTATACCTAAAACTAAACTTTGGTTATATCCTTTGTATAATGTTTGAGGTTGTTCTGATAGCACACTCACTACTATATTTGGATTGTTTATTAATACTTCTAAACTTTGATTTTGATTTTGTACATATGATTTTCCAGTTACGGTTTGATATGAAACCACAATGGGCATTTTATATGTTCCATTAGATATAAACTTACTTGCCTGATATGTTGATGTTAACTGGACTGAAGAACCAGCACTTAAATAACCTATATTGAATGATTTTGCTCCGACAGGAGTAAATCCGGATGTATTTAGTAAAGACACTGTTATATTTTTAGCTGCTCCATAACCAGAGTTTAGTACATTCAAAGAAACCCCAAAGTTCTGTCCTGGTATTATGCTGCTTGGTTCTGAAGTTACTGTTATATTTGGAACTCCGTTCACATAGAATGTTATAGGTATTACTGAAGAACCTGTTATAGTTTGAGTTCCACCAGAAACACTTTGAGTTGTTTGGTATGTCGCTAAAACATCTAGAGTATATGTCCCAGACGGAGTACTTTTTGGTATATTTATATTGTAATTAAAGTAGGTATTTGAACCACCATAAATTCCTTGGGACATGGTATTTATCAAATACGAGTTTGTTGGAGAAAAATTAAGTATTGGATAAGCTCCTTGTAATTGAAGATTAACATTAGTTAACTCTGAAGAGTATGAATCATATATTTGAAATGACACCTGTATTTGCGAACCTGATAATATAGGATTTGGAGAAATTTGCAAATTAGTCACAGATAATGCATTATTTATACTCTGTGCAGTTACAATTGTAGGTATAGCTAAAATAATTAATGCACATAGCATCCATATGTTTGTTATTTTTTTCATTCTATCACTTTTTATTATCATAATATCACATTTATTTTTTAATCTATTGTACTCTTAAATAATCTAAAACTCATAAGCACTATTATAAAAGAAAATATAATCATAATGCTGAAATCAGTAATTATATGGTTTAATGGAAAGTAACCTGAGAGCATTACATCCCTTATCCCACTAGTTGCATAAGTTAATGGATCTCCTATACTAAATGGTTGTATAAATGAAGGGAATGATGAAGATGGGAAGAATGCTCCTGAAAGAAACCATGTTGGAAGTGTTATTGCTTGTGCAACAATTGCATACAGTTCAACAGTTTTTATCCTAGATGCAACAATTAATGCGATTGCGTTAAAAGATAACGAGACAAAAAATATCAATGCGAGAATCCATAAAAATCCTACAAAACCCATTGCTATCCCTGCTCCAAACAGAAAGCCTAAACACAAAGCAAGTATGCCGTATAATAATGATTGCAGAGTTCCTGCAAGTAATTTTCCTAATAAAATCGCATCTTTATTTATTGGAGCTACTAAAAATGATTTTATAGTTCCCAACTGCCTATCTACTATTATTGAGAATCCGCTTCCAAAAATTGAACCGAACGCAGTTGCCATTATTATTACACTTGCAATTATGAAGTCACGATAGTTACTTGATGCGCCTGTTGTAGGATTTGAAGAAACTATTGGTGCAGTTTGTTGTTGTTTTTGCTGCACAGAACTTCCAAAACTTGACGCAGTGCTTTCTATAAATGGAAGTATGGCACTTACAGTACTAAACTCGCTATTTGAGTAATAAATGTAAACAGATGGATTTCCATTCTGATTTTGAGGAAATGATGGTGTTATTGTTATTATTGCGGTGACCTCACCATTTTGAAGCAATGAAAGGGCCGTTTCTTGATTTGTAAGTGTAATTATATTTATAATATTCTGTCCTTGTAAAGTACTTATAAATTGATTTGAAATTTGATTATTTGCTAAGTTTACTATTGCAACAGGAACATTAGACACAGATGTACCTAAATTCCCAAAAAATAATATAATTATTAGAGGAAACATTAGTGACCTTATAATATTAGTCCTAAGATTACTTTTGAAAACTAACATTTCTCTTTTTGCAATTGTTATTGAATCATTAAAAAGTGTCAACTAATTACCTCCTAAATCTAGCTTTAGAAGCAATATTTTCTGAAGAAGTATCATCTCTGAAACTAGCTCCTGTAAGCTTTATGAAAACATCATCCATTGTTGGAAGATGTACACTATAAGCAAGAACGTTTATCTTCTCTTTTTCTAAATATTGCGCAATTTTAATTGATAATCCCATCGAGTCCTTTTCAATGTTACTTCTGATTATATCTCCTCTTGTAGATATCTCTAAATTAAATTTGCTTGTCATAATCTTTTTTGCCTTTTCTATGTCCTCTGGTTTAAGTGTTATCTCAAGTATATTTCCTTCTGAAACCATTCTTTTTAACTCTGAAGCAGTGCCTATTGCTTTTATTTCACCATGATCAATTATTGCTATTCTGTCGCACAACGCATCAGACTCCTCTAAATACTGAGTAGTTAAGATAACAGTTATGCCCTTATCATTTAACTTCTTAATACTATCCCACATTCCGACTCTGCTTTGTACATCTAAACCTGTAGTAGGTTCATCTAAAATTAATATACTCGGTTCTTGTAACATAGATTTTACAAGATTCAATCTTCTTTGCATTCCTCCTGAGAATGTACCAGCTGGTTTATCTGCAAATTCTTTTAAGTTAGCATCTTCTAATGCCTTATTAACTCTTTTTTCAATTTCATTTTCAGGAACATGATACAACCTTGCAAATATTTCCAAGTTATCTCTAGCTTTAAGATATCCATCTACTACAGTTTCCTGAGTCATGAAGCCTAATAACTGCTTAACTTTGATCGAATTTTTAACATTATCGTATCCTTCAATTGTTATACTTCCTGATGTTGGTTTCAGTAAACCTAATATCATATTCAAGGTAGTTGTTTTTCCAGCTCCGTTAGGTCCTAAAATACCAAAAATTTCTCCCTTTTTAATATTGAAGGATATCCCTTTAACTGCTTGAAAGGTTCCAAATACTTTTTTAATATCTTTAATGACTACTGCATAATCATTCATTCATTTCCACCATTAGTTCATTCAATGATTTTAAATAATTCTTAACTATAAATTTAAATTTTTTTGATAGTGATTTACCTCTGGGAGTTAGTTCTAAAACTTTCTGAGTTTTATTTTTTTTGTTTAATGTATATTTTATCAAACCTAATTTTTCCATTGCCAATATTACATTATATATATCATTTTTTGTAACATTTAAAGAAATTTTCTTATTTGATTGTATCTCTTTCATCAGTGCGTATGTGTGTGTTTTTTTGTTTTCCAATTTTTTAATTATCAAAATTCTTAAAATGCCACTTTTAAAATTCTTATTTACGCAGGTGAAATCCATTTTAATGTTATCCTTCATGTATATCAATTAGTTTAAATTTAAAATAGTAATATAAGGTAAGTAATATTTATATACTGATATGTTTTGAAAATGCCGATTAAAATGCAATAATAAATTTTTAAACAAAAAGAATATAAAAAGTAATATCTATATATAACTGATAAAATGTTAGATATTAATTTTATTGAAGCTAAATGGCAACGCGAATGGAACAACGCAAAACTTTTTGAATCAGAAATAAATCAAAAAAAACCATTTATGATTACTGCAGCAATACCATATCCTAACGGACCACAACATATAGGACATTTTAGAACATATGGAACGGCAGATGCTGTTGCAAGATATAAAAGAATGAGAGGTTTTAATGTTCTTTATCCTATCGGTTTTCATTTAACAGGAATACCTCTTTTAGCTCAAGCAAATAAGGTAAAAGATAAGGATCAAAGTATACTTAATGATTTCAGGAGTTTTGGAATTCCAGATCAAGAAATTGAAAAGATGTCTGATCCGCTTTATATGGGAACTTACTTTGCAAATGAGGTAAAAAGCGGGATGAAGATTTCTGGATTTAGTATGGATTGGAGAAGAGTATTTACCACTATAGATCCAAAGTTTAGTAAATTTATAGAATGGCAGTTTGGTATTCTAAAAGAAAAGAACTGTTTAGTTCAAGGAAACCATCCTGTAGGTTGGTGTAAAAAAGAAAATAATGCAGTAGGCATGCACGATACAAAAAGCGACATTGAACCTGAAATAGAACAAGAATCAGGAATAATTTTTGATATTGTAGGTGAACAATACGGTCTAATATGTGCAACATACAGACCCGAGACTATTTATGGCGTAACTAATGTTTTTGTTAAACCAGAAGTTACATATTACATATGTAAAATAAACGATTCACAGAATATTATTGTATCTCAGCAAACGTATGAAAAATTAATTTTTCAATTAAAATTAGAAAAAATATCTGAAATAAAAGGACAGGAGTTACTAAATAAAAAATGTATTAATCCATTATCAAAAGTTGAGATACCTATATTACCTGGATCTTTTGTAAAAGAAGATATAGGTACAGGATGTGTAATGAGTGTACCTGCACATGCCCCTTTTGATTATGTAGCATTAAAAAAATTATATAATTCTGGTTATTTAAAAGAGGAGATTAAGCCAATAACTGTATTAAAAATAAATGGAGTTCAAACTGAAATACCTTCTTTATATTATTTAACAAAGGTTTCTGGCGATATCAACTCATCTGACGAAAAGATAGAGGAAGCAACTAAATTAGAGTACAAAGAAGAGGCACATAACGGAGTAATGATATTTCCAGGTTATGAAAACATGCCTGAGTTGGAAACAAGAGAAAAGATAAAGGAGAGTTTATCCTCAAATAAAAAATATTTCCCTATTTATATTTTAGCAAATAAAACAAAGGTTTTGTGCAGATGCGGAACTGAGATTGTTGTTAAGGTAATTGATAATCAATGGTTTATAAATTATGGTGATCAAAACTGGAAAAATTCAGCAATAGAGGCATTATCTGAGATAGATGTAATCCCATCAAAATCTAAAAATGCATTATTGTCTGCAATAAATTGGATAAATCTAAGGGCCGTAGCAAGGGCACAGGGATTAGGTACAAAATTTCCATTAGATAAAAATTATATTATAGAGTCACTTTCTGATTCTACGATATATATGGCATATTATACAATAAATTATTTAATAGAAAAAGTTAGTGAAGAAAAACTAACTCCTGAATTTTTTGATTTTGTATTTAGAGGCATAGGAGATATAGAGCAAGTTTCAAATAATACAAAAATTGATTATGAAATAATTAAAAAATCACGTGAATCCTTTACGTATTGGTACGTTGAGACATCAAGACATTCAGGACTTGATTTAATATTCAATCATTTAACAATGTACATTTTCAATCATGTGCTCATTTTTGATAAAAAATACTGGCCAAAACACATCGTCGTTAACGGTTTAGTTATGATGAACGGAGAGAAAATGAGTAAAAGTTTAGGAAATGTACTTTTAGCTAAAGATGCAGTTAAAGATTATGGTTCAGATATTTTAAGATTAGTTGAGATAGGAAACACAGATCTTTTTAATGATTCAGATTTTAATGTAGAAACTGCAAAAAGTATTAAAGACAAATTAGATTTCTTTTTTGATTGTTGTGTTAAATTAAACGAAATTCCAAGTAATAAACTAGAAAATATTGATTATTGGTTATACTCTAAATTAAATAATAAAAAAATTATATTAACAAATGCTATGGAGAAATTAGAATTAAGGGATATTGTAACTAATATAATATTTAATACATCAATAGAATTGAAAAGATATTTTAGTAGGGGAGGCAACAACTCTATTGTACTAAAAGACTATCTTTCAGATATTTCCTTAATGCTCCAGCCTGTTGCACCACACATATCTGAAGAGCTATGGCACGTTATGGGTAATACGACCTTTACATCTACTGAAAAATGGCCTGATATAAATAAAGAGCTAATTGATGTTAAATTGGAAGAAAAAGAGCAAGGACTAGACTCTTTAATAGAAGATATAAAACAAGCATATGAGTTAACAAAGAAAAAGATACCAAATATTTCATCTTGTAATATTATTGTTGCTGATCAATGGAAACGTAATGCACTGAACTCGTTAATTGAAACTAAAAAAATAGATGCAACAATAAATGCCTTGGGAGAAGATGTAAATAAAGAACAGGCAGCAAAATATCTTTCGCAGTTATTCAAAAAAGTAAATGAACTAAGAAGATGCGAGGTTGATGAACAAGAAGAGTATGAATTATTAAGCTCGTCTAGGGATTATATTTCAAGAATGGTAGGAGTCCAAATACAGGTTCAAAAAGAGAAAGAATCAAACTCTCAAAGAGCAAGCAGAGCAAATCCTATGAAGCCAAGCATAGAAATGATTTAATTACTTTATGAAATTATTTTTTTACAATCTGTAGAAAAATCTTTTGAGTGATTTCTAAGTATTTTAGAAAATATTTTCACGCGTATGTGCATTAGTTCATGTAAATATAGCTTTGGGAGATTTTCTTCTATATTGACTATTTGCTCCTCTATTCTATCCCTAAAGATGTCTATATTTCTACTCAATAATTTTATAGCTCCAAGTCTATTATTTAATTTAGTATCAGCTAATGTATAAGTTGAATTAGATATTTCTTGGATTGTTTTTATTACTTTATTAGAACTATTCACTAAATCATTTGAACAGTTTTCTAGTGCACAATAAATAAACTCAGGATCTTTTTTTTCTCTTTTTAATACACGAAGATATTTTATAAAAATGCGTTCATCGATGTCAGTTAGTCTTTTATCTAAAAAGGCTATGTTTGTCATTACTGTATCCTGCTGCCAATCTTTAACTATTTTTTGATTTTTTGTTAATTTTGATGGCTCATTAGACATATTTTCACTTTATCTATACTTTTCAATAAGGCCTTCTAAATCGTCTGTTAGTTTTCCCTGTTCTTTTTTAAGTATCTTAAATAAATTAGAGGTTGTTCTGATTTGATCCTTTTCAGTTTCAGTTTCAAGTGCTAATAAATGTTTAATGTAAATATCAAAGGAACTTTCACAGATGTCATCTAACATTTTTAATCTACTAATTAATAATTTTGTAGAGTAAGTACTTTCTAATTTTGGACCAAATGTATCATATAATTTTTGAAAAAATTTATTCATTATTTTATAATTTTCTGTAAAACTTCCATAGCAATTATATAATATATGCTCAAATATTTTTGGATGTGGTTTATCTTGTATTTTGTTATCGCAAACCACAACAGTGTCAGTAACTCTTCTAGCGTTTACGAAATCACTAATTTCTATTTGATTAGTTGTGCATTTTAGTTCCTTTTCATAATAACTCTTTGCCCTCTTTATTATACCTGCATGGATATAATTCTCTAACGTATCAGTTTTTTTTGTTAATTTAGATAATTTATCTTGGCTCCATTTCTGAGCATCATCAGATTTCATATTAAAATACATAAAATCGATAGAAGCATATATTTTATTTGATATAAAAACCTTTCTTATTAAAATCCACGAAACAGTATTCCTCTGTAGAGTGTTGACATTATTATCGCAATAATTAACAAGAAGATTATGTTATATATCATTCCGATTACTGAAAATCCTATAAACGGAGTTAGATAAATAAGTAGCACAATGGTTGCAATAAGCATGGTCCCATAAATTAATTTGTTCCAACTTAAAACCTTACTTCCATCAAGTGGGTAGATGGGGAGCATGTTGAAGAAAGCTAACCATAGATTAATGAATGCAGTAAAAATTAATGTTGCTTCTATGTATGTATTAAATTGTATTAGAAATGCTAATGCAAACACAATAAAGAACAGTATCAAGTTTGTTAAAGGACCTACTAATGAAACTATTCCGTTTTCTCTTTTTGTGAAGTTGTTAGTGTATATCATTGTTGCTCCGGGCATTGCCATTAAAAATCCAATAAAACTGGTTACAAGGGCAATTATTATACCAAAATCAGATCTTTTAAAGGCAGCTACAGCTCCAAAATGCTGTGCAGTAATTTTATGCATATATTCATGAAGTATAAATGAAACTGTTACCGCAATTAATGCCATAGGAAAGTAATATATGAAATTTTTAAATCCTAAAATAATAGAAAATGCTATAGATAAAGCTATGTCTGCTATTATTAAGTCAGTAAGCTCTTCTTTTGTGGGAATATTACTTCTAGCGTTTGCCATATATTAACACATTAATTAAACAAATGTTAATATTTAAACAATAAAGTTTAATAACTCTCTTTAACAAAATAAATAAAATAACTACAATTAAAGCCCCATCGTCTAGTGGTCACCTTTTAATTAGGACATAAAAGGACGGCAGGCTCTGGACCTGCAAACGCCAGTTCGAATCTGGCTGGGGCTAATTTAAATATCTGAAAGTTTATAACTTTAGATATGAACATGTCTTCTTCTGCTTTTAAAACAAAGCAATTCCCTTTAGAAAAAATAGATTTGTATTCTGTAGAGTTATGTTCGGGTTTAGAAAAAAGAGGATTAAAAAATAATAATGTATTTTTTAAGTGTATAAGATCAGACATATATCAAGATAATAGATTTCTTTTTGGAAAGGACGTTTTTGATACAGCTAGTTTTAAACATCCATTCAGATCAGAAAGAGCAGTAGTGGTCAGATACAAAGAGTTAGAGATAACAGGAGAGTTCAATCAACTTGAAAAGATATACAGAGTAATGCCTGAAAGTACAGCTATACCGATATGTTTAGTCACTTTTAGAAATAATGTAGTAGGTTATCTTGCTGAAAATGTAAGTGGAACACCTTTTCTTTCTTTAAAAAGAGATAAAAGAGTAAAATACCTTAATGAGTGTGTAATTCCAGTTATCTACAAATTGCATCAAAATAATATCGGACATGGAGATATATTGGTGGGTAACTCAGAAGGAGGAGGAAACATATTCATAGTTGAGAATGGCATAAAATTAATAGACCCTCTACCTGGATATAAAGGAATTACAGATAAAGAAAGAATTGAATTTGACATAGAAAATATAAGACGTGTGTTGAGTTAGGAGTAGAAAATAATGTCATAGTTTTTATATTTTTATCTTTAATATTATACTAAGTATTCTTAATAGTACTTAAAATTAATAATTATTGATTTCATGGCCGAGATAGATCTTTCATGGACAGAGAAGTATAGACCTTCTAAATTAACAGAAGTAATAGGTCAGGATGCGATAGTTGAAAAATTAAAGGCTTTTGTTAAAATTAAAAGTTTTCCTAGTATGATCTTTGCAGGACCTGCAGGAGTCGGAAAAACTACATCTGCAATAGCAATGGCAAAGGAGTTATATGGGACATCAATAAACGAAGCGTTTCTTGAGCTAAACGCAAGCGACTCGAGAGGTATTGAGGTAGTAAGAGGAAAGGTAAAAGAGTTTGCAAGAACAATTCCTTTATCGAGTGGTTTAGTTAAGATAGTATTTCTTGATGAAGCCGATGCTCTCACGCCAGAAGCACAACATGCACTTAGGAGAACTATGGAAAAGTACTCAGCTACAACTAGATTTATATTAGGAGCTAACTACTCAAGTAAAATAATAGACCCTATACAAAGTAGGTGTGTTGTTCTTAGATTTAAGCCATTGAAAGAAGAAGAGATGAAAGCTTATATAAAAAGAGTTGCAGCTTCAGAATCATTGGATATTGATGAAAAGGCAGTTGAAGCATTACTTTATGTATGTGAAGGAGATTTAAGAAGATTAACCAATATACTTCAAAGTGCAGCAGTAACTGAAAAAAAGATAACAGAAGCTTCTATTTATGAAATTGCAGCTAGAGCTCGTCCGAAAGAAGTAATTGCAATGCTTAGATGTGCAATTTCAGGAGATTTTGAAAAGGCAAGAACAGAGTTAAATACATTAACATTAGTACATGGTATGAGTGGTGAAGATGTACTAGTACAATGCTATAGAGAAGCTGTTTCTATGGATTTAGATGATAAAAAGAAGCTTCGTTTAATCTCACAGATAGGAGATTGCAATTACAGAATAGTAGAAGGCGCAAATGATAGAATACAGCTAGAAGCTATGCTAGCAAAGCTTGCTTTATTAGGAGAAAAAGCTTAATAAAAAATTAAATTAAGTAATTATAATTCTAATATACTACTTCCGTTAATGTAGTTACGTTTTCCTTCTCTTAGAATTGGTTTTGTTTTTGAAGGTGTTCTGTCTCTAAGACTGTTTATTAAATCTGAAAAGTTGCTTGGATCTACGTTTATTCCAATATGCTTTTGAGAGTCTGTTACTGGTTTTTTTCCTTGTATTACATTGTTCATATAATCGTAAAATGTTCTGTTTATCCTGATTTATATACTCAAGTTTGCTATTCGTCTTTAAACGATGTAATAAAACATTATTTAAAAAACTACCGATAGAAAACTACCTTAATCATTTAGAAGTATTTAAATAGTATTATTGTTTTTATATAAATCGGTGTTTTTTTGATAAGTGAAGCGTTTAATGGCTCAGTTAAATATCTTCAAATAATGAATGAAGAGGGAGAAATAGATCAGACAGTTATGCCACAGGACATAAGTGATTCTCAGATTTTAGAGATGTATAAAGGAATGATGCTTGCAAGAGCTGTCGATGCTAAAGTCCTTAGTCTTCAAAGACAAGGACGTGCAGTAACATATGCACCTTTACTAGGTGAGGAAGCGACACAGATAGGAACAGCAATGGCTATGAGAAAACAAGATATCTTTGTTCCAGCTTTTAGACAACATGGAGTATTTATAGAAAGAGGAGTTCCAATGGACTCATTATTCTTATACTGGAGAGGTTTTGAGGAAGGAAATGTTTTTCCAAAAGAGCTCAATGCATTTCCAATAATAGTTCCCGTTGCAACGCAGATGCCACATGCTACAGGAATTGCTTTTGCACAACGATATCTTAAAAAAGACTCGGCCGTTTTAGTTTATGTCGGAGATGGAGGAACTTCAGAAGGAGATTTTTATGAAGCAATTAACTTCGCAGGCGTTTGGAAAGTACCACTAATAACAATAATAGAGAATAATCAATGGGCAATTTCACTACCTAGAAATGAACAAACAATGGCAAAAACATTAGCTCAAAAAGCTATAGCAGTAGGTATCGATTCTATTCAAGTAGATGGAAATGATGTTTTAGCTGTTTATAAAGCAACTAAAGATGCAATAACAAACTCAAGTAAAGGCCCAATGATAATAGAGTGTGTAACATACAGAATGGGTTTACACACTACATCTGATGACCCTACAAAGTACAGAACAGATATTGAGGTAGAAACATGGAAAAAGAAAGATCCTATTGAACGTGTTAAAAAGTATTTAGTTAAAAAAGGATTATGGAATGATGCAAGAGAACAACAAGAAACTGAAGCAATTTCTAAATTAGTTGATGAATCTGTAGAAAAAGCTGAAAGATTTAAACCAGATCCTAGAAGTATGTTTAGTACAGTTTACAGCTTTATGCCACAAACACTTCGTGAAGAGTTTGATGAAGCTGAGGCGAATAACTTTTGGCAGTAGGTGTTTTTATGCAAATGAATATGGTTTCTGCACTTAACAATGCATTAGATATAATATTGAAAGAAAATGACAAAGCGTTAATTTTAGGAGAAGACGTAGGAAAAGACGGTGGTGTTTTCAGAGTTACTGAAGGTTTATTAGAAAAGTATGGTGAAAATAGAGTAGTTGATACACCATTAGCTGAATCAGGAATTATTGGAACATCTATAGGGATGGCACTTTCAGGTTTACACCCTATATCAGAGATTCAGTTCGCAGGTTTTATGTTCTTAGGTTTTTCACAATTAATAAATCACGCTTCTAGATATAGAACTAGAACACGATCTAATATGAGTTTACCAATGGTTGTAAGAACACCTGTAAGTGGAGGTGTCAGAACACTAGAACATCACTCAGATAGTCCAGAAACGTACTACTCGCACATTGGTGGTTTAATAGTTGTGGAACCATCTACACCTTATGATGCAAAAGGTTTGCTTATAAAAGCGTCTAGAATGAATGATCCAGTTGTATTTTTAGAGCCAACAAAACTTTACCGTTTATTTAGAGAAGAAGTTCCTGAAGAACCATATGAAGTTACAATAGGAAAAGCAAAGGTAGTGAGAGAGGGCAGTAAATTAAGTATAGTTACATATGGAACTATGGTTCCGGTAGTTAAAAGTGTTGTTGAAAAGAAAAAGCTAGATGCTGAGATAATTGATTTGAGAACTATAAATCCAATAGATGAAAAAACTATTTTAGAAAGTGTTAGTAAAACAGGAAGAGTTGCCATTGTTCACGAAGCATCATTAAGTTTTGGCGTAGGAGCGGAGATAGCAGCAAGAATTTCTGAAAAAGCGCTTTATAAATTAAATGCGCCTATTGTAAGAGTAGGTGGAAATAGTTTCCCATATCCATATCCAGGATATGAAAACTTCTATGTTCCAAATGAAAAGAAGATATCTTATGCATTGGATAAACTGTTAAAGGGTTGAGTTATGAAAGAGTTAAAATTTGTTGATGTTGGAGAAGGAATAACAGAGGGAAATGTTAAAAAATGGTTGTTCAAAGACGGAGATTCGGTAAAAGAAGATACAACTATAGTACAGATAGAAACTGACAAAGCAGTAGTAAATATACCTGCACCAGTATCTGGTAAGTTAAAGATAGTTGCAAAAGAAAATACAACACTTAAGACAGGAGATACAATAGCATTTGTAGGAGATGATGTTTCTACAACAACACCTCAACAAACAACACAAGGACCATCAAGTAGTGTTATCAGTAAGGCAATACACGAACAAGAAAGTATCAAGGAGTTTGGTTTTGCGCCGGATTCTGATGCTGCAATTAATGCTCCTTCAACTAGCACAGCACAGCCACAAAAAACTACGACACAACCGCAAACAAACATAAATCAACAACAAACAAATACAATTCAACCACAAATGAATACAACAAAGCAACAACAAAAAACAGAGGTCATTGCAACACCAGGCGTAAGAAAACTTGCAAGAGACTTGAATATTGATATAAATACAGTAAAAGGAACAGGTCCTAATGGAAAGATACTTGAAAATGATGTTAGATCCGCTTCAATAAGTACAAATAAGAAAACATCAATCCCTAAGTTTTCAGAAACATTAGAAAAGTCACACACAGAAGATATTGAAAGAGTTCCATTAACACAAACAAGAAAAGCAATAGCAAAGAATATGGAGTTATCATGGTCAATACCAAGAGCAGTGCATATGGATCACATAGATGTAACAAATCTTTACGATTTAGTAAAAAGGGAAAAGGAGAACATGGCTAAAAGAAATGTAAAGCTTACTTTCTTACCATTTATAATTAAGGCAACAATAGAAGCAATTAAAGAGAATCCACGATTTAACTCTAGTTATGATCATGAAAAACTTGAGATAATATTAAAAAAATATTACAATATAGGATTAGCAGCACAAGGTCCTGATGGATTAAAGGTTGTAGTTATAAAAAATTCTGAGAAGAAGAATATTTCAGATATTGCAAAAGAGATACAAATGTTGTCAGAGAAAGTTAAAAAAGCAGAGGTTTCATTAGAGGATATGTCAGACTCAACATTTACTATAACCAATATAGGAAGTTTAGGAGGAGGAGATTTTTCAGTCCCAATGATAAATTATCCTGAAGTTGCAATATTAGGAATACATCTAATAAGAGATACACCTGTAGTCAAAGATGGTGAGATTCAAATAAGAAAAATACTTCCATTTTCACTTACATTTGATCACAGAGTAGTTGATGGAGCTGATGCAGTAGCTTTTGGTAATGCACTGAAAAGATATCTAGAGGATCCTGATTTTCTAGAGTTAATTGCTTAGTTGATTTTATGGTAATGGGCTCTATACCTGAAAAAGTAAATCTTGCAATAGTAGGTGGTGGTGTAGGAGGTTATGTCGCGGCTATACGCGCCGCTGAGCTAGGTCTTTCAGTAATTATAATAGAAAAGGACAAGATGGGTGGCCATTGCTTAAACTATGCGTGTATACCGTCTAAAACACTATTGCACATTGCTGATATATACCACAAAGCAAAGAACTCACAAAACTTCGGAATAGAAGCTGAGCCAAAAATAAATGCACAAAAAATATTAGAGTGGAGAATGGGCGTTTCTGAAAAGCTAGAAAAAGGTGTAGAATTTTTATGTAACTCTAATGGAATAGAGATAGTAAAAGGCGGAGCAACATTCATATCCTCTCAAAAGTTACAGATAACTAATGGAACTGAGATTGATTTTGATACCGCAATAATAGCAACCGGTTCTGTCCCAGTAGAGTTAAAGGGCTTTGAGTTTAATGACTACATACTTGACTATAAAAAAGCATTAATGCTTTCAACAATACCTAAAACATTAACAATAATAGGAGCAGGATATGTTGCAGTAGAGTTAGCTACACTTTATGCTAAGCTTGGTGTTTCTGTTTCTATACTTGCACGATCAACTATTCTATCACATTTTGATCCTGAAGCTGTTTCAATAATAGAAAAAAGCCTTGAAAAGTTAAATGTTAAAATTTACAAAAACTCAGTTCCTGAGTCACATACACAAACCTCAATTAAATTGAAGTCAGGAGAAGAAATACCGCACGAGTTAGTTGTTGTAGCAGTAGGATTAAAACCATACACTGATAATTTAGGTTTAGAAAATACTAAAGTAGTTGTAGATCAAAAAGGTTTCATAACTGTCGGACAATCGTTAAACACAGCAGATGAAAAGATATTAGCAATTGGAGATGTTATAGGGGAACCGATGCTTGCACATAAATCAATGAGACAAGGGGTCATCGCGGCAGAGGTAGCTGCTGGAAAAAATGCCGGTTTCGACAATGTCGTAATACCAGCAGTTGTATTTTCAGACCCAGAAATTGGAATAGCAGGAGATGTTTCTGAAAAAACAGGAATTTACATTAAAAAGTTCCCATTAACTGCACTTGGAAGAGCAATAGCAATGAACAAGACAGATGGCTTTGTTAAGATTGCATATGATAAAAATAAAGTAGTGAAAGGTATTGAAATTGTATCGTCTGATGCAAATGCAATGGTTGCTGAAGCTGCGTTAGCCATAGAGATGGGTGCAACATTAGAAGACATTGCAGATACAATACATCCTCATCCAACATATACTGAACAAATACAGGAAGTAGCAGAAGCAGGTTTAGGAAGACCAATACATTTCTTTTATGGAAAAAATAATGAAAATGGTAAATAAGTATGAACGTATCTCTTTTCACTAAAAAAAAGTATCCAGAAATAGAAAGAAAGATAAGAAGTAACTTTGAGGTAGTAAAAAACGGAGAGATTTGCCTAGTAATAGGAGGAGATGGTACATTTATTCATGCAGCACAAAAAACTTCCTGTCCCATACTTTTAATACGGGATAATACTGATGATAGTACAGGCTATTACTCAGATTTAGGAGTAGATAGAATTGATGAAGTAATACATTTATTAAAAAATAAAAATTATCATGTTGAATTATTAGGTAAAAAACTTCTCTTAACGTATAAAAATAAAAAATATTATGCAATTAACGAGTGTTACTTATCAAACAGTGTTGGGGAAGTAAGCTTCAAAGTTTATGAGATCATAAACAACAAGCGTCAACATATATACCCATTTGTTGTAGGAGGAGATGGAGTTATAATAAGTAGTAAAATAGGTTCTACAGCTTATAATAGAAGTGCAGGAGGGCCTATACTTCTTGAGAATAATCTTTTTTGTATTACATTTATTAATCCCGATGGACCTTATAGAAACGCGCTTGTAGTAAACTCAAATAAAACAATTGAGATAGAGATTTCAAAGTATGAAGGAGTTCTAAGGTATGATAACTTTACTGTTGGTACTATTAGAAAAGGGGATTCTTTTAGAGTGAAATCTTCTGAAAAAGAAATTAAAATAATTAAGTTAAATGGAATTTACGAAACGTTCGGGGATAAATTAAAAAGAGTAATAAAAAGCAAGATGCAAAACGCATAGAATAAAGTAAACTTTTTATTTTTTTATTAAATAAATATTTAAGTTGTTTGAGAACTTATTATATTCACTAGTGCAGGAATTGTGTAATTTGTAACTGAAGATGTGCTATAATTTCCAGTTGATAAAATAACTGCAAAGTAATTTTTATAATATCCTAAAATAAGAAATGATTTTACATTTCCATTATAAATACGATAAAGTTCAGAATAATTTACGCCATTGTATGTTTTATTGTAAATTGGAGAGTATTGATGTGTTATTAACTCGTGATTTAAAGTGCTGTGATAATTATTTGAAGCAGATGTATTAAGAATTGATATTAACTCTAATACCGAGTTAGACCCATAATATGCTACCTTCACTCCGCTTGTTATGTTTCTATTTGAGATGTTTAAGTTATATAATTGGTTAATAAGTGTAATATTTCTAATTGTACTACTCCTCGTTAAGTTAAAATAATGATATGAACCTGAACCAACAGCAGAGCTAAGCTTGACATTTATTGGAACATTATTTATACCGTTTGAACTTTGATGTTGTACATTGTAATTAGTGCTAATCACATATGCAATTATTGAAAAAATAACTATAACTAAAATTACAGCAATTGCAACATTCTTTTTAGAGTGTTTTACTTTTGAATCAATATTGTTTATATTTGAGTTATACATAATATCACGGTAAAGGTTGCGCATTTGTAGATATTGCAATTCTTTGATAAGTCATATCGCCTAATCCGTTTGAACCATAGCCAAATTCAGTTCCGATAGGCAATGTGAATGTGCCCGTATTAGCAAAGGAAACATTAAACTCGCCACTAGGTCCATTTTCAAATGTAGAGTTATAAGTAATTAGATCATAAATACTGTATACTGAACCTCCATTAGTAACACTAGCAATACCAGAATATAAGTACTTACCATCCGGAGATACTATCATTTCTCCAGGTCCGCCCGTAAAACAACCACCACCATTGGCACCTGAATCATAGTTTATTTTAACTATTTTTTGAAGTTGTGTATTTATCGTTGCAATTGCGCAATTAGAAAATGGAGTTGAATAACCTACAAAAACAAATGTTCCGTTAGTTGTAGATGTCATAGCATCTCTTTTGTTGTTGTAAATGGTATCATAGAAATTAAAATGAGGAAGTGATATCGTACTGAAAGCATTTGTATTCTTATTGTATATTGCAACTTCTCCGTTTTCTGGACTTAACATGTAAACATATGGTGTATTATTAACTGGAACTACAGGAGGATTTGTTAAAATTGAGTTAGTTGATTGAGATAATAATCCCGAATCAGTTACTGTCCAATAACTATAAGTTATAAACTCATTTGGACTAGGTGGCGAAGAACAACTAAAAGCTCCGGCATCTCCAGTGCCCGCGGCGGTTTGAGTATCACTATTCCCATTTGCATTGTATGTTGAAGCTATAGTATCATTTAATGGATAATTGAAAACTATTTGAGCTGCCGTTGCGCCCATACCTCCAGGAGCAGGACCAGGAGCATCACTATAATCATCTTGAAGTTGAGTTTGATAAGATAATACAGTCATATCGTTATTTTTTTCAAGCATTCCATTTATATAAACAGTAGAAGTTGATGCAAAACCATAATTTGCTTCAGCAGCACAAACAGAACCAGAAGATGAGGACATAGATGAAAAAGCATCTATTGTTTGATAAGGGGTTAGATATAAGTTTCCTGCAGCGCAAGGACCTCCTGAAGGGCAGTTTGCAGCTTGAGAATTACTAGTTGTTGCAGCCATACCAGATAAAATAACATTTGTTGGAAACACTTGGGATAAAGTTTGAGCATAAAACTCGTAATTTACACTTCCTGAAGGGTATATTGAGAAGAAATTTCCATTTGGTTGTGAAAAATCAGCCACCATTGGTAAATAATACGTACTTGTTTCAGGAGTCATTGGATAACCAGAGTTATAAAAGTATGAAATTTGCGCTTCTGGCGCTACAATATTTGAGTTAACAATATTTTGTGTAGTATTAGCAGTAGTCAATAACGCTTGTCCATCATTTATAGTATTGCCAGTGTAGTTATAACCTCCAATTCTTAAGTTATTTCCATCATAAAGTAATGCAGTAGGAGAAAATGTAGATGGTAATGTAACATTTTCTTTGTTTATTAAGTATGCACTGCTTATAATACTAACCTGTCCAAAGTTTGTAGAACCTGGATTATAATAATTTCCTGATTTCTGAGCGCCTGTTGTGTATATATTGTAGTTATTTTGTGGTGCGTATACAATGTCTGCATTTCCATAAGTTTTAGGAGTATTTAAGTTATTTTCTAGGCCCAGAACACCATCTTGAGAACCTGATTTAAGATTATAAATTTCATAAAAGTTTCCAGAACCTACCGTTGTGCTTACATATAAATCAGTACTATTTGCACTTGAAACAAAGTTATATTGTGAGCCCGTAGCTAATGGAATAGAATCGGGATAATTAACGTAGGGATCAGTGGATCTGAAGTTCTGAACACTCTTTACACTGGAAACGCCACTTCCACTTACTGGAAATGTGTATACGGTTTCGTTTGATAGTACAACATAAAGATCAGTAAGATTACTACTTAATGTTGCACCAACAGTATAGTTACTTAAAGATAATGCTACGTTTGTGTAGTTTATCTTTAACGATGTTGTGTTAAATGATGCTATTGACGAGTTGTATTCAGATGAAGATGTTCCATTGACCATTGCAAAGTACATAAAGTTTCCATCTGTTACCATATTTATTATTCCAGAAGCAGAACCTATTGAAGGTCCGAATTTGTTTATTAATATATTTGCTGCCATTGAGTTATTTTTGGTGGTATTTAATACATATAAATTAGTTGAGTTTGAAATAAAAGCATAATTACCTAACATTATGAAACTTGTGAAGTAAGGATTATATGCTGCATCTGAAGCCGATGATCCGACAATATTAGTTAAGTTTTTAACTTGTATTTTATTGTAAGTGTAGAATAAATTAGAGGATGTCATAGCATCTTGCAAATCAGTTTTATTGATTATTACTAAATATGGGCCTTCTGGTGTATTAAAAGCTGATGATGTCCCTCCTATTAAGATGTAAAGTGAACCTGATGAGTTAAACTGCATTGAATAGCCATCTCCAGAAGCTACTCCTTGAATTATAGTCGTATTTGCAGTTGAGTTTGCTATTAAAGCTTCCTTAACTACTGATTCAGTAGATGTATTTATTATTACTAGAGCAGCTGTGAAACTGCTATTTCCATCATTATAAAACTTAGATAAGTCATAAACATAACCGTCTCTAGAAACTGTAATGTAATTGTGATTAGATTCATAGTATGCGCTACCTATACTGTTCAACACATTGTTGTGGTACATATCGCTTACTAGCCCTATCGTTTGTCCACCGTTATTATTGCTGTAGAAATAAGTATCCTTTGATGGATAGGTATAAGTTGGAACTGGATAATAAAAACCTGTTTGCTTTTTAAAGTTAGCTGTTTCTACAGTGTTTGCACTGATTATTATTGTGTTTGATGGAGATGTTCCTGCATAACATCCTGCGCCAGTACATGTCCAACCATTAAATACATAACCAGAAGCTGGTGTTTCAGATATTGTTATTGAATTACCTGCTTGATAAGAGCCACTTACCGGAGTTGTTGTTCCACCATTAGTTGGATCTGAATTTGTTGCTAGTGTATAAGTAGCAACTGATTGTTGGAAATTTGCGGTTTCTACTACATTAGAGTCAATTGTTATAACTGCTGAGTCAGTAGTTCCAGAATAACAGTTAGATCCAGTACAAGACCAACCAGTAAATACATAGCCAGAAGCAGGTGTTTCTGATATTGTAACCTGTGATCCAGAGTAATAACTTCCTGAAGCAGGAGATACTGTTCCACCGTCACTCGGAACTGCATTTGTTGTTAAGGTATAACTTTGTAATTGATTGAAGTTTGCCGTTTCTATTATGTTTGAATCCATAATTATAGTAGGATTACTAGATGTTCCAGAATAGCAACCTGTACCTGTACAGGTCCAATCATTAAATGTGTAACCAGCATTAGGGTTTTCTGAAATTGATACTGATTGCCCACTATTATAATTACCAGTTAAAGGTGAGGTACTTCCTCCACTAACTGGAGATGAGTATGTATTTAATGTATATTTAATAGGAGTTGTTTTTATACTATTAGTAGATAAATTATATTGATAAACATAAGATAATCCGCTTCCTGAAGTAGTTAAGGATATTACTTGTTTGTTGTTTGAGTTACAATTTTGTGATATACACTCAGAGTATGTTAAGTAGAACTCTGGAGTTACCTCAGAACTTATAGGAAGTGTAAGATTAGGATCAAGAACGGTACATGTAACACGTTCTCCTTGTAGAACGGTTGTTGGTTGACAACTCCCTAAATAATATTGTGAATTTGGAGTAAATTTAATTGAAAATGAAGTTGATGAAAAGTATAAAGGTTTATTTACATTGTTTGAAAAAACAACTACCGCTGAGGTTCCTAATGAGTTAGAGTTGATTAAAATTTGGTAACAGGGAAACTCTGTCGATATATAACAATATGAAGATGAGTAGGTTACTTGATTGTTTGAGTAGTAAAAGTAAATAAGAATTATGGCAATTAGTATTATAATTGCCCATGAATAACTAAGTACATATTCTATTGCAGATTGCTGTTTTGAATTTTTGTTTTTACTATCTTTCAATATTTTTTTAGAAGATATCATTTAATTACAACAATACATAATATAAAAAACCTTAAATATCTTTCTTCTTTGAATTTTAATTAAAAACATTCTTAATTATTGTTTTTAGAATATTATAACCGTCTGCAAAAGTCCTTAGCTTTCCTGTTCCAAAATCACGTTTTTTTTCAATGCTCGGAACCTCTATTATAGATAAATGTTCCTTTGCAGCTTTTATGTTTATTTCTGTTTCTATTGCAAATCTATCTTCTTTTAAGTCCAATTTATTTATTACTGATTTCTTAAAACCTCTATAGCCATAACAAAGATCTGTATAATGTGATTTAAAGAAAAAGTTAACTAAAAATACAAAAAATCTATTCCCTATCTTTCTTAACAAAGACATATCTTCTGTTCCACCACCTGACATGAAACGTGAACCCATACATATATCATAACCTATTCTTATGCTGCTTATTATGAGTTTTAACTCTTTTGGATCATTTGAAAGATCAGCGTCCATAGATATTAAGATATCTCCTTTTGCAACTTTGAAACCTTTTCTTAAAGCTGAACCCTTCCCTTTATTATCATAAATTATTTTTACATTGAATTTCTTAGCAATCTTGACTGTTTTGTCTTTTGAGTTGCCATCAACAATAATTATTTCATGATCAGTGTCTTGAAGAATTGAATTAACTTTTCTGAGAACATTCTCTATGTTGTTTTCCTCATTTAATGTCGGTATAATTACAGAAATAAGTTCTTTTTTCATAATTACCATTTATACTTTTTAGGTATTTTTTTAATAGCTTCGTCATTCATAAAGTTCAAACCAAAAAACAAAGGTGTTATACTTCCGTTTTCAGAAAGTACTGCGGTTATACTGGCATAGGTGGGTCTAAAAGAAAAACTAACCAGTTGATCTACATCGTATACTGATGCTATTACAGATACTATCGGATCATGATGCGTTACTGCTAAAATACAGGAGTTTTTTTCTTGTGATTTTATAAATGAATTAAGTCTTTTTTTAAGAAGTTCAAATGGTTCTATTTTGTATCCGTAAAGTAACTTCCAACCGTTATCTTTTACCTTTGTTCCTCTCATTTCTTTAAACCTTCTTTCTGTTAGCCGACTATCAATTATATTTGTTTTTTTAATATGTTTACAGATTATCTCAGATGTTTGAATTGTTCTTAAAACAGGACTAGAAAAAACCTTATTTATTTTAAGTTTTTTTAAGTCTATTCCTGTCTTATTTGCTTGCTCTCTTCCCAATTTTGTCAAGGGATAAACACCCAACTCATCAGATAAAATGTGTTTTTTATTTGCTGAACTCTCTCCGTGGCGTACAAATATTATAAGACTCATTAAAATACCTAAATCAATAGTGATAAGTATATTATCAGTAAATATTATAAATCAAATATATAAAGTATTATAATATAATAAAGGATAAAAACAATAAAAGTAAGTGTAATAGATGAATACCGTTAAATTTACAAAATTAGGATTGACCGCATTAAAAAGTAACTTTTCTAGCTTAGCTAAACCATATAAATTAACTTTTTCGATATCATATTGGTGTCAATCACGTTGCTTAACCTGCAATATATGGCAGATTAAACCAGTAAATGAATTAACACTTGAAGAGATTAAACAAATTTCAATTAAAAATAATTACTTAAAATGGATTGAGATAACAGGTGGAGAACCATTTTTAAGAAATGATATTGTAGAGATAGCAAAGGCTTTCCAACAGAACTGCAAGGATCTTTTTGTTCTCACAATGCCAACAAATTCATTGTGCAATCATGATATGGTTGAAAAGAAATTAAAAGAAATTTTATCTTTAGGAATTCCTAAAGTTTCCATAACTCTAAGTTTAGATGGTTATAGGGAGTTACATGATAAAATAAGAGGAGTACCTGGAAATTATGATAAAGTAATAGATATGGCAAAGAGATTAAATAAATTAAAAAAAGAATACAAAAACTTATTTTTTATATTTGGATATACAATGAGCAGGTTTAATCAGGGAATGCTTGAGAAGACCATAGATGAAGTTAAGGCAGAGTTGCCTTGGATAACTCATAATGATTTCCATCTTAATGTAGGACAAATATCAGATAGCTATTATAAAAATGGGGAGTTGGACATAAGAGCTGATAAGGAGGAGTTAGCTAAAGAGATAGACTTTATAATTAAAAAAAGGAAATTTGAATTTGGAGCTATACCTTTTATAGAAAATGCATTTCTTAAAAAGTTGAGTATATATATATTAACTGGAAACTCTCCTATGAAAAGTAGGAGTTTAGACGCCTCACTCTTTATGGACAGTTATGGTAATGTCTACCCATCAATAATGTGGGGGAGAGTAATTGGCAATATAAGAGATTATAATTACTCTATAGAGAATATGTGGCATACTGTAGATGCTGAGGAAGTAAGAAAAATAATAAAAGAGGGAAAGGAGCCTTCATGCTGGACTGCCTGCGAAGCATATCAAAGCCTTGTTGGGGATATTAAAAGATTTATTTTTTAATATTTTATTTATCTAAAAGAAAGCTATTTACTATATGCGCAGTTTCCTCAGGATTAGAATAATGCGAGGTATGTTTTGAATTTTTAATAATAGAAACCTCACTATTTTTAATGTACTCTTTAAATACATATGCGAATTTTTTTTCTATAGTTGTGTCATTTTCTCCCCA